>JALYXY010000008.1 GCA_030946875.1 Pseudomonadota bacterium | reverse complement strand
CGCGGCGCGGCGCGCCAGGGGGCGGCTGCGGGGCTGTGGCTTCAATGCGCGATGGTACTTCATGTCCGCAGAGCACAAAAAAAACGCAGCTCCGAAGAGCCGCGTTCGTGAATCGGAGCTCGCGGTTCTCACCGCAGGCAGCGCCGGACCGTCTAGTAGCGCTCCCAGCGATTCTCGTTACGGTCGAAACGCCAGCCATCGTTGCGATATTCGTAACGATTATCGTCACGATATCCGCGCTGCTGCTGATTCATGCGATCATCGTCGCGTCCATAAACATTAAAGTCGCGATCGTCACGCGCATACGGGTTGTTTCCACGATCATCACGCCCGTAATGGTTGACTTCGCGCAGCGAAGAGATCTGGTCACTCAAACCAAGCGCTCTCAGGGAGGGGTAATCGCCCGGGCGCAGCACCACGCAACGGCCCTCGAAGCGCGCGTCGCTGCACACCTCCCACGATCCACCGCGCACCACGACCGACGAAGCGCGGTCGTTGAACCCCCAGCGCTCCAGGTTCCAAACCGGGCGATCGGCGGTGAAACTCTGGCCGCGGAACCCGTCGTTCTCGTACAGCGTCACCTGGGCCGCGGCTTGCCCTGCGACGAGGATGCCGGCGCCGAAAAGCACATTGCGCAGAAGCTTGCTCATGACATCTCCTCTCGATTTCAGTACCGACATCCTAGATGCTCCGCCGTGCCGTGGCGGTCGGACGCGGCCGGAACCGTGCGTGCGCGGAGGCCTACATGACTTTGCGGAAAAGGGAGCTTTTTGCCCGTTCGGCTGCACTACGCCGCGTGAGAGCCCATTAGCCGATGCGGCTGTACCAGGCGACCGATAGAGCCACCGCAATGACGACGAGGAGCGCCGCGATCCCCGTGGCGAGGGCGGTCACCTCGGTGTCCTTCTTTTCCAGCACGTAGCTGCTGTTCAACTTTTCGTAGACCTTTTTCAGGTCCGCGGCGGAGCTTGCTGCGTAGAACTCGCCCTTGGTGAGGTCGGCAATCGCGCGCAGGGATTCTTCGTCGAAGCGCATGTAGATGGACATGCCCTCGAACCCCGCCAGGCCGCCCTCGGCGGTGCCGAAGCCGACCGTGTAGATGCGCACGCCCCGATCGGCTGCCATGCGCGCGGCATCGAGCGGATCAGGTCCGATCGTGCGTCGGCCATCCGTCAGCATGATGATCGCTGCCGAATGGTTCGAGCCCGGTGGAACGGGTGCGAGCGCCGGCTTGTCGCCACTGGCGGGCTTATCGAGCGAGCGGCCGCGTTCACGGCCTGCACCTCCGCCACCTGCGAACGATCCCACCTCGATGCCTTGATCGGGAAAGAGGGTTGCAAGCGCCACGATAATGCCGCTGCCGATGGCGGTGTGACGCTGCACTTCGAAACGATCGATGGCCGCGACGAGCTCTTCCCTATTATGGGTCGGAGCCTGGGCCACCGATGCGGTGCCGGCGAACTCGACGATGCCGATCAGCACGTCCTTGGGTTGCTCCTGCACGAAGGCTTTCGCTGCCGCCTGTGCAGCCGCGAGGCGGTTGGGCTCCACGTCCGTCGCGCGCATGCTGAGGGACACGTCCATCACCATGATGATCGTGCGTTGCTCGGACGGCAGGGTGATCACTGCCGTCGGCCGTGCCGCGGCGATGATGATGGCCGTTAGGCCGAAGAGGAACAAAAGCGGCGGCACGTGCCTTCGGAACCGCTGCCCCGTGCCGAGCGCCTCGCGTACGAGTGAAAGGCTCGCGTACCGTACCCCCGTGCGCTGCCGTCGCAAGAGCCAGAGGTAAAGCGCGACGAGCCCGGGGACCAGGAGCAGGAACCACAGCACGTGGGGCCACAGAAAGCTCATCAGCGCAAGATTAGCCCATTTCCACGGCGGGCCCCATCGAGGGCCAAATCCCTGCGCTGGGAAACATTACAATGCGGATCCACCGAAATGCGTCGGAGTCCTGATGTCAACGAAAGCAATCTCCTCCGGCATGTCCATTGCGGAGGCATTGGACGAGCGTCATCGCGCCGGACGCCCCGTGCGCATTGGCCTGATCGGTGCCGGACAGATGGGCACCGACATCCTCGTGCAGACGAGCCTGATGCGTGGGATCGAGGTGGTGGCATGTGCCGATGCCATCCCTGAGAACGTCATCGCCGCGTGCAAGATCGCCGGCCCGGATGCGCGACAGCCCGAGACCGCCGAAGGTGCTCGTACTGCGCAGGCGATCCGCCGCGGTCGCCTTGCGGTCAGTGCTTCGCTGCTCGACGTATGCCGGGCCGAGGACGTCGACGTCGTGATCGATGCCACCGGCAACCCCAATGTGGGGGCGGAGGTGGCGCTCACGAGCATCGAGGCCGGCAAGCACATGGTGATGATGAACGTCGAGGCCGACGTCACGATCGGCCCCTATCTGTGCGCGAAGGCCGATGCAGCCGGCGTCGTGTACACGCTCGGCGCGGGCGACGAGCCAAGCTCGACCATGGAATTGGTCAATTTCGTGCGCGGGCTGGGCTACCCGATCGTGGCCGCCGGCAAGGGCAAGAACAACGCCTTTCGCGTCGATGCCACGCCTGACGCCTACATCGACGAGGCGAAGCGCCGCAACATGAATCCGCGCATGCTCGTCGAATTCGTGGATGGCTCGAAGACCATGGTCGAGATGGTCGCACTCGCCAACGCGACGGGCCTCGTGCCGGACATTCCAGGGATGCACGGACCCGATGCGCGCCTCGAGGTGTTGCACAACGTGCTGTGCCCGCGCGAGGACGGAGGCCTTCTGTCGCGCAGGGGCGTCGTCGACTTCACCGTCGCTAAAGGTGTGGCGCCGGGCGTGTTCTGCATCGCCGAGTTGCGGCATCCGCGACTGCGTGAGCGCATGAACGATCTTCAGCTTGGCGAAGGACCGTATTACACGTTCTTCCGTCCGTACCACCTCACAAGCCTCGAGGTGCCGCTTTCCGCCGCAGCGGCGGTGCTCTTCGGACGCAGCCACATGCGCCCTCTGCCGGTCCCCACGGCAGAGGTCTGCGCCAGGGCCAAGCGCGACCTCGCGCCCGGCGAAACACTCGACGCGATCGGGGAGTACTGCTATCGCGGGTTCGCGCTGTCGCGATCGGACGCGCTTTCCGCAAACGCACTGCCGCTGGGGCTCGCGCAGCGTGCCAAGGTGACGCGGCGCATTGCCAAGGGTGACCTCCTGAGCTACGCCAACTGCACGCCCGATCCGCAGCAGCGCATCGTCCAGGTGCGCCAGGCGCAGGACGATTACGTGCGCATCAAGGAGGCCGCATGACGGGCGCGACGGGAGCGATCGTCAGAGCCCACCCGGCCGGGGGCGACACGGCTGGCGTGCGCAGCGAGCTCGCCGCGCTCGACCAGGAGACGTTGCGCCAGGCGCTCTATCGCATGCACCTCATCCGCAAGTTCGAGGAGGTCGCCGAAGCAAGCTACATGCGTGGGCTGGTGCACGGCACGATGCATCTATCCATCGGCCAGGAAGCAAGCGCAGTGGGTTCCACCCTGCCGCTGTCGCCCGAGGACTACATCCTGTCGACGCATCGGGGTCACGGCCACTGCATCGCGAAGGGTGCCGACGTGGGGCGCATGCTCGCCGAGTTCTTCGGCAAGGAATCCGGCTACTGTCGCGGGCGCGGCGGATCGATGCACATTGCGGACATCGAGAGCGGCAATCTCGGTGCGAATGGAATCGTCGCCGGAGGGCTGCCGATCGCGGTGGGCGTCGGCATGAGCATCATGATGCAGAAGCAATCGCGCGTCTGCATGGTGTTCTTCGGGGATGGCGCCGCGAACGAAGGTGCATTCCACGAGTCGCTCAACATGGCGTCGATCTGGAAACTGCCGATCGTCTTCCTGTGCGAGAACAACAAGTACGCCATGTCGATGGACGTGGCGCTCTCCATGGCCGTGCCCAATGTGGCCGATCGTGCGGGCGCGTACGCGATGCCGGGCATCTCGATCGACGGGAACGATCTTCCGAGCGTCGCGTCTGCGGCACGGACGGCCGTGGAGCGTGCGCGCAATGGCGGCGGGCCTACGCTCGTCGAATGCAAGACGTACCGCCTGCGCGGTCACTCCAAAAGCGACCGCAATCTCTATCGCACCAAGGACGAGATCGAGACGTGGCGCGGCCGCGATCCCATCCGGAGGCTACGCGACGAGCTTCTTGCAACCGGCATGCTGGATGCGGAGGAGATCAGCGCCATCGAGCACAGCGCAGCGCAGGAGATCGAGCGCGCGCTCGAGTTCGCAAAGGCAAGCCCGGCACCCGATCCCTCGGAGCTCACTCGAGACGTCTATGCCGGATGACCGTACCGCCACGCCGACCGAGGCGCGTCAGCTTTCCTATGCGGAGGCGATTCGCGAAGGCCTTGCCCAGGCCATGGAAGCCGACCCGCGGGTTTTCCTCTTCGGTGAGGATGTCGGCGTCTACGGCGGCGCGTTCAACGTCTCGGGCGATCTCGTGCACCGGTTCGGCAGGGAGCGGGTGATCGACACGCCGATCAGCGAACTCAGCCTTGCCGGTGCTGCAGTCGGCGCCGCGTTGACGGGCATGCGGCCGGTGCTCGAGATCCAGTTCTCGGATTTCGTGACCCTGGCCATGGAACAGATCGTCAACCAGGCCGCGAAGATCCGCTTTATGTTCGGCGGCAAGGCCAGTGTGCCGATGGTCGTACGCCTGCCTGCAGGATCCGGCACCGGCGCGGCGGCGCAGCACAGCCAGAGCCTCGAGGCATGGTTCGCGCACGTGCCGGGTCTCAAGGTCGTGCAACCGTCGACGCCACATGACGCCAAGGGTCTCCTGCTCGCCGCGATCGATGATCCCAACCCGGTGCTCATCTTCGAGCACAAGCTCCTCTACAAGACCAAAGGCGTTGTACCCATCGAGCCGTACCGCGTGCCGATCGGCTCGGCGCGGGTCGCGCGCGAGGGCCGCGATGTCACCATCGTCGCCGGATCGATCATGATGCTGCGCGCGCTCGCGGCCGCCGAGAGACTCGCCGCGAACGGCATCGATGCCGAAGTGATCGATCTGCGCTCCTTGCGTCCCATCGACTTCGATACGATCGAAACAAGTGTCGCCAAAACGCGCCGGCTCGTCATCGTGTACGAGGGCGTGAAGACGATGGGCATCGGCGCCGAGATTGCCGCGCATCTGGCTGAAACCGATCTCGTGCACGCGCTCGCGGCGCCGATCGTTCGCCTGGGTGGCGCCGAGACGCCGATTCCTTACAATCCGGTCCTCGAAAAGGCCGCAGTCCCGCAGGAGGACGATATCTTCCGCGCGGTGCGAGCCGTCGCTGAGAGAAAGCGCCCATGAGCAAAGTCGAAGTGATCCTGCCCAAGGTCGACATGGACATGGAGTCCGGGATCATTGCGGAGTGGAAGGTGGCCGAAGGCGCGCACGTGAACGAAGGCGATGTGCTGTTCGAGATGGAGACCGGCAAGTCGATGATGGAAGTCGAATCCCCGGGCACTGGCATCATCCGCCAGCTCGCGCCGGTCACCGGCACCGAAGTCGCAGTCGGGACAGTCGTCGCGATGATCGAAACGAAATGACCTCGCGCGGCCTGTATCGAGCCACGTTTGCAAGCGACATCAGCACTGCCATGACAACGACACCACGAGGCAACGCATGAACAGTAAATCCCGCCGCATCTTTCTCGCCGTCGCCCTTTCTGCCGCGGCCGCCGTGATCGGCCCCGCGGCCGCGCAGGGCGTCAAAGGCAAGCTCGTGCTCTACACGTCGCAGCCGGAGCGCGACGCGGCGCAGACCGTTGCCGGATTTCGCAAGCTGAACCCCGGGGTCGAGGTGGACGTGTTCCGCTCCGGCACGACCGAGGTGATGGGCAAGCTCGCCGCGGAGTTCGCAGGCGGGCAACCCAAAGCTGACGTTCTTCTACTGGCCGACGCGGCTACTATGGAGACGCTCAAGAAGGATGGTCGCCTGATGGCGTATCGCGAGGCCAAAGTGGAGGGCCTCGAGGCCGGCAGCTTCGACGCCGATCGGACCTACTTCGGCTCGAAGCTCGTCACCACCGGCATTGTGGTCAACACCGCAGCCAAGCTTCGTCCGGCGTCATGGGCGGATCTCACCAAGCCCGAATACAAAGGACAGATCGCGATGCCGAGCCCGTTGTACTCCGGGGCGGCGGCGATCATGCTCGGCACCATGACCGCGCGCCCGGATCTCGGCTGGAACTACTTCGAGAAGCTCAAGGCTGACGGCACAGTCGCGGTGCGCGGCAACGGTGCAGTGCTCACCGCGGTCGCCAACGGTGAAAAGTCTTACGGGGTGCTCGTCGATTTCATGGCCTTCAACGCCAAGGCCAAGGGCTCGCCCGTCGAATTCATCTTCCCGGCTGAAGGCCTGCCGGCGGTCACCGAACCTGTGGCGATTCTGAAGACGTCGCAGAACGCCGCCGCAGCGCGAGCGTTCGTGGATTTCATCCTGTCCGATGAGGGGCAGAAGCTCGCCGTTGCGATGGGGTACATTCCGGCGAGAGCGAGTGTCGGCATGCCGGCGTGGTATCCGGCCGGCCGCAAGATCAACCTGATGCCCACCGACATTTCAAAGGTGGTGCAGACCAACACCGACAACCTGAAGCGCTTTGCCGATCTTTTCGGAAGCTGAAGCGCTGCCGTCTCCCGCAGGTCCAAGCGCTGCACCGGCCGCTCTTCGTGAGCGGGCGGTCCTCTCCGGACGCGCCGAGGATTACACGCTCCTCGGGTCCCTTCTGCTCGTGGTCGGCGTGCTCTCCGTTCTCCCGCTCGGGCGTCTCGCGCTCGAGGCGGTGGCCCCGGGCGGGATTCCGTCGACCCAGGCGATCACGCGCGTGCTCGCCAACTCGGCCACCTGGAGGGCCACCGAGCACAGTCTGGTGACCGCATTCGGCGGCACGCTGCTCGCCGTGCTGATCGGGGGCGTCGTCGCGCTTGTTGTCGCGCTCACCGACATTCGCGCACGCAACGCCTTCGTCTTCTTTTTCGTGATGCCGCTCCTGCTCGCGCCGCAAGTCGTGGCGCTGGCGTGGCTGCAGCTTTTCGGATCATCGAGCCCGCTTCTCAAGCTGATTGGCGCCGCGCCTGCCCTGGGCGCCCCCAATCCGTTGTATTCCCCCGGCGGGATCATCCTCGTTCTCGGCGTGCAGTACGCGCCGCTGGTGTTCCTCACGCTGCGGGCAGGGTTGCGCAGCCTGCCGCGCGAGCTCATCGAGGCGGGCCTCGCCGGAGGCGGCGGGCCGCGTGTGGTGCTGCGCAAGATCGTGCTGCCCCTCATGACCCCACCGCTGCTCGCAGGCGTCGCGCTGTGCTTCGTGTCGTGCCTCGGCAACTTCGGCATTCCAGCGCTGCTCGGCATCCCCGCCAATTACCTCGTGTTGCCGACCCTCATCTATCAGCGGCTCGCGGGCCTCGGTCCAAGCGCGCTGTCGGAGGTCGCGATACTGTCACTGCTGATCGGCTGCATCGCGACATTCGGAATCCTTGCGCAGGAGATGCTCGCGCGCCGGCGCGACTTTCGAACCGTCTCCGCTTCAGTCGAAGCCCAGCCATTCGAATTGCGCAGCGCGCGCCTGCCCGTCGAGATCGGTCTGTGGACGCTGACGCTCTTCACCCTGTTTCTGCCGATCATTGCGCTCGTTCTGACCTCGCTGGTTGCGTCCGTCGGCGTGGTGCTCGACGCGGCGTCCGCAACGCTGGACAACTACCGGTTCGTGCTGTTCGAGCACAGCGCCGCGAAACGCGCATTCCGCAACAGCCTCGGACTGTCTGCACTCGCCGCGTTCGTGATCGTCTTGATTGCCGTACCCCTCGCGTACTTTCTGGTGTGGCGACGCTCGCGCCTGCTGCGCACGGTGAATCTCGTGACCGAGATGCCGTATGCGCTGCCCGGAGTCGTGCTGGCGATCGCCGCCATCCTGCTGTTCCTGAAGCCCCTGCCCCTGCTCGGCTTCTCGATCTACAACACGGTGTGGATCATCTTCTTCTGCTATCTCGCGCGATTCCTGGTGCTGGGGCTGAGACCTGTGGTCAGCGGTTATCTGCAACTCGACCGCACGTACGAGGAGGCCGCGCAAGTCGCGGGGGCACGGTTGTTGCGCCGTTTGCGAACGGTGATCCTGCCGCTCGTGGCGCCGGCAGCAGCCGCTGGTGCGCTCCTGATCTTTCTGACGGCCTTCAACGAGCTGACCGTTTCGGCCTTGTTGTGGTCCTCGGGTGCAGAGACGCTCGGCGTCGTTTTCTTTTCCTTCCAGCAAGGCGGCGATTCCAACTATGCGGCGGCGCTCGGCGTGCTCACCATCGCGATGAGCGTGATCCTGATGCTCTCCACGCTCCTCATCGGACATCGTCTGCCACGAGGCGTGTTGCCATGGCGCGACTGAACATCCAAGGCCTCTCGAAGCATTTCGGTACCTTTCAGGCGCTCGACAATGTGTCCCTCGACGTCGCGGACGGCGAGTTCATCGCAATCCTCGGGCCCTCCGGCTGCGGCAAGACCACCTTGCTGCGGCAGATCGCGGGCTTTGATCGTGCCGACCAGGGACGGATCTCCATCGGCGACACGCTCGTCTCGTCACCGATGCAACACGTACCGCCCGAATCGCGGCGGGTCGGCATCGTGTTTCAGTCGTACGCGCTGTGGCCGCACATGAGTGTTGCCAAGAACGTGGCCTACGGGCTCGAAGTCGCCGGCGTGCGCGAGCCCGAGCGTTCGCGGCGCGTTGCCGAAGCCTTGGCCCAGGTCGAGCTGCAGGGATTCGGCGATCGGCGTCCCGCACTGCTGTCAGGAGGCCAGCGGCAACGCGTGGCACTCGCGCGCTGTCTCGTGACCGAGCCATCACTCGTGCTGCTCGATGAGCCGCTTGCCAATCTCGACGTGCACCTTCGCGCCTCGATGGAGCGCGAGTTCGGTCGCTTTCATGAGCGCACGGGCACGACGATGGTGTACATCACGCACGATCAGGCAGAGGCCATGGCACTTGCCGATCGCATCGCGGTGATGGACAAGGGGCGCGTGCTGCAGGTCGCCACCCCCTCGCTCCTGTATCGCGAGCCGGCTGATGAAACGGTGGCGCGCTTCATCGGCGAAGGCATGCTGCTGCCGGCCCGTGTCGGCGCCGTGCACGGCACGACGTGCGATGTCGATGTGTACGGTCATCGGCTGCGCATGCGCTGTCCGCCGGGCCAACGTGCCGATGAGGCCGCCACGGCGTGCCTGCGTGCAGGCGATCTCGCCATCGCGCAGGGGAGTGAAGGCCTCGGTGGGCGGATCACCCATGCCGTGTATCGCGGTGGCCGCTATCGCCTCGAAATCGAGCTCGAGGCCGCGCCTTCCGCCAGCATCCATGCAATGGCCCACGAAGCGGTCGCGCCCGAGGTCGGCAGCGCGGTACGCATCGCGATCGATGACGGCTGGATTCTGCCGCAGGCAACGGCGGGCTGATTCGATGCGTCTACACCTGCATGGCGGATTCGGCGAGAAAGGGCGCACCTCGCTCGTTGTCGAAAGCGCCAACTTCCGGCTGTTGCTCGATGTCGGCGTGATGACCAGCGCGCACGGCACACCACAGTACTATCCGCAGATCTCGCGCGAGCAGCTCGCTGCGGTCGACGCGCTGCTCATCACGCACGGCCACGAGGACCACTCGGCAGCGCTCGGCTGGTGCATCGCCAACGGCTTCACGGGGCCCATCTACATGACGCCCGAGGCCCAGCGCGACACGCGCATGTGCCTTGCGGACTACGCAGCGCCGGATGAGGCCGCGCAGGTTCCATGGTCACGCGTCATCGAGCTCCCGGCCGGCGGTCAGGCGCTGCGCGTAGGACCCCTGCGGGTTCTCACCGGACGTTCGGGACACATCGCCGGCGGCGTGTGGTGCCAGGTGATGGATGCCGACGTCCGACTCACCTATTGCGGCGACATGATGAGCGAAAGCCCCGTCTTCGCGATGGATGCCCTTCCGCAGAGCGACATCGTGCTGCTCGACGCTTCCTACGGAGACGACGACATCCCGGCCGCCGATCGCGCACGCGACATTGCCGCCTGGGTGAGCGCGCATCCGCAGGGGTGCGTGCTGCCGACGCCGCTCTACGGCCGCTCGGCGGAGCTCCTTGCTGTCATTCCCGGCGATATCGCACTTGCGCCCGGCATGCGTGGCGCGTTACGCGAGCAGTTGAACGACGAGCGCTGGCTTTCGGCTTCAGCGGCGCAGCGCCTCTCCCAGCGCCTCGCCACGACGCGTGACTGGCACACGGCCGATCCGCTGCCGCGCGCGGCGCTGATCTGTCATGACGGCATGGGGCTTTCGGGACCTTCGAAAGTTGCGCTTGCCCGTGCGCGGGACGACAGTCACCCCGTGCTGCTCACAGGCCACGTGCCTGCGGGTACCGCCGGCCAGGCACTGCTGAACGACAGGCGCGCCGACTGGATACGCCTGCCGACGCACCCACGTCTCGCCGCCAACGTGGCCATGGCCGAGGGCTCCGGCGCCTCCCTTCTGGTCGGCCACTCGTGCGAGCCTCTTGCCCTCGAGCGCCTCGGACGGCATCTGCCGCGCATGCGCGCCGACCTGCGCACCGGCGACACTTTGGATCTGTGAGCGGCCATGCGAATCCTGATCAGCAACGATGACGGGGCGAGCTCACCGGGCATTCGCCGACTCGCGGATGCCGCGCGGCTCCTCTCCCAGGACGTCTGGATCGTAGCACCGGCGCGCAAGTGGACGGCCGCGAGCCATCAACTTACGTTCGATGCCGAGATCGTGCTCGAGCGCGTCGGGCCCAAGAGCTACACCTGCTCGGGCGCCCCCGCCGATTGCATCATCGCGGCCCTCGCGATCGTGCTCCGTGATGCAGCCATGCCCGCACTGGTGCTTTCGGGCATCAACGACAAGCGCAACGTTGCCGAGGACCTCGCCTATTCGGGGACGATGGCGGTGGCTCGCGAAGCGACGTTCTGGGGAATCCCCGCCATTGCCCTGTCGAGCGATGCGCCGAGCACGAGCGATCCCGCGCAGACGAGGGCCCTCGCCGACGTCCTGCAAGCGCTGTGGAACGGGCGTCTGTCGTGGGCCGTGCCGGGGCATTGGCTCAGCCTAAACCTTCCTGCGTCGCTGCCCGCCTTCCTGCGCCAGGCCACGATCGGTCACGACAAGATCGGGAGCGCCTGCGACGTAGTCAGCGAGAGCCCCGCGCGCACCGTGTATCGCAATCGTCGCGGCCGGCCCGGCGGGTCGGGCGCCGATGACGAGAACGCGGTGCTCCGAGGCGGCTCCATCGCGATGGTGCGTCATACATGGTGCAGCACCGCGCCGCTGCCTGAAGACACCGTTGCCGCATTCAACCCGGGCGGCGGGTAGCAAGTCCCGGCCCTTTTGACCCCTGTCGCGGCGAGTCCGACGAGCGCGCCCGTCGGAATGTTAAAATCCCAAGCTTGCCCTGCACGAGCCAATGAGCTTCAGTCGCCCTATGAGCGCGCTACACCGTCCGACCATCACCCGCCACCGTACGCGCATCGTACGGGTAGGCGGCATTGCGATCGGCGGCGGCGCGCCCATCGTCGTGCAATCCATGACGAATACCGACACCGCGGACATTGCGGGCACGGTCGCCCAGGTCAAGGCCCTGGCGGAGGCAGGATCCGAGATCGTGCGGATTGCCGTGAACAACGCCGAAGCAGCGGCGGCCGTGTCGACCATTCGCGAGCGGCTCGACGCGGTCAACTGCCACGTGCCGCTGATCGGCGACTTTCACTTCAACGGTCACAAGCTACTCAGCCATTATCCGGAGTGCGCGCAGGCGCTTGCCAAGTACCGCATCAATCCTGGCAACGTCGGGCGCGGCAGCAAGCACGACCCGCAGTTCGCCGTGATGATCGAGAAGGCCATCGATTACGGCAAACCCGTGCGCATCGGCGTCAACTGGGGGAGCCTCGACCCGGAGCTTCTCGCCAGCCTGATGGACGAGAACGCGCGCTCACTCAACCCGCTCGACGTGGCGCACGTCACGCGTGAAGCGCTCGTCACCTCGGCGATCCGCAGCGCGCAATTTGCCGAGGCGCTCGGGCTGCCGGGCGATCGCATCATCCTCGCGTGCAAAGTGTCGAACGTGCAGGACCTGATCGCGGTGTACAGCGAACTCGCCCGCCGCTGCGACTATCCGCTCCATCTCGGGCTGACCGAAGCCGGTATGGGCACCAAAGGGATCGTGGCCTCGACGGCGGCACTCGCGGTGTTGCTGCAGCAAGGCATCGGCGACACCATTCGCGTGTCGCTGACGCCTGAGCCGAACGGCGACCGCACGCGTGAGGTGATCGTCGCCCAGGAGATCTTGCAGACGATGGGGCTGCGCTCGTTCGCTCCCCTCGTGAGCTCGTGCCCCGGTTGCGGCCGCACGACAAGCGCTTACTTTCAGGAGCTTGCCGCGCAAATCCAGACCTACCTCCGGGGACAGATGCCGATCTGGCGCACCCGATATCCCGGCGTCGAGAACATGACCGTGGCCGTGATGGGCTGCGTCGTGAACGGTCCCGGCGAATCGAAGATGGCCAACATCGGCATCAGCCTGCCGGGCACCGGCGAAGTACCCGTGGCGCCCGTCTATGTCGATGGTCACAAGACGGTGACACTCAAGGGCGAGGCCATCGCTCACGAGTTCGAAAACATCGTCAACGACTACGTCCGGGCGAAATACGGCGGCGAGCCGCCGGCCGCGCACCTGCGCCCCGAGCGCAAGTACATGGCGTTGAAGCAGGTGTAGTTCACCCCAGCGCGAGCCGCGGCTCGCCTTCGCTCGAGCTATCGCCGCGCTCGGGCGATTCGCTGAATCCCTCCAACTTGCGCATGGCTCACATGCCCGACAGCGCATCGGTCGCGCACAACGCGTGGTCGCGCATCCGTGCTCCCTTGCTGAAGCTTCGCGGCTCGCTGCGCTTCACCGGCTGGTTCGCGCTCCTGAGCTTTTTCTGCATCGGGCTCGTCAGCGTCGCATCGTCGATCTTGCTCAGCCGTTTCCTCACGACCAATCTGCTCGAGCACGACGCAGCCACCATGATGGAAGTGGTGCAGAGTCTCGTCGACGTGCAGGACACGAGCGCGTACTTCGTCCAGGGCAACAGCCCACCGCGCGATCAGCGGTTCGAGGAGTTCCTCGCGCATGTGGCACGGCTGCCCGACGTGCTGCGCGCGAATATCTATGACCGCGACCAGCGCGTGCTGTGGTCGAGCGATCCCGCGCTCATCGGACGCAAGCTCGGCCCCAATGCAGAGCTCGAGGAAGCGCTGGAAGGGCACATCGAGATCGAATCCGGCGTCATCAGCCCGTCGGACCCGAAGCCCGAGCACCTGCGTCTGTCGAGCCGCGAGCCGCGCTTCGTCGAGAACTACCTTCCGGTACGCGCAGCGCGAGACCGGCCGGTCATCGGCGTGGTCGAGCTCTACCGGGTACCGACCGCGCTCTTCGAGGCGACTCAGCGCGGAGTTCGCCTGATCTGGATGTCCGCGATCCTCGGCGGCGCGTTGCTCTACCTTGTCCTGTACGGGCTCGTGCGGCGTGCCGACCGTCTGCTCGAAGAGCAAAGCGTGCGGCTGCTCGAGTCGGAGACCCTCGCCGTGATCGGCGAGATGACCGGGGCGATCACGCACGGCATTCGCAATCCCCTCGCCTCCATCCGCAGCTCTGCCGAGTTGCTGCACGACGAACCGTCGACCGAAGTGCGCGGCGCGGCCCAGGACATCATGTCCGAGGTGGACCGGCTGAGCGAGTGGGTGCGTCAGCTTCTCACCTATTCCGACCAGGCTCCCGCGTCGCTCTCGCCGGTCGACGTGCCAGGTGTTCTGCACGGCTGCATCGAAGGCTACGCCCGCGAGCTGCACCGCTGTGGCATCGAGGTGGACATGCAGGTCGCCGAGGCGGTGCCGCCGGCGCGCGCGGAAGTCCTGCGCCTGACGCATGTGTTCAACAGTCTCATCGCCAACGCGCTCGAAGCGATGCCGAGCGGCGGAGCACTTGCGGTGAACGTAAGCGTGACAACCGGCGGACGCGACGTCGAGGTGCGCATGCGCGACACCGGGAGCGGCATTGCGGCTGAGGCCCTTCCGCGAATCTTCGCGCCATTCTTCACCACCAAGCGCAAAGGGCTGGGTCTTGGGCTGCCGCTCGTGAACCGGATCATCACCCGATTCGGCGGCAGCGTGACGCTCACGAGCAATCCGGGCGATGGCGCGCTCGTCACGATCCGGCTATGTGCCGTTGCCTCGTGAGCCCGGCGATCCTCATCATCGAGGACGAGCGAACACTCGCGAAGAACATCGCAACCTATCTCACGCGCTCCGGTTACGAGGCACGCGTCGCCGAAAGCGGCGAAGTAGGTCTGGCCGAGCTCGATGTGCTCCGACCCGAGGCGATCATCCTGGATTACGCCCTTCCCGGCATCAATGGCCTGGAGGTGCTGCAGAAGATCAAGCAGTGGGATAGCGGCGTGCCGGTGATCATGATGACGGGGCATGGCAGTGAGCTCATCGCCGTTGAAGCGATGAAGGCCGGCGCGCACGATTACCTCACCAAGCCCGTCGTGCTCTCGGAGTTGCTGCTCGTGATCGAGAAGGTCCTCGGCCAGGAACGGCGCGAGCAGGAGCTCGAGTACCACCGGCGCCGCGTCGCGAGCGATGCGGGACTCGAGCACCTCATCGGTGAGTCGAGTCCCATGCGCGAGCTCAAGAACGCCTTGCGCCAGCTGCTCGCCGCTGAAGCCGATCTGGCCGGAGATGATGCACCGGCCGTGCTCATCACCGGCGAGACGGGCACCGGCAAGGAGCTGGTCGCACGCGCCCTGCACTATGAGGGGCAACGTGCCGGCCAGCCGTTTCTCGAGATCAACTGCTCGACGCTTCCTGCCGATCTCCTCGAAGCCGAGCTCTTCGGGTATGAACGCGGTGCCTTCACCGACGCGAAGGAGCGCAAGCTTGGATTGGTGGAGGCCGCGAGTGGAGGCACACTGTTCCTGGACGAGGTCGGCGACATGGATGTTCGCGTGCAGGCCAAGCTGCTGAAGCTGCTCGAGGACAAGACCGTGCGGCGCCTGGGCAGCGTTCGGGAGCAGAAGGCCAATGTGCGCATCGTCGCGGCTACGAATCGCGATCTTCACGCCGCTGTGCGGCACGGGCAATTCCGCGCGGACCTGCTGTTTCGGCTGAACATCGTTCACCTGCACGTTGCGCCGCTGCGCGAGCGTGGCGATGATATCGAGCGTCTCGCGCTGCATTATCTGGCCGTGCACATGCGTCGGTACCGCAAGCGCCAGAGGCTGGCCGACGCCGCGATCGCCGCGATCGCCTCGTACTCCTGGCCCGGCAACGTGCGCGAGCTGCGCAACGTGATCGAGCAGGCCGTGATCATGTCGAGCAGCGAAGTGATCGGGCCTTCGGACCTGCGGCTCGTGGATGTCGGTCGAAACACCACCGCGACGAGCCGTGTCGAATCGACAGGTGAGGGCACCGCCGCCTCGAACGACCTCAATCTCGGAGATGTCGAGCGGGATCTGCTGGTGCGTGCCCTCGCGCAAACGCACGGCAACGTCACCCAGGCCGCAAGACTTCTCGGCGTGTCCCGCGACACGCTGCGCTATCGCATCGAGAAATACAATCTCAAGGTCTGAAGAGCGGCGCGCGTCAGGAGTTGCATCGGAGCCCACCGGCCGGTCCATCGTTCCGGCGCGGAGCCCGAGCAGGCGCAGCAATGAGGCTGACGGGTCTCTCGGCGCCTCGCGAAGTCTGTGGGACAATGCGCGGTGCCGCCGCCTCGAGCATCCGCTTTCCATTCAAGCCGACGTGGCCAGTGCAGTTGTGATGCCGGCACACGCCGCGCACCATTACGACCGAGCGATGGAGCATAGGGCAACCCCTGCTGAGCAGATGGATGCGCTCGTTGCGCATCTGACGCGTCGCCAAGCAAACATCCTGCAGGCGTGGAGGACTGCACTCGAGCTCGACCCGCAGATGACGACCGGCGCCTCGCTTCCCCGGGCCCAGCTCAACGATCACGTTCCCAAGCTGCTCGATCATTTCACGCAGTGGCTGCCGGTGGCCCTTGCGCAGGGAGGCGCCGCATCGACGTCGGCGTACGAGCCTGATGCCGCATCGCATGGGCTGCAACGGTGGCAGCAAGGCTACGACCTGCGCGAGGTGACACGCGAATGGGGTCGCCTGCAGCTGTGCGTACTCGACGAGCTCGAGGACTACATCGCGGCCCATCCGGACCTCGATGGAAGGGTCGCCCGCACCGCCCGACGCGGTTGGGCCGTGCTTTGCAGCGAGGGCGTGCGGGAAAGCACGGCCCAGTATTTCCATCTGCAGCAGATCGAGGCCGCCGGTCACGTACGTGATCTCGAGCGCGCGGTCGAGCAGGTGCAGGAGCTCGAACGTCAGCGTGCGGACCTCTGGCACCAGGCCGCGCATGACCTGCGCGGCAATCTTGGCGTGGTGACTAACGCGACGGCAGGTCTGAGCTTGAACGGCGTCGCCCCCCCCGCCCGCGACTCCTTCTTGCGCATGCTGAAGCGCAACGTGTCCTCGCTCCATGCACTGCTCGACGACGTGACGAATCTCGCGAGACTGCAAGCGGGACACGAGCTGCGGCAGATGAAGCGCTTCGACGCTGCAGCGGTCCTGCGCGACTTGTGCGAAAGCATGCACCCACTGGCGCAGGAGCGGGGACTCACGCTGGATTCTGATGGTCCGCCGGAGCTGTGGGTCGAGGGCGACGATGTCAAGGTGCGGCGCATCGCGCAGAATCTTCTGTTCAACGCCATCAAATACACGGAGGATGGTGGGGTGAATGTGACCTGGGGCGATAGCCGGGGCAACGATCAAGACCGATGGATGATCAGGGTCGCCGACACGGGCCCGGGCTTTCATGCAGGCCCGGGTTCTCCGATCGCCGGCGCGCTCGAGGCCGCGACCGAGGAGTCGCGTCAGGTTGAGCTCCGCTCGCGTGGTAAAGGAGACGCCGCGCATGATGCCGATGCTCCCTTATCCGGCCGCGATGCTCCGCAGCCACGGCCGATGAATCAGCAACGCGGTGAAGGCATCGGGCTGTCCATCGTAAAGCGGCTCTGTGAACTCCTGGACGCGTCTCTCGAAATGGAATCAACGCCCGGCGAGGGTACGGTGTTCCGCATCGTGCTGCCTCGGCACTACGAGGCCACGCCCGCACCTTGAATCCACTGCGCGTCATTTCGTCGACGCACCGTGGCGTCCGACCCGCAAGCGTCGAAGACTGCTTCCACCATTGCCCCGCGCCGTCTGCACGAGCGTGAACAACGGCACGGCTTTAGCGCGCGATCTTCGTCACACCTGTACGGGGTGGCCTACGGGCTAATGGCAAACCGTGGCAGGAGCGCTGCGGTCCTGCACCGCAGCTGCGGCGTCAACCTCTCGCAAACTCGTGCCGCACAATAAAGCGCTGCGGTTCTGAATGCGCTTGATGAGGTCATCCGGTCGCTGATTCGGGTCGCGCGCGAGCAACAGCGCCGCCGTGCCTGCGACCAGCGGCGCGGCCATCGAAGTGCCCTCCCAGGTGGCGTAGCCGCCTCCGGGAATGGAGCTCGTTATGGCAGCACCCGGTGCGGCAATGCCGATCCACGAACCAAAGTTGCTGAACGGCGCCAGATGGGCGCTCGCGTCGCTCCCGGCGACCGCGAGGAGTCCATGCACCCGCTCGGCGGCAGGATATTGCCGCACCGCATCCGTCGAATCGTTGCCGGCCGCAGCGGCGATCACCACGCCTGCGCGATGGCTGCATCGGTCAGCGTCCGTCGCGTAGCCGGCATCACTCAAGTCGAAGGCCGGATCATCGGTCACGGCAGTGCAGGTCACGAGCTGCGTGACTGCGTCGAGAATGCGGGTGCGCGTGGTCGTGCCGAGGCTCAGATTGATCACGTGCGCGCCGTCGTCCGTGGCGGGGTTGCCGTCGGGGTCGACGGCATAGAGCAGCGCTTCGGCGAGCACCCAGGTGTTGCCCTGACCCGACGGCTCGAGCACACGCAGGGGCATGATCCGGGCGCCCGGCGCCACCATAGCGATCAGTCCGGCGACGTGTGTGCCATGACCGTAACCGGCATCATTGCGCGACCCTTCCTCGGAAGGATCGTTGTCGCCATCAACGAAGTCGTACCCGGGCAACAGTCTCGAAGCGAGCAACGGGTGGGCACGGTCCACACCCGTGTCGAGCACCGCCACCGTCACCCCGGACCCGGTCGAGTAGAGATGCGCCTGCGACAAGCGCAGCGCTGCAGGGGCCCACTGCTGCGCGAAAACCTGAGCATTGCCGATCGCCCACACGGCGTTCTTCCGCCCCTCGGGCGTGCCGTGAATCACGTTGGGCTCTGCGATCAGCACCGACGCATCCAGCTGCAGAGCTGCGAGCACATCGGTCATGTTCGCGGACGCGGGCAGGCGCAAGCGGAAAATTGGGCGCTGACCAAAGCGGTTGATCTCGCTCAACCCGTACCGCGTCAGCAGCGCGCCGAGATCCGAAGCGGTGCGGAGCTTCACGAGCACCTCGCCTGCGATCACCGGATCTGACTTGGCACCGTTGGCTTCGGTGCATGCGAGGCTCAGACTGAAGGCGAGCGCGGCGACGAGCGAGTGACAAATTTGCGGGATCTTGAGCGACAGCATGGTGGCCGTTTTTTCCTTGAGCATGGCCAAGTGACAGCAGGCGAAAGCACCCGATGTCAGGCCGACTTCGATTGGGGAGGTACAGATCAGTTGCAACCGCCATGCCCGAAGCTCTGTGCTCGCCAACGCCTTGTCGGGCAAGGCGTTCTAAGCAGCCCGGCACCTGATGCAAGCCAAACGCAAGTTGGGGGGTGGGGGCAAAGGCCCCATCACCGGGTGTAATGCCCAATGCAAACGGAGCACAGTTCGATTGCACCATCACCCATCAGAGCCACGCCACGATGGAATTACCAGCCGCCGTACACCGCAAACGCCGCCCAATGGAACGGATGCGAATGGCTTCGCATGAGATCGCATTGCGCGCGTCTCAGGGCTACCGACGGCGCAGCACCCGCCCTCAAAGCCGTATAGAACGTGGCCATCATCGCTTCGGTCGCAGCATCCTCGATGGGCCACAGGCTCGCGACCACGCGCGCAGCACCCGCCACGACGAAGCCCCGCACGAGGCCGAACATCTCGTCGCCCGCGCTCTCCCCGGCCAATGCGGTTTCGCACGCGCTCAGAACGACTGTGGCGCTCCGCAGGCTCAGGCGCTCGACGCTCTCTGCCGTGATGGCACCATCATTCAACTGCAGCGCCGAGAACATCGGATTGTCCGACCGGAACTGCGCATGGCAGGCGAGATGGATGAGATCTGCGTCGCCTGAGTGTGCGGTGAATGCCTGCACCGTGGCAGCCTCATCGATGAAGGCCCTCACGCCCGGGAGCAGGCTCGCAACGAAAGCGACCTCGCGCGCGGCATGAGGCAGGCTGCGTGAAACACCCATCAAGAGCGCCTGTTTGGGCGGCCGCGTGTCGCGCACCAGGCCACGCGCGCCAAGCCTCGCGCTTCCCACGACGGCAACATCGACGCGCTCGGCCAGATAACGCGAGCCATCGTGCAGCGCGCAAAACGGTAGTGCGCCCAGCGCACCATGCGGGACGATGAGCACGCGCTGCGCCGTACCGACGGCCGCCCCCAGCGGTGCCCAGAGCACGTCGTGCAGCCGGTGCATGCGCAGTTGCGTGCGTTGTGCGAGCATGGGCAAGTGCCGCGCGATGGGCGTCGTCCCATGGCGCAGCGCCTCGATCTGAAAGCGCGCCGAGCGCACCATCGCCTGGACGTCGCTCCACGAGCCGAGGGCGCGATGGACGAGCACCTCGTCGCGGGTGACGGTGCAAGCAAAGAGCTCGTCATCATGGCGGCCGTATTCCACCAGCACGTCGCCCTCGCGAAGTCGACCCTGCAGAGCCTCGAGATCGGAGGCTTCATCGTCCAGCGGAGCGCCGGAACCCGACACCCCCACGAGACGCTGGCGGCGTGCCCGCTCGAGGAGCTCCGATTCCGCGCTGCGCAAGTCGGCGAGCGGGACGCTGATATCACCGCCCTCGTCGCCGACGCTCGTCACGCGCCGGCGCAACCAGTTGACGCGCGCACGAGTCTCGAGCGTCGCTGGATTTTCCTCGCCGTCTTGCGGCGCCGCCAGACGTTCGCCGAGGGCGCGGGCACGGAAGAGCTCGAGCTGGTGCAGCACCCGCGTTGCCGTCTGGTGCGTGCCGGTGCCCGCGTGCTCACCCAGCTCGATGCGCAGAAGCTCGCGATAGGGCCGCAGATGATCCGCGAGAAACGCATCGCGCAACTCGTCGCCCGGCAGCGCACGCCGTTGCTCATCGAACATCCGGATGGCGGCGTGGAACGCGGCACGCGCCGATCCCACATCGTGGCGAGCAAGTGCGACGATTCCCTGGCCGGTGAGGCAGCGGACCTGCACGCCGATCACCTGGATCGCGCGTGCGCGCTCCAGCACGGCCGCAAAAGTGCGCTCCGCTTCGATCAGCGATCCTGCCTCCAGAAGCGCATCGGCCTCGACGGCCTGCGCACGTAGCTCTCGCTCTGCAAGTGCCGCGCTTCTGAACCCTTCCGCAGCCTCGTGCGCAAAGCGCAGTGCTGCCGTTGCATCGCCATTGGCAAGGTCGAGCTCGGCTCTGGCCAGGGCAACAGTGGCCGCGCCGGCGGTGTTTTGCTGCTCCTCGAACATCGCTGCTGCGCTTGCCAGTGCGGAAATCGCACCATCGGCGTGCCCGGCCAAAGCATGTGCGCGACCTTGTTGCACCGTGGTCCACGCGACATCGTCGATCATCTCCTGAGCCTCGAAGCGCGCAAGCGCCTCGCTGAACAGCGCGAGAGCCTCCGGCACGAGACGCAGCTCGAGATAGGCATCGGCGAGCTGCTTTTCGGCGATCGCAAGGTGTTGCGGCATACCGAGCCCTTCGTACGCCCGGCGTGAGCGCTCGAAGCCTGCGAGCGCTTCGGCGTAATGGCCGCGCGCAAGCTCGAGCAGCGCCAACGATTCGGCCTGCATCGCCGAAAGCACCGGAAACCCGTGAGTCGCCGCGCGCATTCCCGCCCGTGCGTAGATGCGCAGAGCTTCTTCGAATGCGCCTTGAGCAGTGAGCGCGTCGGCCATGCCGATATCGGCCATGATCGAATGCTGCGGGTCACGCACGCGTGCAAACAGCACGGCAGCATCGCGGTAATTGCTCGCGGCGCGCCGGTAGTGATCCCGGCGCAGGTGCAAGCTGCCGAGATTGAGGCTCACCTTGGCTGCGGCGCGCTGATCCCCGTCCCGAATGAAGTCCGCATGAGCATGCTCCGCGGTCGTCACCGCCTCGTCGTATCGCCCGAGCATGGATAACGCCATAATCTTGGGAACCTGTGTCTCCGACGCATGCCGCGACTGGCCGATATCACGGAAGGCGGTCGCAGCCGAATCGAGACATCGCACCGCCTCCGTCATTTCGCCGCGGGTGAGGTGCGCAATCCCGGCAGTCCAGTCAGCGAGCGCGCCGATTTCAGCTTGCGGCTCCGCCTCACTCAACTCCCGCATGTTGCGAAGCACTTGCGCGACCCGGCCCGCGCGCTCGGGCTCGGTGCTCCACGCGGCGTAGCAGAGGTCCTTGAGTGCCCATGCGACGGCACGCAGCGTCGGGGCGTCCGTGTCGCCGGCGAGCGGACGCTGGGCGTCCACCATGGCTCGCGCAAGCTCGACCGTTGTGGACGACGCGACGGGCTCGGAGGCCATCAGGCACGTCTAACGATGACGCTCGCCGACCTCGAAGAGGGGCAACTCGATCTCCGCGTCCGGGACACGAAGGATCAGCTGGTATCGCCCTGCGGCAACGTCCGCAAGGTGAAACTCGCCGATGTCGTCCACGTCAACCGCGTCGTGCGGCTGGGTCGCAACCAGCGAATCGTCGCCGACGCGCAGAAGCTCGACGTTGCCCGAAGCATCCGGCCCCAGGATCTGGCCGCTGATTGCAAAGCCCCGGGCTGCCGGCGTAATCCGCAAGTCGATGTCGCGGCCTTCTGCACTGAAGAGCATCTGGCGCGTCTCGGACGGGGCATTGCGCACCCCGAACGCAAGACTGGGGGTTGCCCAGCTGTCGAAGGTCAGCGCGGCCACGGCACGTTCCATCAGGGTGCGCACAGTGTGGGCCTTCGCCGGCTGAACACGCCACAATCCGATCGCCGCCTTGACGACATGCTCGGGTGCGTCCTCGAGCGTCGCCGACCGGCGTGCCATCTCGGCGAATTCTTCATCGGAAAGTGTATGGATGGGCTTCATGCAGGTGGCTCGAACGCGTGACTACAGAGCATCGGGCGCAGTGATAAATACATTCGGCTCATCAGAAAGCCTTCAGCTCACGAGGCGCCGCAGCTTCGCGAGACAGCGTGCGCGTGTCGGTCCGATGCTGCCGACCTCCATCCCGAGCTCTCTCGCCACCTCATCGTAGCTCTTCGGCTGTGCGTCGTCGGAAAAGAGCATGCGCAGGAGCTGGCGGCACCGCTCGTCGAGCTGCTCGAGCCCGGCGCGAAGCAGATCGAGCTGCTGCAACTCGGCGAGCACGTCCTCCGGGAGCGGCGACTCGTCCGGCGGATCCCACTCGCCCGACCCGTCGAGGTCCTCGCCGGGCGTGAATGATACGGTACGCCGGCCGCGGCTCACCTGCAAAAAGGCTTCACGCTTGGCCGTGGTGACGAGCCACGCCTGGAGCCGGCCCGGGTCCTGAATGCGCGGCAGTGATTCGATCAAACGCGCGAAGACAGTCTGAAAGACGTCCGCAGCCGCATGCTCATCGAGACCTGCCCGACGCGCGACGGTGAAGACGAGGCGCTGGTAGCGCCGCACGATCGCCTCCCAGCCCGACGCGTCACCACGCCGGCACCGCGCCACCAAACCTGCGTCATCGTCCGGGATCATGCGTGCCGATGCGCTGCGTCAGTGGCTGGGCGCGGCATGTGGCCGCGAAAGGGCACTCATGCGGTGACTCATTACCAGGGTGGGCCCACACATCCACAGGATAGCTCACGGCCGGGCGGGTGATGCGGGTCAGGTGATGCGGCTCACTTCCGCGGCATCGCCATGCCACGGCCAGCGCGATATCGCAACGAGCATGTATTTCCGCGCCCCCATCGCGCTCTGTGTGATGCATTCACCAGAACTTCACTTCCTGACGACCGCCCTCGAACCCGGCGGCGATCCGCACTTCGACCCCACCGTATTGGAGATGTAATGCAAACACAGGCTCAGCTCCGCATGACCAGGCCAGCGCGCAGCGCGTTGATCGGTACGCTCCTGGCGGCAAGCGTGCTCGCGCTCCCCACAAGCGTGCATGCGCAGGCCGTGGTCATGGCCGGCAATTACCAGAATTTCGACGTGCTGAACAGCACGGGTGCGCCCACGTATGGCTTCGAGATGGAGGTCTGGGGCGTCAACAGCTCGCAACTGACCCGCATCTTTCCGTCGAACTTCAACGCGAGCGTGATCCGCTACGGCTTCGGCACTGCCACCGACTTTCCCGGCGGCGTGTACGTGCGGTGGATAGCGCCGTTCGATCAGAACTCCGGAACATTCACGACTTCCACACCCGTGCCGCCTTCACTCACCACGGTCCCGGGTGATTCCTGCTGGACTTTGGGGATGCCAGGCACGTATCAGACTGCCGGGTGCGAGCATTTCGGGATCAGCACCACATACGGGGTGAACCCGACCAAGATCATCTATCGCTGGCTCGTCGCCGATCCGGGCACGCCCGGGGCGGTCATGGCTGCAGCCACCACCGTTTCGATTCCGGCACCGAACTGGGTTGCCGTACCGCCCGCCAACCCCGGCCTGCCACCTGTGGTCGTGGCGCAGATCGAAGCGCAGCCCGCGGTGCAGCCGGCATTGTTCAGCGACGCGCAATGGGTCAGGGTTTACAAGGCCGAGCAGCAGGGGAAAGTGGATCTCGTCGATCTCATGGGCGACGATCATGCAGTGGTGCCGGAGAATGCCGCACAGGTCGAGGTGAGCTGGTCGCTGTTGCAGGCCGATCCGCTGGGTAACGGCAACAAGAGACAGCGCGGCAAGCTCGCCAACCAGGGCAACCTGGGTAACGGCAATCACGCGGTGGTGCGACGCTACGAGTATTACAAGTATGCCGGCACCTACGACCCCGCCACGCACGAAGCGCTGTGTGCCGACCTCGTTTGCAAGGTGCCCGGCGCCGGGGAGATCGGCGATGCGATCGGAGCGCAGAATGCCGCGGTCAATCTGGACGTGAACGCGCTGACGGTGAGCGTCGTCGGGGGCGGCAACGTGGCATCCGCCGACAAGATCGTGAGCTGCGGCAGCAAGTGCTACGGCGTCTACAGTCCGGGTGCGAGCGTGGCGCTTACGGCGAAGGCAAATTCCGGCAGCACGTTCTCCGGCTGGAGCGGCGCGTGCGCCGGAGCAGGCGCCACCTGCACCGTGCTCATGAACGCGGAAACGGCATTGACGGCAACCTTCAGCGCGGTCGCTGCGGGTGGCGGTGGAGGAGGCGGCGCCGCCACGCCTTCATATACGTTGTCGATCGGACGCAGCAACGCGGGAACGGTGACGGCGACACCTACGGGCATCGATCATGCGCTCGATTGTGGCAGCGCGTGCTCGGCCAAGTTTGCGCAAGGCACCATCGTGACGCTGACCGCAACACCTCCCGCCGGCAAGTCGTTCGTGAGCTGGGGCGGCTCGTGCTCGGGAACAACGCCCACGTGCAGCCTGAACATGGTCCAGAGCACATCCGTGCAGGCGAACTTCAGCAGGTGATGTAACGCAGTCCGGAAGTCGGGCTGTTCGTGAGGGGCGGAGCCTGCAAGGGCTTCGCCCCTTTCATTCGCGTCGTGGCAAAGCCTGTAGCTCGATGCGCGGCTGCCATGGAGATGCGTCGCGCTTGATCGCATGCAGGTGCTCCACGTAGCATACGACGTAGTGCAACCTTACGCGCATCCCGCCTTGCATCGTCGGCGTAGCACGACCGCGACGTGACGACGTCCGCATCCACAGCCCCGGCGCTGGAGATCAGCGGTCTCGTCAAGAGCTTTCCGGGAAAGGCGGCGCTCCTGGGCATCGAGCTCACGATTGGACGCGGTGAGTTTCACGCGCTCCTCGGCCCCAATGGCGCAGGCAAGACGACCACGCTGCGTATCGTGGCAGGTCTTTTGAAGCCGGATGCCGGTCGAGTGCGCGTCCTCGGTCACGACATCGAGCGCGACCCGCTCGCGGCAAAGCAGGTGCTCGCTTTCGTTCCCGACGAGCCGCAGCTGTACGGCAAGCTCCGCCCTCTCGAGTACCTCGAATTCGTCGCCGGTCTCTGGGGCATCGATCCCGCGACGGCTACGCCACTTGCGCAGGAACTCCTCGCTTTCCTCGGCCTTTCGAGCAACACCGGAGATCTGGTCGAGACCTTCTCGCGCGGGATGCGGCAGAAGCTCGCGCTGGCCGGTGCTCTGGTGCACGATCCCGCCGTCATGATCCTCGATGAGCCTCTCACCGGAGTCGATGCGACGTCGGCTCGTCAGATCAAGGACCTGCTGGTCGCTCGCGTGCGCGACGGCAAGACGATCATCCTGACGACGCACGTGCTCGAGATCGCCGAACGCCTTGCCGAGCGCATCAGCATCGTCGACCATGGTCGGATCGTGGCGCAGGGCTCGCTCGAAGAGTTGCGCGCCCACGCTTCACAGGAGAACGCCAGCGCGACGCTGGAGGACATCTTCCTCGAGCTCACCTCGAGCCCGTGACGCTCGAGCAACGCCTTGGCACCATGCGGCTGCGCCCCGGCTCGGCCTCATGGCTCTTGCGCCACGAGATCACGCTTGCGGTACGCAACTGGCGACTGCAAGGCAGGCTCCTCGTCATCTGTGGCGCATTCGCCTGGCTTGGACTGCACGTGCTCGCCTGGCTCCTGCTTCGTGTCAGCCATCAGCCTCTGGCTTCCGGCATGGTGATGATCGTTGGCGGCATCCTCACCCTGGTGGTGATCTCGATGATGATCGCGCAAGGGATCACGCTCAGTGTCGATGCCTTGTTCGTGCGCGGCGATCTCGATCTTTTGCTTGCGTCGCCTATCTCACCGCGCACGGTGTTCCTGGTGCGCTCCCTTGGCATCAGTCTCGGATCGGTGGCCATCTATGCTTTCCTGCTCACGCCCTTTGCCGATATGGGCCCGTTCACTGGACACCCGGAGCTGCTGGCGATCTACCCTGCCCTTGCTGCGCTCGCCCTGCTGACCACAGCTTTTGCCATGCTGTTGACGCTCGCGCTGGTGCGGGCTCTGGGCGCGCGTCGGGCGCGGGTCGCCGCGCAGGTGCTAGGCGCGCTCATAGGCGCGTCGGCATTCCTGGCCTCGCAAGCACCCAACCTGTTCGGTTCGGGAGTAGGTGGCATGACCTTGGCGATCCTCCGGGCACTGTGGCGCGAAGATGGACTGCTCGGCTCGGCGAGCGTGATGTGGTGGCCGTTTCGCGCGTTGGTCGGAGACATGTCGATGCTCTCGATGTTCATGGTCGCGGGGTTCCTGAGCTTCGCGTTCACCGTCAACTTCGCGTGTGCGGGTTTCGTCGCAGGCACTCAGGACACCGTGACTGGCTCAAGACGCAAACGTGGCCGCGCAGCCCTGACCTTTCGCAGGGGCGTCACGCGAAACGTGCTCGTCAAGGAGTGGAAGCTGATTGCGCGAGACCCCAATCTCATTGCCCAGACGCTCATGCAGGTGCTCTATGCGCTGCCGCTCGCCTTCCTCCTGTTTCGACGCGAGGAGAACGGTGCGGCGCTGGTGCCGCTGTTCGTTCTGATCGCATCGACGCTGGCAGGGAGTCTCGCCTGGCTCACCGTCGCCGCCGAAGATGCCCCGGAGCTCATCGGTGCCGCGCCCGTATCGATCACCCGACTCGCCTGGACCAAGGTAGCCGCAGCCGTGATTCCGGTGTGGCTGCTCGTCTTGCCCGTCCTGGTGCTGTTCGCGCGGCACCGCGTGTTCGCAGCCGTCGTCGCTGCCTTGTGCATGGTTGCGGCGACACTCTGCACCGGAGCGATGCAGGTGTGGTATCCCCAGCGCGGCAAGCGCAGTGACTTGAAGCGACGCGCGCGCTCGAGCATGGTCGTCGCGATGCTCGAGTTCGTCACAGGCGCGGCATGGACCGCTGTCGCATGGACGATCCTGACGGCTCCACGTTACGTGCTGATCGCAGCGCCGCTCGCGCTGCTCGCGCCCGGGCTCGTCTGGCATCTCGGCCGTGTGCGACGAGAAGCCTTGTTGCAATGAGGCAATCGTTGCGGCCGCGCAATAGACATAGGAATCGCCGATATACTCGTGCCGAGATCCTGAGATCAGCGGCCGAAGGAAGTTGATCTCGGTACAAAGCTGCGAGGTGCCGCCGCGCACCTGCGCGATGAAACCTGACCGGCGAATCCAAAGCGGTTGAGATCCGGCACCGGCCGATCGACCGCGACATCCCGCCCGCGGAAATTTTCATCTGTGTAGATGGTGATCTGACCCGCGACCGGCGTGGCGACCAGAGCCGAAACGAGTGCGACGTGCGACGTGCGACGTGCGACGTG
>JALYXY010000261.1 GCA_030946875.1 Pseudomonadota bacterium | reverse complement strand
ATCCAGGGCCAGACGCCGTCACGCGCGCGCTGCAGCAACAGCACCATCAGGACGCCGAACACCACCATCTCGAAGTTTCCGCTCTTGCCGAGCAGTGTCGGCAGCACCGACTGCAGCACCTCTTTCGAAAGCGTGATGACCATCGCCCCGAGCACCGCTCCCCATACGCTGCCGGCGCCGCCGACCACCGCCATGAAAAGGTATTCAATGCCCTGATTGAGGCCGAAAGGTGTCGGATTCACGAAGCGCTGCAGGTGCGCATACAGCCATCCCGACACACACGCGAGCAGCGCCGCGTAGACGAACACGACGATCTTGAGACCAGCCGCGTCGACGCCGAACGACTCCGCCATGTCGAGTTGCCCGCGCAGGGCCCGGATCGCGCGCCCCTGCCGCGAGTCGAGAAGATTGTGCGTGGCCCAGAGTGCCACCAGAACGACGATCCAGATGAGCACGTAGAGATAGCGCTCGTTACGCAACTCGACTCCGAAAAAGTGCAGCGCAGGGATGCCCGTCAGGCCTGTATGCCCGCCGAGGATCTCGAGGCTGCCGAACAGGAAGTAGAGGCTGATACCCCAGGCAATCGTCGCGAGAGGCAGATAGTGACCGCGCATGCGCAACGTAATGAAGCCGATGCAAAGCGCGACGGCGGCCGTGATGGCGAGACCTGCCAGCAGATTGATCCAGGGTGACCACTGGTAGCGAATGCACAGGATCGCGGTCGCATACGCACCAATCCCGACGAACGCGGCCTGGCCGAATGAGGTCTGTCCTGCCACACCGGTCAGAAGCACGAGACCGAGTGCCACGATGCTGTAGAGCCCGATGTAGTTGCCGAGTGTCACCCAGAACGGCGGCATCGCCAGCGGCACCCCCACCACGGCTGCAGCCACCAGGGCGTACGCGAAAACCTGCAGCCAGGCGCGCTGCTGCATCACTCTTCATCCTCGTCATGGCGCGTGGCGAGACTGCGCCACAGCAGCACGGGAATGATCAGCGTGAACACGATCACTTCCTTGAATCCGCTCGCCCAGAACGACGCGAACGCCTCGAGCAATCCGACCAGCAACGCGCCCGCGGCAGCCAGGGGATAGCTCACCAGCCCGCCGATGATCGCCCCGACGAAGCCCTTCAGCGAGACGAGAAATCCCGAATCGTAATAGATGGTCGTGATGGGACCGATCAGTACGCCGGAAAACGCACACAGCAATGCGCCGAGGGTGAAGGTGAGTGCTCCGGCAAGATCGGGGGAGATGCCGACGAGGCGCGCGCCAACACGGTTCAGCGCCGTCGCCCGCAGTGCCTTCCCGTACAGCGTGCGACCGAAGAACGTATACAGCGCCACGATCAGCGCCATGCTCGTCAGCACCACCATTGCGCTCTGGGCGTTGATGGTGACATTGCCAATCTGCCAGCTTTGTGTGGCGAAGGGCGGCGTGCGCGAACCCTCCGCGCCAAAGAACCACAGCCCGAGTCCGGTGAGCACGAAATGCAGCGCGACCGACACGATCAGGAGCACGAGCACGCTTGCCCCGGCAATGGGCTGGTAGGCGATCCTGTACAGCAGCGGTCCCAGCGGCGTAACGAGCGCAAGCGTCATCACGACCTGCAGCCAGAAAGGTGGATTGCGTGCTGCAAGCCACCATGCAAGTGCGGCGATGAGGCACGGGATGCCGGCCCAGATCGCGAGCTGGCGCGGCAGGCGCGCAAGCTCGCCACGCCGGGCACAGGCATGGGTTTCCATTGCCGCAGCGAGCACCGCCATTCCGATCAGAAGCCCGACGGTGCCGGGTGGCTTGCCGAGCTGGAACCCGGCGAGCGTCAACGTGCCGTATGAAACGAATTCGCCCGATGGAACCCAGATCACACGCGTGACCGTGAAGACGAGCACGATCGCGAGCGCAAGAAGCGCGTAGATGGCGCCGTTGGTGACGCCATCCTGGACGAGCAGGGTGAAGATCGCCGGGTCCACGCGTGCTACACGCCCGCGTTGCGAGCGTAGATCGAACCGCTCATCGCTTGCGCGCGCTCAGCACGGCGATCGTCGGCGCGTGTCGAAAAAAAACCGGCCGCGGAGGGCAGCCGGTGTCGCGGAGCGAGGCCAATGGGACTAACGTGCCAGCATCCAGCGGCCGTTGTCGATCCGGATCATGGTGCTCGCACGCTGGTCGAGTCCGTTGTGATCCTTGGCCGACATCGTGAACACGCCATGGGTCGCGACGAGCTCGTTCGTGTTCTCGATCGCATCCCGCAGCGCTGCCCGGAATTCGCGGGTTCCGGGTCTCGCCTTTTTCATCGCCTCCGGCGCGGCACGCGCGAGGAGAAGGTAGGCATCCCACGCGTGACCGCCGAACGTGGTGCGCGAGTCCTTGCCGTACTTGGCTTCGTACTTCGTGATGTATTCGGCCGCCGATTTCTTGACCGGATTCGAATCGGGCAGTTGCTCATACACCAGCATCGGTCCGATCGGCAGGATCGTCCCTTCGCCGTCCTTTCCGACCACGCGCAGGAAATCCGGATTGGCAACGCCGTGCGTCTGGTAGATCTTGCCCTTGAAATTGCGCGAGGCAAGCTCCTTTTGCGGCGTTGCGCCGGGAGTTCCCGATGCACCGATCAGAACCGCGTCCGGATTGGCGGCGACGATCTTAAGCACCTGCCCCGTGACCGAAGGATCAGCGCGGTTGTATTTCTCCTCGGCGACGAGCTTGATGCCGGCGGCCTGTGCGGAGCGCTTCATCTCGTTCAGCCAGCCCTCGCCGTACGCATCGTTGAAGCCGATGTATCCGAGCGTACGCACGCCATTGGCTTTCATGTGCGCGACGATGGCATCGGCCATCAGTGCGTCGTTTTGCGGCGTCTTGAACACCCAGCGCGTCTTGGGATTGGCCGGGTCGATGATCTTCGCGCCCGCGGCCATCGAGATCATGGGCACCTCGGCATCGGCGACGACGTCGATCATCGCCAGCGAGTTGGGGGTGATGGTGGAACCGATGATCACGTCGACCTTGTCCTCGCTGATCAGCTTGCGGGTATTGGTGACCGCTCGGGTGGTGTCCGAGGCATCATCGAGAATGATCCAGTTGACCTTCTCGCCGCCGATGGTCGATGGAAGCAGTTCGAACGTATTCTTTTCCGGAATGCCGAGCGAAGCCGCAGGGCCGGTGGTGGAAAGCGAGACGCCGACGTTGATGTCAGCCGATGCGACGCTTGCCACCAGCGCGCATGCGCCGATGAGCGCGCGAGAAAGCTTGCGATGCATATCTTCTCCTCGTGGATGCCACGTGCGCCGTTTTTGCCGGTCCACCTCCGCGAGCCATGGGCTTTCGGGATGGGCGATCGCCTGCGTGGCTGGTGGCGGATTCTGGCAAAGCACAGGCGCAAGGTCAACGCGCACGTGCGGACGTGACAAAACTCGAGTGTCACGAAGGCGCGCACATGGCAATCGGCGTCGGTCCTATGCCTTCCAGGACGTAGCCCCGGCGAATCATCGCATCGCGAACGGCAGGATCGGTCGTGTAGCGGTGGTTGCTGTCCGTCCGCGCGTTCCAGAGCCGGTACAAAGGAACGAAGCCGATCGGGCAGATCCCGTCGATGGGCGCAGGCGCAAGGCCGAAAACCTCCCATGTTCGAGGATGAACGCAGGGAAGCGCTGCGCCACGACCGCGCACTCCTGCGGGGACGCGGAGTAAAAGTGCGAGTCACCTTGCGAAGGCGGAATGTAGAAGCGGCACACCGGCTCGACCGCCATCGCTGCCCATGCGTAGGCAGTGAACGCGAGACCCGTACGCAGCCACCCCGGAAGCACCTGACGATCGAGGCGACCGAGCTCGTCCGGGAGGCTCGTGACTAAGTAGTGGTCGAGCGTGGCGTTGTAATACTCGACCACTCGCACGAGCGGTGGCGCGTCGTCCGCGACACGATAGAGCGCACCAGCGGTTGCGTCGGCGAAGTAAACGTTTCCCTGCTCGTCTTCTCCGAAGCTCGTCGGCCCGTTGCTGCGCTGGAAAAGCAGTTCCGATGACCACGCGCCCGAGTTGCTGCGGGAGAGCGCCCAGAACGTTCCCGAGCAGTAATCCGCGAAAATGTAGCGACCCACCAGTGACGGTGCTTCGCGAAGAACCGACCGTTGGTGCGGTATTGCGGATGAAACGCGAGCCCTAGAAGACCCTGCTCGCCACCCCTCACGATCCTGGACGACACACCGAGGAAAGGGGTCGCAGCGATCGCATTGCCGCGGGCAATTTGAATCGTCCACCCTGCTCCACCACGAACAGCCGGCCAGAGTTGTCAGCCGCGTTGACCACCTCGACCGGTGCGTGGAACCCGCTCGCCACCGGCACGGCCACGATCCGCGCCCAGGCGCCGGGTACGAGACCGCCAGTCGCGAGAACGGCACATCCAACGACCGCCAGTGCGCGCATGCGGCGGGCCGTTGCAGCCCATGCCGCGGCGAGCGCGACCCACGCGATCGCCCGCCGGGGGATCAGCGACGCAGGGAGTCGCGGATCTCGCGCAGTAGCAGAACATCCTCGGGCACCATCGGCGTTGCGGCCGCCGGTGGAGATTCGAACCGTGCACGCAGGTGATTGAAGCTTCGGACCATGAGAAAGATGATCAACGCGAGGATCGCGAAATTGAGAATGATGGACAGGAAATTGCCATAGGCCAGCAGCGGCACGCCGGCCTTGGTGAGCGCCTCGTACGTCATGGGCCCGCCGTAACCTGCCGGCGGACTGCGCAGCATCAGGAACCAGTTCGAAAAGTCGAGCCCGCCGACCATGCTCGATATCAGCGGCATGATGATGTCCTTGACGAGCGAGTCGACGATGCGTCCGAACGCCGCCCCGATGATGACACCCACGGCGAGATCGACGACGTTACCCTTGAGCGCGAAGGTGCGGAATTCACTGCCGAAAGACATCAGGACTCTCCCTCAGCTTGCCGCGTCAGGCGAGGTGCCGCATCGCCGGTGCCGGAGTTGAGCGAACTGCGCATCGCTGCACGTATCAAACCGCCGCCTCGCCACTCTCACCGGTCCGGATACGCACCACCTGCTCCACGGCGGTGACGAAGATCTTGCCGTCGCCGATCTTTCCCGTGCGGGCAGCACGCACGATGGCATCGATCGCACGCTCGACCTGAGGCTCGGCGATGATGACCTCCACCTTCACCTTGGGCAGGAAGTCGACGACGTACTCGGCGCCGCGGTACAGCTCGGTGTGACCTTTCTGCCGCCCGAACCCCTTGACTTCGGTGACCGTCAGGCCCGACACGCCGATCTCCGACAGTGCTTCGCGCACCTCGTCGAGCTTGAATGGTTTGATGATCGCCTCGATCTTCTTCATGAACGTGTCTCTCGATGGCCGCGGACGTGACGGCAATCGAGATTACACCACGAGCGGCTTGTCCTGCGCCGCATGCAAGAATGTCCGTCACCCACGATCGACGCATGGCCTCCCCCTCGCTCCCGGCACACCGCAACTCCTCGGCACTCGCAACCCTCGTCGTGCGCGACGACGTCACACTCGATGCGATAGAGCCCGCGAGCTGGAATGCGCTCACTGGCGGGCAGCCGCTGATGTCGCACCCGTTTCTCCTGGCACTCGAGGAAACGGGATGTGCATCGCCTGCCACCGGCTGGAGCCCGCGCCTCATCACCGCGTGGAAGGGCTCGACCCTGACGGGTGCCCTGCCGCTCTATGCCAAGGCCCACTCCTACGGCGAATACGTGTTCGACTGGAGCTGGGCCGATGCCTACAGGAGGCATGGACACGCCTACTATCCGAAGCTGGTCTGCGCGATCCCCTTCACGCCCGCGTCGGGCACGCGCGTGCTGTCGCCCGATGCGGGAACCCGCGCAGCGCTCGTCGACCGCGCGCTGCGCATGGTGAGCGACGGCCCCGCGGGCTATTCGTCGCTCCACATCCTGTTTCCAACAGCGGACGAAATGCGCGAATGCCGCACCGCAGGCATGATGATCCGCACGGGTGTGCAGTTCCACTGGGTGAACCCTGGCTATCATTCCTTCAACGATTTTCTTGCGGCCTTCAATCACGACAAACGCAAGAAAGTTCGACAGGACCGACGCAAGCTTGCCGAATCAGCGGTCACCTTCACCCGGAGCGTCGGGCAGGACATCACGCGCGCCGACTGGAACTTCTTCTATGGCTGCTACCAGAGCACGTATCGCGCACACGGGTCCACCGCATACCTTTCGCGGGAGTTCTTCCTGCGCATCGCGAGCACGATGCCCGAGCACCTCATGCTGGTGCTCGGATGGCGCGACGGCAAGCGCGTGTGCGCGGCGCTCGACGTGTTCGACGACAGCACGCTGTGGGGACGCTACTGGGGCGCGACCGAGTACATTCCGGGCCTGCACTTCGAGGCGTGCTATTACCAGGCTATCGAGTTCTGCATCGAACGCGGCATCGGCCGGTTCGAAGGCGGGGCCCAGGGCGTGCACAAGCTCGCGCGGGGATTGCTGCCGGTTACGACCTACTCCGCGCACGCCATTGCGGAGCCGGCCTTTCGGCGCGCGATCGCCGAGTTCTGCGCTCGCGAGCGGGTGCAGGTTGCACGCAGCGTCGAGGAGCTGGAAGGCTCGAGCCCGTTTCGTGCGGACATTCCCGAGCTCGATATGAGCCGCGATCCACCACCGGAGAATGAGGCATGAGCGACTGCATTCTGCTGGAGATGGCCGGAGCCGTCGCGACGCTCACGCTCAACCGTCCGGAAGCGCTCAACACGCTCGACCTGGCGATGATGCGGCGCCTCGTCGAACATGCATCGGACATCGCGAGCGACCCCGGAGTGCGATGCGTGGTGGTGCGTGGCGCCGGCAAGCATTTCATGGCCGGTGGCGACCTTCGCACCTTCGCCGCTCACCTCGCGGGCGCGCCAGCGGAGCGCGAGGCGTGGTTCACGCGCATGGTGCAGGAGCTTCACGCCTCGATCGAGCACCTGCAGCGCCTGCCCGTACCGGTCATCGCAAGCGTCCACGGGGCCGTCGCGGGTTTTGGCCTTTCGCTACTGGCGGCGTGCGATCTGGCCATCGCGGCCGATGACGCGTACTTCACGTCGGCCTATCGCAACATCGCGTTGTCGCCCGATGGTGGCGGCACCTACACGCTGCCCAAAATCGTGGGCATGAAAAAGGCGATGGAGATCCTTCTTCTCGGCCGGCGCTTCGATGCCACTGAAGCGCTGCGCCTCGGGCTCGTGAATCAGGTCGTGCCGGCAGGCGAGATCGACCGCGCGACCGACGAGATGGTGCAGGCAATCGTCAGCGGCCCCGCCGTCGCGCTGCGCAACATCAAGCGTCTGCTCCTGCAGTCGCCCTCGAGCACCTTGAGCGAACAGTTGCGCGCGGAGGCGATATCGTTCGGGCAATGCACCGCATCGCCCGATTTCGTCGAAGGCATCAACGCTTTCCTCGGTAAGCGCGAGCCCCGCTTCAACTAGAAAACGGGGCGCGCGTCGCAGCGATCAGCGCGTGCGTCACGCGAACGCTGGTCCGACCCGTTGCGCCGACCCATCGGAAGATCAAACGCTCAGCGGTTGCCTTCCTCATCGGCGATGACCGGCGTCGTGGCGGGTGGCGCCCGATTTCCACGGTCGTCGTCGTCGCTGCGCGGGGGCTGATCGCGGGGACCCCGGTCGCGAGGCCCCTTGTGGCGCGGACCGGCGCCCTTGCCGCCAGCGCCCGGCCCACCGGGAC
>JALYXY010000237.1 GCA_030946875.1 Pseudomonadota bacterium | reverse complement strand
ATGTTCTATCGCCGCAGCATCGATGGCGGGCTGTCATTCGGTCCCAAATTGCAGGCCGCGAGCAGCAGCGAAACCATGTACCCGAGCGCCATCTATCACAACGCTCGCTTTCACATGATCTGGTCCGATTTTCGCGACAACAACCAGGGCGCGGAAATCTACTATCGTTACGTCACCGCTGGCAGCGCCGGGTCACCGTTGTTCGTTTCGACAGCTTCGGTGACATTCCCGACGACATCGGTCAACAGCGTGTCGGCGCCAGCGCAGGTGTCACTCACCAATGTCGGTACGAGCCCCCTGACGATCAGTGCACTGGGTATCGCAGGGCCCTTCGCTCAGAGCACAACGTGCGGCACGCTTGCATCGGGTGCCAGCTGCGTCGTCAACCTGACGTTCGCGCCGATTGCCGCGGGCTCGGCATCGGGCACTTTGAGCATTTCGTTCGGCGGAATCGGCAGCCCCGCCAGCGTCGGTCTGAGCGGGTTTGGCAGCTATTCGCTGGTCGATCACTACTACCAGGCCATCCTGGGACGCGCCCCCGACGCGGGCGGGAAGACGTTCTGGGAAGGCGAAGCAGTTCGCATGCAAGGCCTCGGTGTGGACATCAAAGAGGCCTATCGCGTCATGGCGGGGTACTTCTTCAACAGTCCGGAGTACATCGGGCTAGCCACATCGGATACGCGATTCGTGACCGATCTTTACAACACATTCTTCAATCGGGCTCCAGACGCAGGCGGTTTTTCGTACTGGATGGGTCAGCTCGCGAATGGCCTTCCGCGAAACATCGTCATGTACAGCTTCCTGTTCTCGCCCGAGTTCGGGAGCTTCATGACAGGCCTGTTCGGCAATACTACAAGCCGGGCAGAGGTCGATGCCGTCGTCGACTATTACCGGGGCATTCTCAGTCGCCTGCCCGATACGCCCGGATTCAACTTCTGGCACGGCCAGTTCAGTGCCGCTCAATGCTCCGGCAGCAACGCAGCGGGCGCGGTCTACACGGCGGTGGATTCGATCTCCTCGCAGTTCATCTGGAGCAGCGAATACACGAGCCGCAATCGCACCAATACAGAGTACGTGTCGGATCTCTACTACGCATTCCTGCGCCGCGGAGGCGACCCCAGCGGCATCAATTTCTGGATCGATCGGCTGAACAGAGCGGTCGAGGACCGCGAGCAGATGCGCCGCGATTTCATTGCCTCGCCGGAATTCACCGCGCGTGTCAATGCGATCATCGCGCAAGGCTGCTAAGCACGGTTTGGCTACTCCCCGACAGTTCCCGCGCTCGTAGCCAGGGCTCGCCGCCGCGCTCAAAGGGAAGCACGCCAGGGCGTTGTGCACGCGCCAGGTGATAATCTGGACACACGGTACTTCTTTGGTACGATGGCGATTGCGACGCTTGTACCGGTTTGCACACCATGACCGTTTTCGATCCAGCAGTCTTTCCGCGCAAACTGAATTTGGGGTGCGGCTCCGACCGGCGCGCGGGTTATCTCAACGTCGACCTCAATGCATTCAACAAGCCGGATCTCGTCGCCGACGTGCGCGATCTGTCCCTGCTGCCGTCCGGCCACTATGAGGAAATAGTCGCCCAGGACGTGCTCGAGCATCTCCCGCGCACCGCCACGGGCGGCGCACTTCGTGAATGGAACAGGCTGTTGCGCCGCGGCGGAAAGCTGCATTTGCGCGTGCCCAGCCTGGAGGGCTTATGCGAGATGTTCCGCAGCCGCCCGCAGTTCGAGCAGCACCTGCGCCTGATGCAGAACCTGTTCGGAACGCAGGCGTACACCGGGGATTTCCATCTCACGAGCTTTACGCGGGTGTTAATGGAGGGTTACCTGCAGCGCACTGGATTCCGGGTCGCGCAGCTTCGGGTGATGGACGGCTGGCTCTTCGACCTCGTGGCCGAGAAGATCTCCAACACCGCGCCGTCCGCGGACGCGCGGCGCGTGCGCCTGCTCACCATCAATGACAATGATGCCTTTTTACGCGAGGCTTATCGGTTGCTGCTGCAGCGCGAGCCGGACCCGGAGGGCTTCTCGTATTATCTTTCCAGCCTCGACAACGGGCACCTCGCGCGCCAGCAGGTGATCGACATCATCATGGGCTCGCCGGAATACGAGCAACTGCCCGGCAAGCCGACCGACATCTAAGACCTGCAACGGATGTGCCAAGTCGTAGAGCATGCGCTGCTTGCTTGCGCAGCAGGCGCGAGGTAAACAACTGACGATGATGCCCTCTCGAGCGAGGTCCTCGCAACTTGCTGCGGGCCTGCACGCTGCCGCGGAACAGAGGATTTGGCTGCTCGCTTGCGTGGCGGTTGTGGCCGGCAGCGATGCGCCACCATGGTCCATCGCTGCCCCGAACACTCGCTGCGCATGGGGCACACGCCAGGCGCGCAAACGGTGGCTGCCGCGGTCATGCGCCATGCCGTGCCGATGGCGCCAATTCACCGGCTCATTTCTCGGGCTCGAGGACTCGCGCCAGCAGACGTTCACCGATGCTTCTCCAATCGAACTGCTGCTCGACGAGACCCCGTGCGGCAACGGTCAGTTGACTGGCTTCTTCGCGATTTGCGATCAGCCAATGGATAGCCTGTGGGAATTCGCCAAGCTCGCGCACGAGCAGATGCTTGCCATCGAGCACCGGCAAGCCCCGTGCTCCGGTCGGCGTGGCTACGACGGGAATACCGGCGGCGAAATAGTCCAGCATCTTGAGACTGGTGCCGGAGCCGGTGCGCAGAGGATTGATCGCGACATCCACGGCTTCGAGCACGATCTGGCGCGCAGTGTCGGAGACCTCTCCCAGGAGCCAGACGTTCTGCGGCACGGCGGATGGCATGAACGCGTAAGCCACGTGCCCGACGAACACGAATCCAACACCGGGCAGCGCTCGTGCCATGGCGAAAATTTGCCATGCGGCATCGATGTTCGGCTGGTGACCGCTGGCCATAAACAGCACAAGCGGCACATCGACGCGCAGCTTCGCCTTGTGGCGAGCGCGGGCTTCACGGGTGACAAATGGGATGCTCGCGCTATCGGTTCCATTCCACACCACCTCAATGCGCTCGCGGGGAACTGCGAACTCCTCGTGCAGGATGCGCGCGTCCTCCTCGGAGCAGGGGAACACCCACTGCGCGGCAGCACAG
>JALYXY010000233.1 GCA_030946875.1 Pseudomonadota bacterium | reverse complement strand
ACCCAACCTCGATCGCGATGCCGCGCTCGCACTCGCCGAGCGCGCGGTGCGCACGGAGCTCGAGGCTGACCCGGGCAAGCTGCGTCTCGTCGGCGCCGAGCAGATGCAGCAGCCTGCGCGGCGTGACTGGTCTTTCGAGTTCGCGGATCCAGCCGTCAAGATCGGCGAGGGCGGCGAGGCCCGCCTTCAGGTGGTCATCGCAGGCGATCAGGTCGCAAACGCCGGCCGGTATGTGTTCATCCCCGAGTCCTGGATGCGCACACAGCGCGAGCGGCAGAGCCAGTTCACGTTCCTCAAGCTTGCCCTCGCCGCACTCGCCGGCGTGTTACTGGTCGCCGGCCTTGTCTTCGCCGCCACCCAGTGGATGCGGCGGCGTTTCGACCGTCGCGCGCTCTTTGCGGTGGCCGCCATTTCGTTCACGCTGGCGGCCCTTGCGCTTGCCAACAATTACCCGCAGGCCGCGATGAGCTTCAGGACCTCCGAGCCGATCGCTGCGCAAGCCGGGCTCGGCATCGTGGGTGGTCTCATCGCGGCCGTGTTCGGAGCGCTGGTGATCGGCCTCGTGAGCGCCATCGGTGCCTGGGCGGCTACCCGGCTGCCTCGCCACGACTTCGCGGGACGGTGGCCACCGTGGCTCGCCGGTGCATGCGCGGCGCTCATGGTCGCAGGCTTCGAGGCTTCGCTCTCGGCGCTCGCGCCGCGAATGGCGCCGATTTGGCCGACCTACGCGCTCGCCGGTCAAGCCGTGCCGCTCCTCGGTGCAGTGCTGAGCGGCGCGTCGGCGTTGAGCGTGATCGGCGTCGGTCTTTTCGTTCTTGCCGCGCTCGACCGGGTGACGCAGGGCTGGCAGAAGCACCTGTGGCTCGCGGGCGGCGTGCTGGTGCTGTCACTCACCGCAACGGCACTGGTCGGGAGTGCGCGACCGGTGGCGGCGCTGATCAGTGGCGCGATCACCGGCGCGGCTGCCGTGGTGATCGTCTATGGCGTGCTGCGCTTCGACCTGCGCAGCGTTCCGGCCTACATCGTCACGGGCATGCTGCTGGCCCTCGCCGAGAGCGCCGCGCACAACGGCAGCGCGCGAGACATCGTGCATGGCGCGCTTGCGGCCGCGACGGCGATCGGGATCGCGGTCCTCGTGACGCGATACATCGATCGGGGCGCGTCCGAGGCCCTTGCCGCGCACGATGCCGCAGGGGCCATCCGATAGCGGTTGCATCGATGAGCGGCGGACGGTTGCGAGGGGCGGCGTGACGACTTCACGCATCTCGGCTCTCGAACGGAAGCTTGGGGATGCCATGAGCGCCGACGCTCTGGTGCTCGCCCGGCGCATTGCGCGCGTGCGCCGTGGCAACGTCGCTCCGGCCGAATGGCAGCGGCTCGAAGCGGCGGTGGACAAGTCGATCGCTCGCCGGCAGGAACGCGCGTCGCGTCGCCCCGCGATCCGCTATCCCGCTGATCTCCCGGTCGCGCAACGCGTGAGCGACATCGCCGCGGCCATTCGCGAGCATCAGGTGGTCATCGTGGCGGGGGCGACCGGATCGGGCAAGACCACGCAGCTGCCGAAGATCTGCCTCGAGCTCGGACGAGGCGAGCGCGGGCTCATCGGCCACACGCAACCGCGTCGCATCGCCGCACGCGCCGTCGCGACACGCATCGCGCAGGAGCTCGGGAGCGAGCTCGGCGACCTCGTCGGATACAAGGTGCGCTTCACCGATCACACGAGGCCCGAGGCTTTCGTCAAGCTCATGACGGACGGCATCCTTCTCGCCGAGACACAGGGCGATCGGCTGCTCGGTGCGTACGACACGATCATCGTCGACGAGGCACACGAGCGCAGCCTCAACATCGATTTCCTGCTGGGGTATCTGCATCGCTTGCTGCCGCGCCGCCCCGATCTCAAGGTGGTCATCACTTCGGCGACGATCGACGCCGAGCGGTTCGCAGCCCACTTCGCGCGCGAGGCGAACGGCCAGTGCGTGAGCGTTCCCATCATCGAGGTGTCGGGACGTTTGTATCCCGTCGAGGTGCGGTACCGGCCGTTGCGTGCGGAGGAAGAAGACGACGAGGAAGAGATGGAGGACGCGATCGTCGCCGCGGCCGAGGAGCTGTGGCGCGAACGTGCGGGCGACATCCTCGTGTTCCTTCCCGGCGAGCGCGAGATCCGCGAAACGACCGAGCTCCTGGGACGCAGCCTGCGCTCGCGGCCGTACGCGCGTGACGTCGAGATCCTTCCGCTCTTCGCGCGGCTTTCGCCCGCGGAGCAGGAACGCGTGTTCGCCCCGGGACGCGGGCGCCGCATCGTTCTCGCGACCAACGTGGCGGAGACTTCGCTCACCGTCCCGGGCATCCGCTACGTGATCGATACCGGGCTTGCGCGCGTGAAGCGCTACTCGATTCGCAACAAGACGACGCTCCTGCAGATCGAGAAGATTTCACAGGCCGCCGCAAGCCAACGCGCGGGCCGCTGCGGACGGGTTGCCGAAGGCGTGTGCGTGCGCCTGTATCCGGAGGATGACTTCGCTCGCCGGCCGGCCTACACCGATCCCGAGATCCTGCGCTCCTCGCTCGCGTCGGTCATCTTGCGCATGGCGGCGCTCGACATCGGCACGATCGATGCGTTTCCGTTTCTCGAGCCACCCCTGCCGCGCGCGATCGCGGATGGCTATCAGCTGCTGCAGGAGCTCGGCGCCGTCGGCGAGGATCGCTCTCTCACGCCGATCGGTCGCGAGCTCGCACGGCTGCCGGTCGATGCACGTATCGCGCGGATCATCGTCGAGGGCAGGTCGCGAGGCTGCCTCGCGGAGGCACTCGTCATCGCGAGTGCGTTGTCCGTGCCGGACCCGCGGGACCGGCCGCTCGAGCAGCAGCAGGCTGCGGATCAGGCGCATCTGCGGTTTCGCGACGAGCGATCGGATTTTCTTTCGCTCATCGCGCTCTGGGAGTTCTTCGACGCGCAACTCGCGCGGAAGCTGCGGCACCGCGAGCTCGTTGCAGCGTGTCGCGCGCAGTTCGTGTCGTGGCTGCGGCTGCGCGAATGGCGCGACGTTCATGGCCAGCTCGTCGCGCAACTGAACGAGCAGGGATGGACCTGTGACGCCAAGCTTCCGCAGACATTCGATGCGGTGCGGTACCAGCTCATCCACGAGTCGCTCCTCTCCGGTCTCCTGTCGAACATCGGCGAGCGCAGCGAGGACGGAGATGGCTTCGCAGGCCCGCGCGGCGTGCGCTTCCACCTGCATCCGGGCTCGGGCATCGCCCGCAAGCCACCGAAATGGGTGCTTGCGGCCGAGCTCGTCGAGACGTCGCGGCTCTTCGCGCGGTGCGCCGCGAGGGTGGAGCCGGAATGGATCGAGGCGGTCGCCGGTGATCGTGTCAGTCGCGATTACTTCGAGCCGCGGTGGGACGCAACGCGCGGCGAAGTGGTGGCGAGCGAGCGGGTGCAGCTTTACGGCCTGACGCTCGTGGCGCGTCGGCGTGTGAGCTACGGCCGCATCGATCCTGCCATCGCGCGCGAGGTGTTCATCCGCGAGGCGCTCGTCACGGGCGAGCTCGCGACGCGCGGCGGTTTCGTTGCGCACAACCGCAAAGTCATCGCGGACGTGCAGGCGCTCGAGGCGAAGGTTCGCCGCCAGGACATGCTGGTCGACGAGGACACCCTGGTCGCGTTTTACGACGTTCGGGTGCCGCAAGGCATCCATTCGCTCGCCGCGTTCGAGCAATGGCGAGTCGATGCCGAGCGCGTGGATCCTCGAGCGCTGTTGATGACGCGCGACGCTGTGCTGCGGCGCGACGCGGGTGACGTGACGCGCGAGTGGTTCCCCGACGAGATCGCGATGGCCGGAGCGAGGCTCGCCTTGAAGTACCGCTTCGCTCCGTCCCATCCGCGCGATGGATTGACGCTGACGGTGCCGTTGCCGCTTCTGAACCAGGCCGAAGCGGCGCGGCTGACCTGGCTCGTTCCGGGGATGCTTCGCGAAAAGGTCACGTTCCTGCTGAAGGCGCTGCCCAAAGCGTGGCGCAACCGTCTCATCCCGCTTGCGGACGTGGTCACCGCGTTCATGGGCGTCGAGCACGACCGGGACAGCCCCCTGGAGGACGGGCTGCGCGCGTTCGTTCGTGCGCGCCTCGGCGATGCGCCGCCCGCCGACGTGTGGGACGGTGCGACGCTCCCTCCGTTCCTGCTGATGAACG
>JALYXY010000116.1 GCA_030946875.1 Pseudomonadota bacterium | reverse complement strand
GATCAGGGGCCGTCGCATTGGCGCTCGCTCACGAACGCCCACGCGCTCTCGTCATCGGAACGGACATCTCGGTACCGGCGCTCGCACTGGCACGCGAATCGAGCGAACGGCTTGCGATTGGCAACGTCCAATGGTTGCAGTCGGACTGGTACGCGCAGCTCCCGCCGGATGCCGAGCCCTTCGACGTGATCGTCAGCAATCCGCCTTACGTGCAGCAGGGTGATGCCCACCTGCAACAAGGGGATCTGCGCTTCGAGCCGTTGCAAGCGTTGACCGCAGGCGTTGATGCGCTTCTCGCATTGCGCCGCGTCATCGACGGAGCGAAGTCGAGATTGCGCGAAGGCGGCTGCCTCGCCGTCGAGCACGGCTACGACCAGGCCGACCGCGTTCGCACGTTGCTGGAAAGTGCCGGGTTTGCGGAGGTCCGCGATGCGCGCGATCTTGCCGGTATTCCGCGCGTCTCGTACGGTCGCTTCGAGCCTTCGCGCCTTCGCGCTGAAGCCCTATAGAGGCTGGATCACCGGCACATCGAGCTTGCGGGCCCAAGGGATCAGCGAAGGCATGATGCTCTCGCGCAGCTGCACGCCGTGAGCGCGCTGCTCGCGCAATCGCTCCATTCCGCGCTCGCCCGGAAGACGCACGCGCTCCACGCCCTGGCGCGGTTTCGAGGCATGGCTCGTGCTCGCCATGTGGTCCATCTGACGCTTGAATGCCGCAATTCCCGCGAAGGCCTCGGGATCGATCACCTGCACGAACACCGTTCCGCCCCAACCTTCCTTGGCATCCGCGCGCCCCAACCCGGCGAGGCCCGCTGTCAATGCCTCGACAAGCAGGCCCAACGCGAAGCCCTTGTGTCCGGCATCGAGGCCGCCGAGTGGGAGCAGCGCACCCTTGGGGTCCCCGAGCACAGCATTCGGGTCGTCGGTGGGATTGCCCTGCGCGTCGATCAGCCAGGGGCCCGGGAGCTTCTGGCCACGATCGCGCGCCTGCATGGTCGCGCCCATGCTCGTGATCGAGGTGGATACGTCGATGAGAATGGGATCACCGTTGGTCGGCAGTCCGGCGGCGATCGGGTTCGGCGTCATTACGGGCGTCGTGCCGCCGTGCGGGACGACGGCTTCGAGCAACGGATCGGAACTCTGGATGATCGCGATCATGCCCCGCTCCGTCGCGTGCAGCAGATACGCCGCGAGGCAGGCGATATGGTGCGAGCGACGGATCACCACAGTGCCGATGCCGTACGCATGCGCCATCGATCGCGCGGCCTCCAGCGCGCGCAGCGTCAGCCAGGGACCGGGCAGACGCTTGCCATCCCAGAGCTCCACCGCCTGACGCTGCTGGATGACGTGCGAGATGCCGGTCCGGGTCATGCCGCCGTTCTCGAGCTCCCCAAGATAAGGCGACAGAAGGGCGAGACCGTGCGTGGTGTGCCCGAGCAGATCGCCGGTGACGAGAATGTGCGCAACGTCATCGGCCTTCGCTGTCTCGAGACCGCAGGCGACCAGCAAGCGCTGTGCAAACCCGACAAGGGCCGATTCCGCGTAGCGAGTGTCGGACATCACACGGTGTGGATCAGGTCGCGGGCTGTTTGACGTCAGGGCGTGATTGCCACACGATTCTACCGCAGCAGTCCTGTACCCTTCTCATGTGCGCGCCGTCGTGCGCTGCACGTTCGCTTTCACTCGAGGTGTGTCGGTCGATGCTGCCTTCGTCCCTGACGGTGAGCGTGGTCACGTTTCACCCAGACCGCGGCTTGCTCGCACGCTGCCTCGAGACACTGGCCATCGCGATTGCGAGGGCGCAGTCGGAGGAGGTCATCAGGACCGTGGCTGTCGCGCTCATCGACAACAGCCAGGATCCGGATGTCGCGCAGTCGGTTGCGCAGTTGGGCCAGGGCGTGTTCGAGAAGTCGGCCGTGCAGATGACTTACCGCAGTGGACACTCCAATGTCGGCTACGGCATCGCGCACAATCTGATGCTCAATGGCACGGGTGCCGATTACCAGCTCGTGCTCAATCCCGACGTGGAGCTCGAGCCGGCTGCGCTCGCCATTGCGATCCGCTGGCTTGATCTGCATCCCGAGGTGGGGGTCGTCGCCCCCGCTGTGCTGCGCGTCGATGGTACGTTGGCGTTCCTGTGCCGTCGCTATCCCGCCGTGGTCGATCTGTTGCTGCGCGGCTTCGGGCCCAGGTGGCTGCGCTGGCTCTTTCGTCGGCGTCTCACGCGTTACGAGATGCGCGATCGGATCACGCCGGCGGGAGACGATCCGGTCATCAACGTGCCGATCATGTCAGGCTGCTGCATGCTGGTACGGCGGACTGCGATCGACAGAACGGGCGGTTTCGATCCCGGATTCTTTCTGTACTTCGAGGACTATGACTGGAGCGTGCGACTCAATCAGGTGACGCAGAGCGCCTACCTCCCGACAATGCGCGTGCTGCACCACGGCGGCCATGCGGCACGGAAAGGCTGGCGGCACATCTTCATGTTCGTGAAGAGCGGCATACGCTTCTACAACAAGCATGGCTGGCGCTGGTGGTGATCCTTTGAAGTTGCGGCGGCGCTCCCTTACTTGCACACGCCTATGCGAAAAGCCGGATGAGCTCTGACGTGGACAGAATCATTGCCGTCACGGGCGCGACCGGGTTCATCGGAGCGCACCTTTGCCGTGCGCTCTCGCAGGCCGGTTATGCAGTACGGGCTCTCGTGCGCTCGGCACCCCAGCATCCGCTGCCCGGAACCGAATATTTTCCGCTCGGTGAGCTCGAGCGCGCGGGCGAGGCTGCCCTCGACCATGCGTTGCGCAACATCAGCGCGGTCGTGCATCTTGCCGGACGTGCGCATGTACTCGACGAGCGTTCGCGCAATCCCCGCGCCGCCTACGAGGCTGCCAACGTGGATACCACCACGCGGGTGCTTGCCGCGTCGTTACGTTGCGGAGTGTCGAGGTTCGTGCTCGCCAGCAGCGTCAAGGTCAATGGCGAGTCGACCTATGCCGGGCAGCCGTTCCGCCCGCACGATGCACCCGCGCCGAAGGATGCATATGGGCAAACGAAGCTCGCCGCCGAGCAACTGCTCTCGTCGCGACAAGATGCTCCTTGCACCGCGGTGGTGCTTCGGTTACCGCTCGTGTATGGGCCCGGGGTGCGCGGCAACTTCGAACGCCTGATGGAAGCGATCGCCTCCGAGCGCTGGCTCCCGATCGGCGCCATCGACAATCGACGCAGCCTCGCCTACGTCGGCAACGTGTGCGATGCCATCGAGGCGGTGCTCGGCAACCCCACTGCCATGTGCGGCGTGCATTTCGTCGCCGACGAAGCCCCGGTTTCCACTCCGCAGCTTGCGCGCGAGATCGCGGCTGCGCTGCACGTCCGCGCGCGAATTGTGCGCGTTCCGGTGCCGCTGCTGCAGGTTGCGGCGGCGGTGGCCGGGAGATCGCCCCAGGTATCGCGCCTCGTAAGCTCGCTCGAGGTCGACACGACGTCGCTACGGGCTGCTGCGCGGTGGCGGCCGCCGTACACGTTGCAGCAGGGTCTCGAGGCGACAGCCGCGTGGTGGCGCCTGCGTCATTCGATCTAGCGAGGTCGGCGTTTATAATCCGGGTCTCGTAACGGATCAGGAAACATCACGTGCGCGCTTCAGGACGGCGACCCGACGAACTGCGGCCGCTGCGCATCACCCGGCATTACACCCGACACGCCGAAGGCTCGGTACTCGTCGCAGCGGGAGACACGCTGGTGCTGTGCACGGCCAGCGTCGAGGAAGGTGTGCCCGGATTCCTCAAGGGTGCCGGGCGAGGCTGGCTCACCGCCGAATACGGAATGCTGCCGCGTGCGACCAATACGCGCTCGCGCCGCGAAGCCGCCGAAGGAAAGCAGTCGGGCCGCACGCAGGAGATCCAGCGACTGATCGGACGCAGCGTGCGTGCCGTCACCGATCTCTCCGCCCTGGGCGAGCGCACCCTGCGCATCGACTGCGACGTGCTCCAGGCCGATGGTGGGACGCGGTGCGCTTCGATCACCGGCGCGTGCGTGGCCGTTGCGGATGCGATCGCATGGTGCCGCGCGCGGCACCTGATTTCGACCGATCCGATGCGTGACTTCGTCGCGGCCGTTTCCGTGGGTATCGTCAATGGAACGCCGATGCTCGATCTCGACTATGGCGAAGACTCGGGCTGTGACACCGACATGAACGTGGTGATGACCGGGGGCGGGGGTTTCGTGGAGGTCCAGGGGACAGCAGAGGGCGCGCCGTTTGCGCGTGCCGAGATGGATGCCCTGCTGGATCTTGCAGGCGAGGGCATCCGGCAGCTTGTCGCGGCGCAACGCGCGGCGCTCGCCGATTGATCGTTCACTGCACGGCGTCATGCTCGAGCGTCTGGTCCTCGCCTCGAACAATCCAGGCAAGCTGCGCGAATTCCGGCGCTTGCTGGCGCCGCTTGGCATCGCGGTGATCGCGCAGGCCGAGCTCGGCATCCCGGAAGCCGAAGAGCCGCACGTCACGTTCGTTGAAAATGCACTCGCCAAGGCGCGGCACGCAAGCTTGCATTCGGGGATGCCGGCACTTGCCGATGATTCCGGTATCTGCGTCGATGCACTCGGCGGAGCGCCGGGCGTGCAGAGCGCCCGCTTTGCTGGTGAACCGCGCTCGGACGAGCGCAACAATCGCAAACTCATTGACTCCCTCGCAGGCAAGGTCAACCGGCACGCGCATTACACGTGCGTGCTGGTCCTGACGCAGCGTGCTGACGATGCCGAACCCATCATTGCAGAGGCACGCTGGCACGGGCAGGTGATCGACGAGCCGCGCGGCAGCGGCGGCTTCGGTTATGACGCGCACTTTCTCGATGCAAGCGGCTATACGGGCGCCGAGCTTCCGCTGCAACGGAAAAACGAGATCTCCCATCGCGGTCGGGCGATGCGCATCATGCTGGGCCGGCTGGAGGAGCTGCAGGCGCACACGGTAAAGGTCGCACCGTGATCGCGGCAAACGCGTCCGAACGCCAACCTGCGCGCGTGCAACCGCTTGCGTCCTTCGCCTCGTCGCGTCCCCGGTTCACAGCCTTGCCGCCGCTTGCGCTTTACGTGCACATCCCGTGGTGCCTGCGCAAGTGTCCGTACTGCGATTTCAACTCGCATGAGGCGCGCGACGGCGCGACCGCGCTGCCCGAACGCGAGTATGTCGACGCACTGCTCGAGGATCTCGAGCTCGCACTGCCGCAGATCTGGGGGCGGCGGATCGTCTCCGTGTTCATCGGTGGGGGCACGCCGAGCCTCTTTTCGGCGTCGTCCATCGATCGCCTGCTGGCCGGCATTCGCGCCCGCGTGACTGTTGCTCCCGATGCGGAGGTGACGCTCGAAGCCAATCCAGGCACGTTCGAGCGCGACAAATTCTTTGACTTGCGCGCGGCGGGGATAAACCGGCTATCGCTCGGGATCCAGAGCTTCAACCCGGCGCATCTCACGGCATTGGGCCGCGTGCACGACCATCACGAAGCTCGTGCTGCTGCCGAATGCGCGGTCGGCGTCTTTCCGGAGGTCAACCTCGACCTCATGTTCGCACTGCCGCGGCAAACCATCGCCGAGGCCGTTGCCGATGTGCGCTGCGCAATCGGCTTCGGTGCGCCGCACCTGTCGCTCTATCATCTGACGATCGAGGCCAACACGCTGTTCGCCCGTTACCCGCCACCTCTGCCCGATGACGATCTCGCGGTCGACATCGAGGACGCGATCGTGCACGAGCTCGACCAGGCAGGGTATGTCCACTACGAGACCTCGGCGCATGCGCGTCCTGGCCATGCGAGCCGGCACAACATGAACTACTGGCAATTTGGCGACTACCTGGGCATTGGTGCAGGTGCTCATTCCAAACTTTCGTTCGCCGAGCGCATCGTGCGGCAGGTGCGATACAGGCAGCCGCGTCAGTATCTCGATCAGGTCGCCCGCCGCGAGCCGCTCATGGCGGAGACGCAAGTGACGCGCGACGACGTCCCGTTCGAGTTCATGCTGAATGCGCTCCGCCTCACTGACGGGGTTCCGACGACGCTGTTTGCCGAACGAACCGGCTTTCCGGTGGCCATCATGCAGCGCGAGCTTGCGCAGGCCGTCGAGCGAGGCCTCATCGACCCCGATCCCACGCGCATTGCGCCCACGCCGATCGGCCGGCGTTTCCTCAACGATGCGCAGGCCATATTCCTGCGCGACGAGAGCGCGGCGAGGAACGCGCCGACGACGCACAAAGTGACCGTATCGACATGACACAGGCACTGCATGCGATATCGCTCACGTCGGCGACCAAGGAGATGGCGATCGGCGCGTTGACGGCGCGTGCACTCGCCGAGGTGCAGCTCGAGCGTATCGCTGCCACCGACGCAGACGTGGAGGCGTGGGCCTATCTCGATCCTGCCCATGTGCGGCGCATGGCTGATCGCTGCGACGCAGGGCGCGACAAGGGTCCGCTGCGCGGCATCGGCGTCGGCGTGAAGGACATCATTGCGACAGCAGATCTGCCGACCCAAATGGGTTCGCCGATCTATGCCGGCCATCGCCCGCATGAGGACGCCGAATGCGTCAGGCGCTTGCACAACGCCGGGGCCTATGTCTTCGGCAAGACCGTCACCACGGAATTTGCATTCCTCGACCCTGGCAAGACGCGCAACCCGTGGAACCCGGCCCACACGCCAGGCGGGTCGTCCTCGGGCTCGGCTGCCGCCGTGGCCGCCGGACAGATCACGGGCGCGATCGGCACCCAGACCAACGGCTCCATCATTCGCCCTGCAGCGTACTGCGGCGTGGTGGGATTCAAGCCCACGAAGGACGCGATCCCTCTCTCGGGGGTGCACATCTTCAGCGACACGCTGGATCATGTCGGCGTGTTCACGCGCACGGTGTCCGACGCTGCGCGCCTTGCGAGTGCGCTGACCGATCGCGCCTTCGTCTCGCCGTCAGTCGCTGCGCTGCCTGCGCCGCCGCGCCTTGCGTATCTGAGCGATTATCCGTGGACGGAGATCGACTCCGATGCCCGCGACACGATCAAGGCCGCCGTCACGCGCTTGCGTCAGTTCGGAGCGACGGTCACCGGCGTGGAGTTTCCGGCGCCGTGGCGGGACGCCAATCGGTTGCTTCGTACGATCGTGCTCTTCGAGGGATTCAGGAACCTCGGTGCGTTGCAGGCGCGTGAGCGTGCACGGCTCGCGCCGAAGCTCAATGCCGCACTGGACGAGGGCCGCAGGATCACCGAAGCGCAGTACCGATCTGCGCTGCAACAGCGTTCGGAGGCCATTGGCGCATTCACCGAGTGGCTCGATGACTTCGATACGGTCATCTCACCTTCCGCGCCCGGTCCTGCGCCATACGGGCTCGCCTCCACAGGCGATCCGTCATGCTGCACGTTGTGGTCGCTCACCGGTTTCCCCGCATTGAGTTTGCCGCTCGGCGGATCGGCCAGTGGTCTGCCCGTTGGCCTGCAGATCGCGTGCCCATCGGGAGCCGACGATCGCCTGCTGACCGTTGCTGCCTGGTGCGAGTCGAAGCTCACGTTTCGCGGTCTCGTCTGACGGGCGCTCTGCATCGCCGCGCGGGCGCAAGCCCCAGCGCCGCGTGCGCCGTTGATGGGCGACGACCGCAGCGGCTCGCCGCATGACCCTGTCACGGCGCGACCTCGAGCAGGGTCGCATGCGGGCGATCTACGAGGAGGTCGTGGCCGACCGCGCGCTGAGCGAGGAGCAACTCTCCACTTCGCTCTCGGCAACGCTCGCGCAAAAGCCGAAAGGCGCAGGATGGTGGGTGTTCGCCTATGGGTCGCTCCTGTGGAATCCGGTGTTCCCGGTGGCGGAGATGCGACCGGCCACCTTGCGCGGACTTCATCGCCGCTTTTGCCTGTGGTCGCTCGCTTCACGCGGAACACCGCAGGCGCCGGGCCTCGTGCTCGGCCTGGATCGCGGGGGTATGTGTCGCGGCGTTGCACTGCGGCTCCCCGCGCCCCTCGCGCTCGACGAGCTGCACCTTCTGTGGCGGCGCGAGATGGTCGTCGGCTCCTACCATCCACGCTGGTTCAACGTCACGGATCGCGAAGGCAAGCGCCTGCACGCGATTGCCTTCTCCGTCAACCGATCACATCCTCAATACGCAGGCAAGCTATCGCTCGAGGAGCAGGTCGAGGTCCTGTCCACGGCGTGTGGCGCGTTTGGCTCGTCGAGCGATTACCTGGAGCGAACGCGCGTCGCGTTGATCGCGCACGGTCTCAACGATCCCTATCTCGACATGCTGGCGACGCGGATCGCGCAACGATGTGGCGTCCCACCTTCAGTGGCCTTGACGGGTCCGCCAGAAATCTGACGCCATTCAATGGGCGTTGGCGGCGGTGAGTGGACGAGGGTTTGTTGCATCGCTCGTCGACGCGGCGACGGAGCTATCGATCCATACAACGGAAGCTCAAGCAGCGCGCCGAACTCTGCAATCGTTTGCGGACGCTTGCTCGGCAGCACCTCGAGCCCGCGGTCGATCGCCTGGAGAAAGGACCTGCTGTAACCGCGCGGGCCGATTACCTGCAGGCTCGGCAGCGAGTCTCTGACCGTGCGTGCCACTGATGGCACCGGCGCCGTTCCGGTGACACAGAAATACAC
>JALYXY010000110.1 GCA_030946875.1 Pseudomonadota bacterium | reverse complement strand
GTGTTGTTTCATGAGGTAGAGCTGAAACCAGAACGGCTTCGTCACCGCCTTCGCGACATCTTCGATCGAAGAGATCGACATGGTGGACAGACAGAACGGAATGCCGAATGCCTCCGCAGCGCGAGCGGCCTCGCACTCCCCGTTCGGCCAGGTGAGGCCCGCCAGGCCTGTGGGGCCGATGGCCAAAGGAATCTTCGCGGGATCGCCCACCATCGTTACGGCGGTGTTGCGATTCGACACGTCGCGCATGTTGTGCTGGCGCAGGGCCAGGGCCTTGAGGTCATCGAGATTTCTTTGCAGCGTGATCTGCTGCTGCGAGCCGCCATGGACGTAATCGAAGATCACGGCTGGCAGTCGCTTCTTCGCCAATGCCTCCAGATCGAAAATGCTCGTGATTGCGCCCATGAGCCACTCCTGTTGAATCAAGCAATCCTCGAACGAGCCGCCCGGTGCAACGCAGACGTGCAAGCGTTGCTAAAGGTCACCGCGACGCGCGAGCATCTCGATTCGGGCTCCCATGCGACAGGCGAGCGCCTGGATGGTCAATGACGGGTTGACGCCCCCGCAGGTCGGGAAAAGGGAGCCATCACAGATCCACAGGTTGGCGATGTCCCACGCGCGTCCGTCGCCGTTCACGATGCTCGCGCGTGGATCGTCCCCCATCCGGCACGTCCCCAAAAGATGGCTGGTGTCATCGTTGGTCCACAGATCACGTCCCCCCGCGGCTGCCAGCATGTCGCTCATGAAGCGGACCGCGTGGCGTTGCAGGCGCTTGTCGTTGTCGGAATACGAGAACACCACGCGCGGAATGGGCAAGCCGTATCGGTCCGTTTCGTCGACGACCTCGACGCGGTTATCCGGCCGCGGCTCGGTTTCGGCCACCGGTACCAGACCAGCCATGTGGTTGTACTTCAGCATCTCCTTGTGCAGCGCTTCGCCCCACAGACCCCGTGAAGTCACGAGCGTTTGCGCCCACGCACGCGGCAATGGACCCTGGCTCATGAACGCGTAGCCACCGTGAAAGTCCTTGCCCTTGTCGACGTAATTCCAGTGCTCGGTCACGGCCATGTTGGGCGGGCCCTTGTACCAGCGAATCTCCTCGTCGAAGGTGGCCCACACACCGGGTCCGGCGTGCGTGGTGAGATGCGTTCCGACCAATCCCGAGCTGTTGGCGAGTCCCTGCGGAAACTGCGGGCACGCCGAGTTGAGCAGGAGCCGCGGGGTCTCGATGGCATAGCCTGCGACCACGACATGCTTCGCTTTCTGAAAATGCCACGCGTCTTCGCGATAATAGTGGACACCTTCGGCGAGCCCGTCGCGACGCACGGCGATACGCCCAACCATAGCAAGATCACGCACCTCGGCTCCGGCGCGCAACGCACGAGGGATCCACACCACGAGGGCGCTCTGCTTGGCGTTGGTCGAGCAGCCGAAATTGCAAAAGCCGCGATACACGCATGGCGGTGACTTTCCGCGCGGCGCGGACACCGTGGCGAGCGGCGTCGACGCCCATTTGATCCCGAGCCTTTCCGCACCACGCGCGAGCACGAGGCCCGACGCGTTCATCTCGTGCTCCCGATACGGATAGCGCGGCCGAGCCGGTCCCCAGGGATAGCGTACCGGTCCAGCTATCTTCAACGCCTGCTCGACTTCGCTGTAGTAGGGCGCGATCTCGTCATAGGCGATGGGCCAGTCGAAGCCATAGCCGAGCTTCTCGCGACATTTGAACCACTCGGGACGAAAGCGCAGCGAGATCATGCTGAAATGCACGGTCGAGCCACCCACGCCACGCCCCGAGTTGTTGCCACCGAGCGCGATCGGATCATCGCCCGCCGTGATGCGCTCGTCCGTCCAGTAGAGCTTTTGCTGCTCGAGCTCGTCCGATGCAAAGTCATCGAGAGGACGCCAAAACGGACCGGCATCGAAGACGACCACCGAGAATCCTGCTTCGGCGATCTTGCACGCAAGAGTGGCGCCCCCTGCCCCGGCACCTACGATCGCGAAGTCGACCTCGTCAGTGTCGGCATGCTGACGCATTGACACCCAACCGTTGGATTCGAAGATGTCGGGTGCGCGGCCGTGCTTCGCGCGTGGAGTGTCGGCCATCATCGACGCTCCTCCGCTTCCCATGGATCGCGCGCATCGAAGCCCAGGCGCACATAGCCGCGCGGGCTGGCCGGTCCGCCAAAGCCGATCTCGCTCCATGCTGCGGGATGGGCGTAATAGACGCCGGCGACCGTCTTCAGCAAGATGTCGACAAAGAAGCGTTGCGCCGGAATGCGACCCCAGAGCGCCGCATTCACCTCACCGTTCTGGATCGCCTGCAACAACGCCGCACGCGTATCGACACCCAGGTCGGCGAAGGCGTGCAGAAACCGCACGTGGGCCTCGGCATCAATCGCACCGAGCCCCTCGCGCCAAGCCTCCCGCTGCGGCGGCATGTTGTCGTGACGAAAGCCTTCTCGCCGGTCGAGCGCCAGTTGCTCGTCGATCCACGGCGTGATCGGCACGGGCGTCACGCGCTCAGGCTGGGGAATGAGCAACATCACAATCGCATCGAGCAGGTGCCACTCGTGCGCGGTGAAAAAGCCCCGCCGAGGAA
>JALYXY010000109.1 GCA_030946875.1 Pseudomonadota bacterium | reverse complement strand
GTACAAGCCCGACGACTCCGGTGTGGACGACCTGTGGCATGCCGCCATCAACGGACGTGGACGCTTCGTGAATGCGCAATCGATCGACGAGCTGAAGCTCGGCATGGGACAGATCCTCGCCGACATCACGAACCAGGCGGGCTCCCGCGCAGGTGTGGGCTTCCAGAACGTGAACCTATCGTCGAGCAACAAGTACATCTATCGCGTGCGCTTCGAGCCCGGTTGGGGTGGCAGCCTGACCAAGGTCGAGATCGATCCCAAGACCGGCAACGAAGTGCAGGAGATCTGGCGCGCGGCCGATCAGCTCAGCGCTCAGCTCGTGATCGTGCCCGGAGTCAAGGACACCCCCTGGTTCACCGAGCGCAAGATCGCCACCACCGACACAAGCGGTCGCCACGTGCCGTTCCTGTGGGCCAATCTTTCCAGCTCGCAGCAGACCTCGCTGTCGGCTCGCCCGACCAAGGGTCAGGCAATTCTCGAGTTCCTGCGTGGCAATCGCACCAATGAGGGTGCCAAGGTCGGCAACTTCCGCGTACGCCCGAGCCCGCTCGGCGACATCGTCGATTCGCAGGCGGTTTTCGTCGGTGCGCCAAAGCAGCCGTACAACGACGGCAACGACCCGGGTTACACGACGTTCAAGGCCACGTACGCGTCCCGTCCGGCGCGCGTGTACGTCGCAGCCAATGACGGCATGCTGCACGCGTTCGACGAGGCAGCGGGCACCGAGGCGTGGGCCTATGTTCCACTCGGCGCGTACAACATCACGAATCCGCTCCTGACGGCGCGCACCTTGGGCGCGCTGTCGTATCAGGACGGTGGCTTGCCCAGCTTCCACCATCATTTCTACGTCGATGCCACGCCACGTGTGGTCGACGTGGACTTTGCGGCGGGCAGCGGTGACTGGCGATCGCTGCTGGTCGGCGGGCTCGGCAAAGGTGGCAAGTCGTACTACGCGATCGATGTCACAAGCCCCGGCGATTTCACGAATGAGACGGAGGTCTCGAAGAAAATCGTGTGGGAGTTCACCGACAGCGATCTCGGTTACACGTATGGCAAGCCACTTATCACCAAGACGCACGCGAGTCGCTGGGCGAGCGGCTCCGGCGACAAATGGGTGGCCATCGTGCCGTCGGGCTACAACAACTCGTCCGGGGTCGGCAAGCTCTTCTTCATTGATGCCGCCACCGGGCAACTGCTCCTCACGATGTCAACGGGCTCTGGCAGTGCGGGGAGCCCTTCCGGCCTTGCGCACATCGCCGGTTACACCAGGGATTACCGCAATCAGATGACCGAGCAGGTGTATGCAGGCGACCTCAACGGGAGCTTGTGGCGCTTCGACATCTCGGACCCGAACACGAGCAAGTGGACGGTGACGAAGATCGCAACGTTGAGCGATCCCGGTGGTGCCGGACAGCCCGTCACGACACCGCCGCAGATCGAGGTCGACACCACCAACGGCGTGGATCGGTGGGTCTTTGTGGGCACGGGCAAGCTCTACGACCAAAGCGATCTGTCCGACACCCAGACGCAAAGCATGTATGCCATTCGCGATGGCACCAACAGCACCCCGCAGGATTTCGGCGGCAAGGTGCTGACGCGTACCGACCTGTCACTTGTGAGCGATGCGAAGGGCCTCGGAGGAAAGCCTGATTACGGGTGGTACGACGATCTCCCCGCGGGTCAGCGCATCGTGGTGCCGCCGCAAGCTGCGTTGTCTGTCGTTACGTACTCCGCGACATCAGCGCAAACCGATCCCTGCCTTACCGGCCAACCCGCAAACATTTATGCGCGCGAATATTCGCGTGGCAATTCCCTGATCGCTGATTCAGGTGGCAACGCGGTCGAAAGCTTCTATTCCCCCGAGGGCGGCGTGGGTCTCGAGCTGCTGGCACTTGATGGTCCCACTACCGGCGACGTTCCGAACATCGTCGTCGGCTTGACCTTGGGTACCACGGGGAAGCTCAAGCCAATCACGATAATCCCGCCGTCGTTCTTCGCCGCGCATCGCATGTCATGGCGCCTGCTGTCGGAATGATGGAATCGGCTCTCTGATTGTGTGGTCGCAGTTGGCTGACCCGCCTGATTTCGGGCTGGTTCGGCCGACCGCGACTGCGGCCTACCAACCGTGTTTGCTCCTTCGCTCAGCTTCTCCGCCACAGGCTTTCGCGCGAGCCCCAAGGCGCAGGAGCGACGGGTCGCCCTGGCCTTCCTGTTCTCGACTGCACTGCATGCGGCGATCGGTGTGCTTGTCGCCGTCTGGATCACCTCGAGCCCCGACCCTGCGCCTCAACCTCCGTCGCAAGGGGTGCTCCTCCAGGCGAAGCTCCAGGAGCCGGAACCCACGCCAGTCACTTTGGAGCTGACGCCGATCCCCCCGCTCGTGCTGGAGCCCGTCACGATGCTTGCACCCGCGCCATCGGTGCCGCTCGCACCCGTTGCCGCAACAGCGCCTGCGCCGGTGAAGCCAGTGTCGCGGCCCAATATCACCTCTCCGGACCCGAACGGCAGCGTGACCATGGGGTTGCTGGAGGACCCTTCGCTCGTGGGTCGAGGTGTCGCTGCCAAGCTTGCTGCACGTTATTCCGCACGCCCCGATCGGGAGCCGCGGCTCATCGGTTCGCTCATCGTGCCCTACCCGCCCGAAGCCCGGCAGGCGCATGCCAGCGCACGCATCGCCGCCGTGCTGGACATCGACGCACGCGGCAACATCACGCACGTGGTCCTGGTGCCCGACCACCACTGGTTTGGTCCCGCGGTCACCGAGGTGCTCAAGGAGGCGCGCTTCACGCCTGCCGAGTTCGCTACGAACCCGGTGCCTTACTGGGCGATCGTCGAGTTCGTCTTCGCGATCCCGCCGGCACCGAGCTCCTGAAGCGACCTACCCCAAGAGCGGCATGTGAAAGCCCGGGGCGGCGCTGCCGTCGTCGGGCCAGCGCGCTGTCACCGCCTTGCCGCGCGTGTAGAAACGCACGCCGTCCATGCCGTGCACGTGCAGATCGCCGAAAAGCGAGTTGCGCCAGCCGCCAAAGGAATAGAAGGCCATCGGCACGGGAATCGGCACGTTGATGCCCAGCATGCCGACCGCAGTGTCGCGCTGGAACCGCTTCGCCGCGTGGCCCGAGCGCGTGAAAAGCGCGGCGCCGTTCGCATATGGATTGGCGTTGACGAGAGCGATGGCTTCGGCCAGCGATTCGCTGCGCATGATCACGAGCACAGGGCCGAAGATCTCGTCGCGATAGATGCTCATCTCCGGCCGCACCCGGTCGAACAGCGTCGGGCCTACGAAGAAGCCTGATTCGTGTCCGGGCACCTTCGGCTTGCGTCCGTCCACCACGAGCTCCGCGCCTTCGTCGATGCCCTGCTCGATGTAGCCCATGATGCGATCGCGCGCCGCACAGGTCACCACCGGCCCCATCTCGGCTTCGGGATCGATGCCGGCGCCAGTGCGGATGCGCTGCGCCCGCTCCGCGATGCGCGTCCGCAACGCGTCACCGATATCTCCCACCGCAACGACCGCCGAAACCGCCATGCATCGCTCGCCCGCGGATCCATACGCCGCACCGATGATGGCCTCGGTCGCGTAATCGAGATCGGCGTCGGGCATGACGATCGCGTGATTCTTGGCGCCCCCGAGTGCCTGCACGCGCTTGCCGTGGCGGGCCCCGGTCTCGTAGATGTATTTGGCGATGGCGGTCGAGCCGACGAAGGAGACGGCGTCGATGCCCGGATGGGTGAGGATCGCATCCACTGCATCCTTGTCGCCATGGACGACGTTGAACACGCCGTCGGGAAGGCCCGCCTCCTTGAGCAGCTCCGCCATGCGCATCGCGAGGCTCGGGTCGCGCTCCGAGGGCTTCAGGATGAACGTGTTGCCGCAGGCGATCGCGACGGGAAACATCCACATCGGGACCATCGCCGGAAAGTTGAAGGGTGTGATCCCCGCACAAACGCCGACCGCCTCGCGGATGGACCAGCTGTCGACATCGGTGCCGACGTTGTCGCTAAACTCGCCTTTGATGAGATGCGGAATGCCGCAGGCGAACTCCACCACCTCGAGCCCGCGGGTAATCGAGCCCTCCGCGTCGGCGAGCGTCTTGCCGTGCTCCTCGGTGACGATCGCCGCAAGCGATTTCTTTTGCGCTTCCATGAGCTCGCGAAAGCGCATGAGCACACGTGCGCGCCGCAGCGCCGGCGCTGCCTTCCAGGCCGGCAGCGCTGCGCGGGCGGCGCGGACGGCGACATCGACGTCCTCGGCATTGGCAAGGGGTACGTGGCGGATCACTTCACCCGATGCAGGATTGGTCACCTCGCCATAACGCTTCGTAAGCGCGGGCGTGGCTTTGCCGGCGATCCATAAGGGCAGGCGTTGCAGTGCGGTCAGTTCCATGACGATCTCCTCGATTGCAGCGCTATTTTATCGCGGCGCGTCGGAGCCCTGGGAGCTCGCAGCCCGGCAGCGCTCCTGTCGCTGCATGCACTGCGTCACCCGATGCTGTCGGCGCCACGCAGACGTTCGACATACCGCGCCAGGAGATCGACCTCGAGGTTTACCCTGGCACCCGAAGCGAGATCACGCAGCGTCGTAGCAGCGAGTGTGTGCGGAATGAGATTGACCTCGAAACGAGCACCCTGAACACCGTTGACCGTGAGGCTCACCCCGTTCACCGCGATCGAACCCTTGTTCGCGATGTAGCGCGCGAGATCCTGGCGTGCGTCGATCACGAGTCGCATGCTCGCCGCTCCGGGCGCGCTTGCCGCGACCGGCGACATCTCCACCACCACACCGACGCCGTCGATGTGTCCGCTCATGAGGTGACCGCCAAGTCGGTCGGCGAGGCGCAGCGCCTTCTCGAGGTTGACGCCGCTGCCGGCGGCGAACCCCTTGGTGCAGCCGAGCGTCTCCCCCGACACGTCGAAGGCGAGTTGCAGCGAATCGATGTCGCGCTGCACGACCGTGAGGCAGCAGCCTTCCACGGCAATGCTGTCGCCGACCTGCACGTCATCGATTCCCAGTGCCCCGGCGCTCACGCTCATGCGCATTCCGTCGGCCTGCGGCTGCAGCGTTTCCAACCGCCCGATCGCCTGAACGATTCCGGTGAACATGGCTAGACGGCTGCTCCTTGAGTTGCACTGCGCCCGTGCGCGATCACGTTGGCAATCAACCGCAGATCCGAACCCAGGCGGTCGATGCCCTGCACGTCAAGGAAAATCCGCTCATCGAGCGTTCCCAAGCCCGAAGCGAACTGTGCAATGCCCCGGGCGGGATCACCGAGGAGACAAGGCGCGAGGTACATCACCAGTTCGTCGACCAGGCCCGCGTGCAGCAGCGCACCATTGAGCCCCGCGCCCGCCTCGACATGGACTTCGTTCGTGCCGCGACGCGCAAGCTTCTCGAACAGCGCGCGCAGGTTCACGCGCCCTTCAGCATCGGGCAGCATCAGGTGCTCCACATGCGCTGGCCACGCATCGTTGCGCGCGCCTGAGGTGACCACCATGACGGCACCCGCATCGAGCACCTTGGCGTGCACCGGCGTTTCGGCCTGGCGATCGACGATGATGCGCTGCGGCTGGCGCGTGGTCTCGACCGCACGAACCGTGAGCTGCGGATCATCGGTGCGGATGGTGCCGATGCCGGTTAGGATGGCGCACGCCTGAGCGCGCCAGTGATGGCCATCGGCGCGGGCTTCGGCGCCGGTGATCCACTGGCTCTGTCCCGTCGCAAGCGCCGTGCGTCCATCGAGGCTCGAAGCGACTTTCATCCGCACCCACGGACGGCCGCGCTCGAAGCGGGAGACGAAGCCCCGATTGAGCGCGCGCGCTTCGTCGTTCATCACACCGATAACCACCGAGATGCCACGCTCACGCAGATAGGCCGCGCCGTGCGCAGCGACCGGATTCGGGTCGGGCATCGCGACGACCACCCGGCTGATTCGCGCGTCCACGAGCGCATGCGTGCAAGGCGCCGTTCGACCCTGGTGATTGCAGGGCTCGAGCGAGACATACGCAGTCGCGCCATCCGCGCTCTCGCCACGCGCGAGTGCGTCCGCGATCGCGCAAACCTCCGCGTGCGGCTCACCCGCGCGTGCGTGGTAGCCCTCGCCGATGACCTTGCCATGGCGCACGAGAACGCATCCGACGCGGGGGTTCGGGCTGGTCGTGTAGAGGCCGCGCCTCGCGAGGTCGAGCGCCCGCGCCATGTGCACGATGTCGGCGATGTCGGCCATGGCGTCCACGGTGGTCACGCCCGCTCGAGGCACTTATTTCTGGGTGATGCTGCGCACGGCGTCGCGAAAGTCCTCGACATCCTGGAAACTGCGATACACCGAGGCGAAACGGATATAGGCGACCTGGTCCAATTTGTAGAGCTCCTGCATCACCATCTCGCCGACTTGCCGCGATCCAATCTCGCGCTCGCCAAGAGACAGGACCTGCTGCACGATGCGATCCACCGCAGCGTCAACCTCCTCCGTCGGCACCGGCCTCTTGTGCAAGGCCCGTGTGAAGCCGTTGCGGATCTTGGTGGTGTCGAAATCCGCGCGCGTGCCGTCGGTCTTGACGACCTGCGGCAGGCGAAGCTCCGCGGTTTCATACGTGGTGAAGCGCTTCTGGCATTGCGCGCACCGGCGGCGGCGCCGAATGCTGTCGCCGGCCTCGGACACGCGCGAGTCGATCACCTGCGTTTCGTCGCTGCCACAGAAGGGGCACTTCATTTCAGGCTGCGGACATCGCAGTCGAATCTCGATGACTCGGGCCGCTCGCCTGCAACCACCAAGCGCAGGTCAACGTCGGTGCAGATCACCGATAGACCGGAAACTTGGACGTCAGCGCCGCGACACCCGCACGCGCATGCTCGAGCACGGACTCGCTCGAGGGCGCGTCCAGCACGTCGGCAATGAGGTGAGCGAGCTCTTCTGTCTCGAGCTCTGTGAATCCCCGCGTGGTGATGGCGGGACTCCCGATGCGAATGCCCGACGTGACGAACGGCTTTTCGGGATCATTCGGAATCGCGTTCTTGTTGACGGTGATGAAAGCCTTCGACAGTGCCGCTTCGGCATCTTTGCCGGTAATCTTTTTCGAACGCAGATCGACAAGGAACATATGGCAATCGGTGCCACCCGAGACGATGCGCAGCTCGCGGTCCTGCAGCACCCTTGCGAGCACGCGGGCGTTCTCGAGGATCTGCTCCTGATAGAAACGGAAATCCTTGGCGAGCGCTTCGCCGAACGCCACCGCCTTGGCTGCGATCACGTGCATCAGCGGACCGCCCTGCAAGCCCGGGAACACGGCGGAATTGATGGCCTTCTCGTGCTGCGCGGTGGTGAGCACGAAGCCGCCGCGCGGTCCGCGTAGCGTCTTGTGGGTGGTGCTGGTCACGAAATCGGCAATACCGACGGGACTCGGATACATGTCCGCAGCGATCAGCCCGGCGTAGTGCGCCATGTCGACCATGAGCAGCGCGCCCACACCGTCCGCGATCGCACGAAAGCGCTTCCAGTCGATCGTGCGGGAATACGCCGACGCGCCGGCGATTATGAGCTTGGGCCGGTGCTGGTAGGCGAGCTCCTCGGCAGTGTCATAGTCGATGAGCTCGGTTTCCGCGTGCAGCCCGTACGGGATCACCTTGAACCACTTGCCGCTCATGTTCACCGGTGAGCCGTGGGTCAAGTGCCCGCCATGCGGCAGCGACATTCCGAGGATCGTGTCGCCGGGGTTGAGCGCGGCGAAGAAGACCGCCTGATTGGCCTGCGCCCCCGAATGCGGCTGCACGTTCGCCGCCTGGGCATGGAAGAGCTTCTTCACGCGATCGATGGCGAGTTGCTCCGCCACATCGACATGCTCGCAACCGCCGTAGTAACGCTTGCCCGGATATCCTTCGGCGTACTTGTTCGTGAGCTGCGAGCCCTGTGCCGCCATGACGCCTGGGCTCGCATAGTTCTCCGAAGCGATCAGCTCGATGTGGTCCTCCTGCCGCTGCGTCTCCGCCGCGAGCGCTGCCCACAGCTCGGGATCCGATTGGGCGAGGACGAGCGAGCGCTGAAACATGTGAGGAATCCGTGTGCACCGCCGCAGTGGGCGCGAAGCACGGGATTTTAACATTTGCAGCGCGTCGCTCCGTGGGCGAAGGGTGCCATCGTTCGATGTTTCTGCGAAGGCCTCGCCGCCGATTGTTCGGGATTTATCGCAATCAAGTCCGGCGTCACTTGCGATTCGCAGCACCGGTTTCAGACCTAACAGCGACAAAAGAATCGGCCGGGTGGTCTCGCGCTCGTGCAGGCGAGCCCCTATAATCCGAGCCGCTGTCCGCAATGGCCGCTGTCAACGATGGCGCAAAGTCGCCGAATGACGGACTCGCGGTGTGTCATCGCCTCTTGGAGGTTGCTTGAACGCCCTGCTCTCGCTGTCCCGTTTGATCGACCGTCTCAACGAGCGAATCGGCCAGACGCTCACGTGGCTCATTCTGGCCACGGTGCTCATCAGCGCCATCAACGCCGCCGTGCGCAAGGCCTTCAACTGGAGCTCCAACGGCCTCCTGGAGATCCAGTGGTATCTCTTCTCCGCCGTGTTCCTTCTGGCTGCGGGCTACACGCTGCTGCGCAACGAGCATGTGCGGATCGACGTCGTGGCCGGCCGCCTGTCGAAACGCGCTCAGGCCTGGATCGACATCATCGGCACGGTGTTCTTTCTGTTGCCGATGGCCATCCTGATCGGGATGCTCGGGTGGCCGGTCTTCCTCGATACCTTCCAGCGCAATGAAGTCTCGACCAATGCGGGGGGACTCACCATATGGCCGGCGCGCCTGCTGATCCCCGTCGGATTCGCCCTGCTCGGGATTCAGGGCATCTCCGAGCTCATCAAGAGGATCGCTTTTCTGCGCGGCCTCATCCCCGATCCTTCGGAAAAGATCGTGAAACGGACACCCGAGGAGGAGCTCGCCGAGGAGATCCTGCGCGCGCGCGGCGAAGCGGATCTCGCCCGCGAGATCCTGCAACAGTCGGAGCAAAAGAAATGACGTTGCTGCGACGCGCAGGACACCCAGTGCACCGATCGCAAGCGGCACCGATGGCTTCGTCGTCGCATGAGGAGGCAGCGAAATGAGCGCCTTCCTGATCGCGAACATCGCGCCGCTCATGTTCCTGTCGCTGGTGGTGGTGTTGCTGCTCGGCTATCCGGTCGCATTCTCCCTCGCCGCTGTCGGCATCGTGTACGCGATTCTCGGCATCAACCTCGGTCTCCTCACGCCCAATCTCATCCAGGCGCTGCCCGAGCGCGTGTGGGGGGTGATGTCCAACGACACCCTGCTGGCCGTGCCGTTCTTCACGTTCATGGGGCTGATCCTCGAGCGAAGCGGCATGGCCGAGGATCTTCTCGACACGATCGGGCAACTCTTCGGCCCGCTGCGCGGGGGACTTGCGTATGCAGTGATCTTCGTGGGCGCCCTGCTCGCAGCCACGACCGGGGTGGTCGCAGCGTCGGTCATTTCCATGGGGCTCATCTCACTGCCGATCATGCTGCGCTACGGCTATGACCGGCGCTTCGCCTCGGGTGTGATCGCCGCGTCGGGCACGCTCGCGCAGATCATTCCGCCCTCGCTCGTGCTCATCATCATGGCCGACCAGCTCGGCAAGTCGGTCGGCGACATGTATGCGGGGGCGTTCATTCCTGGCATCACGCTCGCAGCCATGTATGCCCTCTATGCGGTGGGCGTTTCCGTCATGCGCCCCGACTGGGCGCCGGCGCTCCCGCTCGAAGCGCGAACCCTGCGTGAGCCGAGCGGCGCGCCGGGCACACGCTCGTTGCTCGTGCTCACGGTGATCGCCACCGTGAGCGCGGTCGCCTTCGCCAAGCTCCACTATGCTGCCGACGCTCCGATGGATGAAGTGATCGTGGTGGCCACGAGTGTCGGCGCGGGAGTGGCGTTCCTGATCGCGGTGATCAACCGGATGCTCAAGGGTGGCGTGCTGTCGGTCATGGCCGAGCGTGTGGTGTTCGTGCTGATTCCCCCGCTCGCGCTGATCTTTCTCGTGCTCGGCACCATCTTCCTGGGTGTGGCGACACCGACGGAAGGCGGCGCGATGGGCGCCACTGGCGCCCTCATCATGGCGCTCGCGCGGCGACGGCTGTCGTGGAAGCTCCTGCGTCAGGCCATGGACACGACCGCCAAGCTGTCGACCTTCGTGGTGTTCATCCTGATCGGCGCGCGGGTGTTCAGCCTTACTTTCTACGGCGTGAACGGCCACGTCTGGGTCGAGCATCTGCTGCTGCACCTTCCCGGCGGGCAGCTCGGGTTCCTGATCGTGGTGAACGTGCTGATCTTCTTCCTGGCGTTCTTCCTCGACTTCTTCGAGCTTGCGTTCATCATCATTCCCCTCGTCGGTCCGGTCGCGGACAAGCTCGGCATCGACCTCATCTGGTTCGGGGTACTGCTCGGTGTGAACATGCAGACGTCGTTCATGCACCCGCCGTTCGGATTCGCGCTCTTCTACCTGCGTAGCGTCGCACCCGCGAAGCAGTATCTGGACAAGCTCACGGGCAGGAGCATGGCGCCGGTCACCACCGGCCAGATCTACTGGGGAGCCGCGCCGTTCGTCATCATCCAGATCATCATGGTCGCGCTGGTGATCGCGTTCCCGCAGATGGTGATGGTCTACAAGGCTGGAGAAACCAAGGTCGACCCCAACAAGATCCAGATCGACCTGCCGAGCTCGGGCGATCCCGGTGGTGCCCCTTCGTTCGATACGCCCGGTCGCGCTGTGGAGCCCGCGGCCGGCACGACAGCGCCGTCGACGGATCCACTGCAGCAGCAGTTGAACGCGCCGGCGGCGGATGAGGCGCCGAAGTCGCTCGAGGACCAGCTGCGGGGAGCCCCGCCGCCCAAGTAACGTTGGTCGGACCCTTGAAACAAAAGCCCCGCAACCGCGGGGCTTTTGTTGTAGCGCCAGGACTTGCGCGTCAGCTTTTCTTCGCCGGGCCAGCAGGCTGGGTGGCCGAGGCCATGAAGCTGTCGAATCTCTGCTCCGAAACCCGGAACCACAGCACTTCTTCGTCACGAAACTTCTTCCACGGCTCGTACACCTTCTTGAAGTTGGCGTTCTTCGCCGCCGTCTCGTCGAACGTTTCGTTCGCGGCTTTCCACGACGCCTGCATGATCTCGGCCGGGAACGGGCGAAGCTGCACGCCATTGGCGACCAGTCGACGCAGTGCCGCGGGATTGAGCGAGTCGTACTTGGCCATCATGTCGACATTGGCCTCGTAGCACGCGGCCTCGAGAATGGCCTGGTACTCCTTCGGCAGCTTTTCCCAAGCACCGGTGTTGACGAAGAGATCGAGCTCCGGACCACCCTCCCACCAGCCGGGGTAGTAGTAGTACTTCGCGACCTTGTAGAGGCCGAGCTTCTCGTCGTCATACGGACCAACCCACTCCGCAGCGTCGATCGTGCCCTTTTCGAGGGCGGGATAGATGTCGCCACCGGCGATCTGTTGCGGCACGACGCCGAGCTTCTGCAGCACCGCCCCTGCGAACCCACCCACGCGGAACTTGAGTCCCTTGAGATCGGCAACGGTCTTGATCTCCTTGCGGAAGAAGCCGCCCATCTGCGCGCCGGTGTTGCCAGCGGGAAAGTTCATGATGTTGTACTGCTTGAAGAACTCGCGCATGAGCTGCAGACCACCGCCGTGGTACATCCAGGCATTCTGGTGACGCGAGTTCATGCCGAAAGGGATGGCGCAGGCGAAGGCGAACGTCGGGTCCTTGCCGAAGAAGTAATACGGCGCGGTATGGCAGCACTCCACCGTGTTGTTCTGCACGGCATCGACCACGCCGAACGCGGGCACGATCTCGCCGGCCGCGAACACCTGGATCTGGAACTTGCCGCCCGTAGCTGCCGCGACCCGCTTCGAGATCACTTCGGCCCCGCCGTAGATCGTGTCAAGGCTCTTGGGGAAGCTGGACGCGAGCCGCCACTTGACTTCGGGCGCGCCCTGCGCCAACGCGGGCGCGGCCAGTGCGCCGGCAGCAACACCGACCCCTGCGGTTTTCAGGAATTTACGACGTGACATGCAAGCTCTCCTCAGTAAAGAAATGGGCGCCGACCGAGTGATCGATGGCAGCACAGGCCCGGGCAACGTCGCAACAAGACGTGATCCCTGGTCGACCCGACGGCTGCCTCTGATGGGCGTTGTTGTTGTGGCCCTCGCAATGCTCGCGCGATTCTAACTGAAACGTCCCGAAAAAAGGGGCGTGAGCCACGGGGAGCTTGCGAACTCGAAGCGCTAGTGCGACGCCCCAAGCTTGCGCACGGCGGTGAACATGGCCCAGGCCCACCCTTCCTGGCGCTCGAACGTGTGGGTGAACCGAATGAGATATCGAGCGCTGCCGGTATCGAGCTCCACCATTCCGCCCGGCACGAACTTGTCATCGGGGCCGATGAGGCTGCGCTGCGAGGCTCGGCGATTTTCCGGGTGCGCAGGAAGGTAGATGCCGAAGAACGGGCGCTCCGCGCTGCGCCCGGCATCGGTCGGCGCAAGCCAGTTGCGAAGCAGCACCCGAACCAGACGCCGGGCGATGATCTCGGCGCCGATCGTCGCCTCATCGAGCTGATGCCGCTGCATGCGCCGAACCACCGCCAGCGACCAGCTCTCTTCTTCCTTGATCGCGAGGATCTCGCCGAGCTTGTTCGGTGTGTCGCCCGAAGGCGCGATGAGTCTCGCGCCGGTACCGCTGCGATCGGACATCTTCCACGTCGAGCCACGCACGCGCCGCGTCACGGACTCGGGATTGACGGTGTTGCTCACGAGTTGAGTGATCTCGTCGTAGCTCGTCTGCACGGCCGGAGTGCGTGCGGATTCGGGCAGGCGTGGAATCTCCGCAACCGCGCGGCAGAGCGCTTGCAGGCCCACCACCACCCGGACTTCGGTGTCGATTGCATAGCGCGGAGCGCGCGGTGCCATGGCCGTGGAGTCGGCACCGAACAATGAAGCGAGCCGCATCAACAGCAGTCGTTGCTCGCGCGCAGGCATCTCGCCGGGCTTCGTGTTCTCGTCATCGTGCTCGGGCAACCATCGCATGCGCTCCAGCACACGCTGGTGCACCGGTCCGGCATCGAGGAACAGGATCCGCCCACCCGCATGGGGTCGATCGAGTCGCCGCAAGCCGGTCGTCCCGTTGAGGTCGACATAGAAGCTCGCGCCGCTCCCGGGCGGTGGCACGAGCGCGAGCGTGGGCGCCCAATCTTCCACCTGTCGTGAAACCCATTCCACCTGATCGGGCGTGAAGTTGCCCGAATCGAGACGCATCAGAAGCAGCGTCTGGAGATACTCCTGCTCGACACACACCCCGGGACGAGAGAACGGCGCAGAGCCGAAGACCAGTTGCTCACGCTGCCAGCCGCGCATGCGCGCGAACTCGTACAGCTCGTGCAGCTCGCGCCATTGCGCCGGAATCCACTGCCCATACCGGAACAGGCGAAACTTGCCATCGATGCTCTTGTAATGCGCAAGCCGAACCAGCACCCACGGCAGGATCGCCCGCCAACGCTTGTTTTCAGCGTGCGGATAGCCCGCCTTGAGCGCAAGCTGATAGGCGGCCGTGAATGCCTTCACGAGATCGAACACGGCATGCCAAAGCCGTGACTCCACGCTCGAGCTCTTGCTGTAGGTGGCCGTGTATTGCTGCGTCAGGTCAGCGACGGCCTGCTCGAGATGCGCATCGATGCGCAGCAGCGCTTCGACCTGATGGATGCCCGGCTCGCGCCGCTTGCCCGGATACTGGCTGACCAGATCGAGCGCGTCGCGCTGAATCGCGAGGCTGTCGCCGGAAGGCAGTGCCGAAAGCCATTGCGCGGCACCCTTCGCGCTTCGCAACGGGTCGTTGAGAGATTGAAACCAGTCGAGGATCGGCGCCAGCATTGGTGAGGTGATGGGCCGATGCTGCGGAGTTATCGGCCGGCGATCATCATGCGGCCGATGAGCAGCGATCCCACGTGTCGTGAGCCGCGCCGGTCGACATCGCGGCCGATCGCGACGATGTCGCGGTACATCTGCTTCAGGTTGCCGGCAATCGTGATCTCCTCGACGGGATACGCAATCTCGCCGTTCTCGATCCAGAAGCCCGCGACCCCGCGGGAGAAGTCACCGGTCACCGGATTGACGCCCTGCCCCAGCTGCTCGGTCACGAAGAGGCCTTTGCCCATGAGGCGCATGAGGCCCGCGAGATCATGCTCGCCGTGCGTGACGACGAGATTGTGATTGCCGCCCGCGTTGCCGGTGGTCGAAAGTCCCAGCTTGCGCGCCGAATAGCTGCTCAGGAAGTACGCCTCGACGACGCCGTTCTTGACGATGTCGCGCGGTGCGGTTGCAACGCCTTCGTTGTCGAAGGGCGCGCTGCCGCGTGCGCGCGGAATGTGCGGTTCCTCGCGAATGGATACGTGCGGGGCAAAGACCTGCTGACCGATCGAGTCCAGCAGGAACGATGACTTGCGATAGAGCGAGCCGCCTGACACGGCGCCGACGAAATAACCGACCAGGTCTCCTGCTTCGGAGGCTTCGAACAGAACGGGACATTCGGTCGTCCCCAGTTGGCGTGCTGCCAGCCGCCGTGCAGTGCGCTCGCCGGCGATGAGGCCGACGTCGCGCGCCGACATGAGGTCCTGGGGCGCGCGGGCCGTCGTGTACCAGTAGTCACGTTGCATCCCGTCATCGTCCTCGCCGATGACCGAGCAGTCGATGTGATGCCGCGAGTTGCGGTATCCGTGCAGGAATCCGTTCGTGTTCGCATACACGAACTCGGCTTCGCTGCGCGCGACGGTCGATCCTTCGGTGTTGGTCAGCCGAGGGTCGACGCCGAGTGCGGCGCTCTCCGCTTCGCGACCGAGCACGATCGCGTGATCGACGTCGAGGTCCCAAGGGTGATAGAGATCGAGATCCGGAAACTCGCGCGCGAGGCGTGCAGGGTCTGCAAGACCGGACGCCGGATCTTCGGCGGTGTAGCGCGCGATCGTCAGCGCCTTCTCCACCGTCGAGCGGACGGCGTCGGTGGAAAAATCCGCGGTGCTCGCGTGGCCACGCCGCTGACCGATATACACCGTGACACCAATGCCCTTGTCGCGGTTGTAGGCGATCGTCTCGACTTCATCCTTGCGCACGGTGACGCTGAGACCCACCGCCTGGGAAACATCGGTCTCGGCGGCGGTGGCGCCGCCGCGACGCGCAACGTCGAGAACCTCTGCAGCGACGCGCTCGAGCTCTCGCGTGGGCAGCGGAAAACGATCGTCCGCAGGGCTCTGCAGCTCGCCTGTGCGCGCCGCCTGGGCCACGCCCGACGTATTCATCTGGGGTTGCGTAATGGTCATCGATCAGGTGCTTTTCGGAAGTGCGCGTCCTCGATGAAAGGGGTGAGTGACGCGTGAGCTATGATAGCAAACGCTCCTAGTGCGCATCATCGGCAAAATCTGCGCGTTGCGCATCGTTTGCCGACCAACTTCGTGGCTTCATCCGACGAACTGCACCCTCTCATGCCTGTGCGCGACAACGTGGAGGCCACCACTTCCGAAGATGCGGCACCTTCGAAGACGCGCCGCAAGGCCGCGATGCACGCGTTGCAGGATCTTGGGGTGACACTCGTCGAACTTGAACCGCGCACCTTCTCGGCGCTCGTCGCCGAAATCGAGCTGCCCGAGCGCCTCTTGGACGCAATCGCACAGGCGCGCGGGATCAATGCCCGCGGGGGCCGCAAGCGCCAGCTGCAGTACATCGGCAAGCTGATGCGTGACATCGACCCGGAGCCCATCGCCCAATGGCTCGACCGTGCTGCGCATGGGCACCAGATCGACACCGCGCGACAGCATGCCCTCGAGCGCTGGAGGGATCGGCTGCTTTCCGAGCCGGATGCCCTCGATCTGCTGCTTGCCGAGCATCCGACGCTCGACCGGCCGCGCTTGCGCGCGCTCATCAACAAGGCGCGCGACGAGCGTGGGCGCGGCGCCCCGCCGCATGCTTATCGCGACCTTTTCAGGGCCCTCAAAACAGTGCTCGTCGAGCCGCGGGCACAAGATGATTGAGCCCCGCCCGCGCACATTGCGCAACGCAGGAGCCGAGCCGGTGCTCCCGGGTCAGCCTCGCTCGACGCTCCGATGACGGTCACCGAACCAGGCCTGCGCATCGGGCTCGTATCAATCTCTGATCGCGCGTCGGCCGGCGTGTATCAGGATCAGGGCATTCCGGGGTTGCGCGAGTGGTTCGGCGCTGCCCTCAAAAGCGCGTGGGACATGGAGACGCGACTCATCCCCGACGAGCAAGCCGTCGTCGAACGCACGCTGATCGAGCTCGTTGACGTCGTGGGTTGCCACCTCGTGCTCACCACGGGCGGAACAGGCCCCGCGCCACGCGACGTCACGCCTGAAGCCACCCTGGCGATCGCGCACAAGGTGCTGCCCGGCTTCGGTGAGCAGATGCGTCAGGTGAGTCTCAAGTATGTGCCGACCGCCATCCTTTCGCGGCAGGTGGGTGTCGTCCGCGGCCGCGCCCTCATCATCAACCTGCCGGGTCAGCCCAAAGCCATTCGCGAGACACTCGACGGGATCTTTCCGGCGGTGCCGTATTGCATCGATCTCATCGGCGGCCCTTACATCGAAACGCATGACGAGGTATGCCGCGCGTTTCGACCGAAGTCGGCGCAGCGCCCGAGCCCGCCCCCGAGTCCCTGAAAGACATGCATCGCGCGCGCAGCGATGACCGGCGAGAGGTGGGGATGACGCTCCGGGCTGCCGCTGCTTGCGCTCTGCGGTGACGATGGACACGCCCTTTCCGAATCAGCCACAGCCGTACCGGGATCGCAATCTGTTCGTGGAGGACTTCGCGCTGCAGGGCGCCATGGCGGCAGAGGGCGCAGGCGCCTTCATGGCGGAGCTTCGCGAATATGGCGCGCAGCTCGGCAGCGCCGAAACCCTCGCGCTCGGTGACGCCGCGAATCGGCATCCACCGGAGCTCGCAACGCACGATGCGCGTGGCGAGCGTCTCGATGAGGTGAGCTTCCATCCGGCGTGGGACGCGTTGATGGAGATCGCGCGCGCCGCCGGGGAGCATTGCTCGCCGTGGTCGACACCGCGCGCGGGCGCGCATGTCGCGCGTGCTGCTCGAGCCTTCATGCACGCGCAGGTCGAGAACGGAACGCAATGCCCGATCACGATGACTTTTGCGGCCATTCCCGTGCTGCGCCGCCACGGTGCCGACATCCCGCAGTTTTCCGAGCTGTGGCTCCCGCGATTGTTCGCCCGCGAGCACGATGCGCGCACGGCGCCGGTTGCATTCAAGCGCGCTGCGCTGATCGGCATGGGCATGACCGAACGCCAGGGCGGCTCCGACGTGCGCAGCAACCGCACTCGCGCCTGCGCCTCGAGCGACGGCAGCTACCGACTCACCGGCCACAAATGGTTCTTCTCCGTGCCGCAATCGGATGCGCATCTCGTTCTGGCGCGCGAGAGCGACGGGATTTCCTGCTTCTTTTTGCCGCGCTTCGCACCGGGTGGCGAGCGCAATCACATCCGCATCAATCGCCTCAAGGACAAGCTCGGCAACCGCTCCAACGCATCGTCGGAGGTCGAGTTCGATGACGCATACGCGTGTCGTGTCGGGGCACCCGCGCAAGGGATCGCCACCATCCTCGAGATGGTGCGCTATACGCGACTGGATTGCGTGCTCGGCAGCGCCGGCATCATGCGCGCGGTGCTTGCTCGCGCCCTGCACCACGCGCAGCATCGTGTCGTCTTTGGGCACCACCTCATCGATCAGCCGCTCATGCGCAATGTGCTGGCGGACCTTGCCGTAGAGGTCGAAGCCGCGACGAGCCTCGGCATGCGGCTTGCGCGCGCATTCGAGGCCGGTGAAGGCACGCGTGAGCACGCGTTCGCGCGACTCGTCACGCCCGCCGCAAAATTCTGGGTCTGCAAACGTGGGCCAACACTTGCAGCCGAGGCCATGGAGGTGCTGGGAGGCAACGGCTACACGGAAGAGAGCGGCCTGCCGCGTCTGTATCGCGAGCTGCCCGTGAATTCCATATGGGAAGGCTCCGGCAACGTGATGGCGCTCGACGTGATCCGAACGATGCAGCGCGAGCCCGAAACGCTCGAAGCGTTGCAGGACGAGTTCGATCTCGCGCGCGGCGGCCACCGCGACTTCGACGCCGCGCTGTCACGATTCGAACGCGAGCGCGGGCACGCAACTGAACCCGCACGCGCCCGTCGCACGGCGCAAGAGATCGCCACGCTCGTCAGCGCTTCGCTGCTCCTGCGGCATGCGCCTGGACCGGTGGCGGACGCCTTCTGCGTTTCGCGCCTCGGAATGTCAGCATTCGGGGGCGCCGTGCCGGGAACGCTCGAGAACTCTGCGGTCCACTCGGACATCGTCTCCCGCGCAACCGGCGCTTAGCTTCGCCCCGATTGGCGAGCCCGCGCCGCGAGGTCCTGGCGGTAGAAGTGCGCGAGTTGCCGGTAAGCCTGCGGGTACTCGTCCTGGAGCAGCAACGGCGCGGCGACGAACACTTCGGACAGCACGGCAAAGAATTCCGCAGGACTCTCGGCGGCGTAGGGATCGATGGCCGTGTCTTCCCCGGCTTCGACGCGCATCGTGAAATCAGCGAACGCTGCGTCGAACTCGTGCTTCCATTCGTCCGCGGCCATGCCGGCATGCAAGGGCGGCGAGCCATTGGCCACGCCGTTGCGCATGTCGATCTTGTGCGCAAACTCGTGCACGACGAGGTTCATGCCCGCGGTCTCCCAGTCGGTGCTCGCCTCGACATCGGGCCACGACAGCACGACGGGGCCTCCGGGCATCGCTTCACCGGCCATCGGCGCGCGAATCGCATGAACGACCCCGGCTGCGTCCTCCCAATCCCACTGCGGGACGAACTCGCCCGGGTAGACGATGACATTCTCGAATCCGTCGTACCAGTCGAGGCCGAGGTTGAGCACCAGCACGCAAGCCTGCGCCGCGATGATCGCTCGCTGCAGCGGAGTGACCTCGTGCCCGGCGGCGCCGACGATCGACTTGGCGTGCAGAAACAGGACGACGCGCTCGCGCAGATGCGCAAGCTCGTCGATCGAATACACCTGCAGGAAAGGTAACTCGGCGAGCGCGCCATTCCAGAGCGCGTCGGGAATGCTGGCGGAGCGCAATACACGACGCTCTCGCCAGCGACGCAAGCGCTGTAGCACGTCTTCAGGGCACGAGCTCGGGGGGAGCCGCGCGCTCGATCTCCAGCACCTCGTTGTCGGGACCACCGGTCAGGAGGCGATCGGCCTCGAACTCGGGCAATGCCTCCACGTCGCGCAGCTTGCGCGCAATGGTGGTGCTCTTTCGGCCGGCATCGTCCAGAGTCTTGCCGACCTGGTCGAGCTTCTCCTTGGTCTTTGCCAGGATCTCGCCGAATTTTCCGAACTCGGTCTTGACCGCACCCAGCACCTTCCAGACCTCGCTCGACCGGCGCTCGATGGCCATCGTCCGGAATCCAAGCTGCAGGCTGTTGATGAAGGCCGCGAGATTCATCGGTCCGGTGACGAGCACGCGGTACTCGCGCTGCAGCGTGTCTGCAAAACCGGGCTGCGCCATCATCTCCGCGTACAGCCCCTCGGTGGGCAGGAAAAGAATCGCGAAGTCGGTCGTGTAAGGCGGTTCGACGTACTTGTCGCGAATCTTGCGGGCCTGCTCGCGCAGGAAGCTCGCGATGTTCTTGCGCGATGCGATGGCAGCAGGCGCATCGGCGCGCTCGAGCGCATCCTGCAGCCGTTGCCAGTCCTCGAGCGGAAACTTGCAGTCGATCGGCAACCAGCACGGTCCCGATTCTTCGCTGCGCCCTGGCAGGCGAATCGCGTACTCGACGCGCTCGGCAGTCCCGGGTCGCACGCTCACGTTCGATTCGTACTGCTGCGGAGTCAGCATCTCGGAGAGGAGCGCTCCCAGCTGCACTTCGCCCCAGCCGCCGCGAGTCTTCACGTTTTGCAGCACGCGCTTCAGGTCGCCCACACCGATGGCGAGGCTCTGCATCTCGCCCAACCCGCGATGCACCTGCTCCAGACGTTCGGACACCTGCTTGAAAGAGGCGCCAAGGCGCTGCTCAAGGGTGGCCTGCAGCTTTTCGTCGACAGTCGCACGCATTTCGTCGAGCTTCTTGACGTTCTCGTTTCGCAGGATGTCCAGACGCTGCTCGAGCGTGATACGCACGGCCTCGAGGCGCTGCTCGCTCGTCTGGGTGAGCTCGGCGAGACGATCGGCCGCAAGCGCGGACTGTGTCGCCTGGGCGGCAGCGGCGGCAACGAGTTGCTGCTGCATGACGTGCTGCAGCTCTCGCAGGCGCTCGCCAAACGCCTTGAGCTGCTCCGCCTCGCTCTGGGTGAGGGAGGCAAATTGCTGCTGCATGATGTGCGTGAACCGGGTCACGCTTTCGATGATCTCGCCGCGTGAGCTTTGCGCAGCGTTGGCCTGCTCGTTGCGCGCAATCGCAAGATCCTGGCGAAGATCGCGCTCCAGGTCGACGCTGCGCGACTTGAGCATCTCCAGTTGCATGGTGAGACCGCGGAGCTCGACATCGACCGACTGACGCCCTCGCGCCATCGCCGAGACGCGCAGGAGCACGAAGCCTGCCGCGACGGCGGCACTCGCCGCGCACAACGCAGCAATGATGATCAGCACGTTGTCCATCTCGTCATCTTATCAGCGGGCAACCCCGAGTGCGTGACCCGAGCAGGCGCGACCGATCACGCGAACGACCCAAAACGCTGACGCGAAGATTCCGCAGCTTCAGGACAGTGCAAGCGCGGCAAACGACGCGAGCCAGTGGCTGCCGGAGTAGCTCGCCGCATGGACCCCCTCCATGCCGGCCCTGAGATGCGCGCTTGCTGCCTCGCGCGCAATCGGGATTCTGCTGTCGCCCGCCGGCAGTCCATCCGCAATGCCACGCCAGCACCACGCCCGCGACAGGTTGAGGCCATCGAGATGCACGATCTGCGCATCGCTGCGATCCGACACCCGGACCGGCTGCAACAGTGGCGCGCACCGGCCACGTTGGAGGTCCGGCAGGAACGCGGAGAGCCACGTCGCAAACCCATGCTCGTCATTTGCCCGCACGAGGCGCATCAGCATCGCTTCGACCAAGGCGGGAGAAAGGAAGTCGGCGCCGGATGGCTCCCACGCGACCGGTGCATCGATGTCGTCGCGAAACCACGCCAGCGCCTTTTCGGCGCAAGCGCGCTCGAGCGCGCCGGCTGCGCTGAAGCGCGCATGTTCGATTGCAAACGCAAGCCCGAAGGCACTGTTCGAATGCATCCCGTAGCGGATCGGGTAATCCGCACGCGGAAGGTACGCGAGATACCGCGCCTCGATGCGCTGCACCAGCGGCGCGAGGGAGCGTTGCCAGGAAACGCTCGTTGCGTCGCGCGCGAGCGCGAGCTCCAGTGCGAGCTTGAGAAGCCACGCCCAGCCGTAGGTCCGCTCGAAGGCCTGCGACTCGGACCGGTCCAGATAGGCGCATTCGCCGGCGATTGCATCGGGCGCGAAATGCGCCGCGCAGATCTCCTCGATGGCAGCGCGCTGCGGCAACTGGGGAAAGAGGCGCCGCAGGTGCACGAGCAGCCAGTGCATGTGCACGCACGAGTGCCAGTCGTAGCTCGCGTGGAACGCGGGATGCAGGACGCGCGGCGGCAGCACATCGACGTCGGAGAGCATCACGTGATCGAGCTTGTGCGGATACTCCTGCCGCACGTTGTCGAGCGCAATGGCCGCCAGCTGCGAAGCGAGCTCCGGCGAAAGCGACGATGTGTCGCTCATGCGACCTGCGAAGCCGAGCTCACTGCAGATACTCCGGCCGAATCTGGATCATGCCGCCTCGCCCTGCGCTTACGCCTGGCGGAAGGCGACCGCTATGCCGCCTCGCGGCTCGCCTTCTTGCGCTCGTGCTCTTTGAGATAACGCTTGCGGATGCGGATGGACTTGGGCGTGACTTCCACGAGCTCGTCGTCGGCGATGAACTCGACGGCATACTCGAGCGTGAGCTGGATCGGAGGCACCAGCATGATTGCATCGTCCTTGCCCGAGGACCGCACATTGGTGAGCTGCTTGCCCTTGATCGGATTGACGACGAGATCGTTGTCGCGGCTGTGGATGCCGATGATCATTCCCTGGTACAGCTTTTCTCCGGGCGAAACGAACATGCGCCCGCGCTCCTGCAGCTTCCAGAGCGCGTAGGCCACTGCTTCGCCGTCTTCTTGCGATATCAGCACGCCATTGCGCCGCTCGGGAATGTCGCCCTTCATGGCCGCGTAACCATCGAAGACGTGGCTCATGAGTCCGGTGCCGCGGGTGAGATTCATGAACTCGCCCTGAAACCCGATGAGACCGCGCGCAGGAATGCGGTATTCGAGCCTCGCGCGGCCGCGGCTGTCGGACTCCATGTTGGTCAGATCGCCACGACGCGGACCGAGCGCCTCCATCACGGCACCCTGATGCGCCTCCTCCACGTCGACGGAGAGGAGCTCGTACGGCTCGCAGGTCACACCGTCAATTTCGCGCAGCACCACGCGCGGACGCGACGCGGCGAGCTCGAAGCCTTCGCGCCTCATGTTCTCGATCAGGATTGTCAGATGCAGCTCGCCCCGCCCGGACACCAGAAAGGCGTCGGTGTCGCCGGTCTCTTCGACACGCAGCGCGACGTTGGTGAGCATCTCTTTCTGCAGGCGATCGCGAAGATTGCGCGAAGTCACGTACTTGCCCTCGCGTCCGGCGAGCGGGGATGTGTTGACCTGGAAGTACATGGAGAGCGTCGGCTCGTCGACATGGATCGGCGGCAATGCCTCGGGCGTCTCGAGCGAGGCGAGCGTCGTACCGATGCTGAGATCGTCGATACCCGTGAGAAGCACGATGTCGCCGGCTTCGGCCGTCTCGACGGGTGCGCGATCCATGCCAGCAAACACGAACACGTTGCCCAGCCGTGCCTTGGCCGGCACCTCACCGGGTTCGAGCGCGCGATTCAGCACGGCGACTTCCTGACCCTGCTGCATGCGGCCGCGGCGAATGCGACCGATCCCCAGGCGACCGATATAGCTCGAGTAGTCGAGCGCGCTCACCTGAAACTGCAGGGGACCTTCAGGGTCGCCGATCGGCGCCGGCACGTGCGCGATCACGCTCTCGAAAAGCGCTTTCATGTCCGCACCCTCGGGGCCCACGCCGGTCTTGGCGATGGCCACGTCCGTCGTCGCCCAACCATTGAGCGCCGAGGCATACACCACCGGGAAATCGAGCTGCGCCTCGCTTGCGCCGAGCCGGTCGAAGAGCTCGAACGTCTGATTGACGACCCATTCGGCGCGCGCGCCGGGCCGATCGACCTTGTTGATGACCACGATCGGCTGCAGGCCGAGCTCGAGGGCCTTCAAGGTGACGAAACGCGTTTGCGGCATCGGACCTTCCACCGCGTCCACGAGCAGCAGCACGCCGTCGACCATGCCGAGCACGCGCTCCACCTCGCCGCCGAAGTCAGCGTGTCCGGGCGTATCGACGATGTTGATGCGCGTGCCTTCGTAGAGGATCGAGCAGTTCTTGGCCAGAATCGTGATGCCGCGCTCGCGCTCCAGGTCGTTGCTGTCCATCATGCGTTCGGTGACATGATGATGCTTCGCGAACGTGCCCGCCTGCACGAGAAGCTTGTCGACGAGGGTGGTCTTGCCGTGATCGACGTGCGCGATGATGGCGATGTTGCGTAAGGTGGAGCTGTACATTTCGTGAGCCTGGAGGATGTCGCACGCAAGGCCTTAGCCGTTGCGTGCTGAAGCGCCGCGTCGGAAGGACTAGACGGCGCGGCAGAAAAGCCTTCGATTATAGCCTGACCCTTGATATTGCAGTGGTAATATTTTGCGGAATCCGCGACTTAGGCTATAATGCGGCTCGGGCGGCTGTTCCGGTCACCGCCCACTCGAGAGCTGTCGGACCTCTGCCCGACAGCTTGCACACCACCACCCAGTGATCCGCTGCCTGGACCGGATGCCGCGCAATGCGGCAGGCTGCGTCAGGAGCATGCATGCACGCAACGAGCTTTGAAGAGCTCGGTTTGCGGCCCGAGCTATTGCGGGCCGTTGCCGAAGCCGGCTACACCAAACCCACTCCCATTCAGGCCCAGGCCATCCCGGTGATCCTTGCCGGTCGCGACGTCATGGGCGGCGCGCAGACGGGCACCGGCAAGACCGCAGGTTTTGCCCTGCCGATCCTGCAAAAGCTTGCACCGCAGGCCAACACGAGTCCCTCCCCCGCCCGCCACCCGGTGCGGGCCTTGATCCTCACGCCCACGCGCGAGCTCGCGGTCCAGGTCGAGGAGTCGATGAAGCAGTACGGCAAGTACACCAACCTGCGATCGACCGTGGTGTACGGCGGCGTCGACATCAAGCAGCAGCTGCCTATCGTGCGCGGCGGCGTGGAGATCCTGGTCGCCACGCCCGGACGCCTGCTCGACCACATCGAACAGAAAAGTGTCTATCTCGGGCAGGTCGAGATCTTCGTGCTCGACGAAGCCGATCGCATGCTCGACATGGGCTTCATTCCCGACATCAAGCGCATCATGGCGCTGCTTCCGGCCACCGCGCAGCGACAGAACCTTCTTTTCTCGGCGACGTTCTCCAACGAAATCAAGAAGCTCGCCGATGCGCTCCTGAACGAGCCGCAGCTCATCGAGGTCGCGAAGCGCAACACTGCGGCCGAAACCGTGACGCAAAGCGCGTACAAGGTGCCGGCGGACGCAAAACGCGCACTGCTCGCGCATCTCGTCCGCTCTCAGGGACTGACGCAGGTTCTCTGCTTCATGCGCACCAAGCACGGCGCGTCGCGCCTTGCGCGGCAGCTGCAGAAGGAGGGTCTCGTCACCGACGCCATTCACGGCGACAAGAGTCAGCAGACGCGCATGGAAGCACTCGCCGCATTCAAGGAAGGCAAGCTCCAGGTGCTCGTGGCGACGGACGTCGCGGCTCGCGGCCTCGATATCGACGACCTTCCGCTCGTCATCAACTACGAGCTGCCCTTCGTGCCTGAGGATTACATCCACCGCATCGGCCGCACTGGCCGCGCGGGTGCCTCGGGACGTGCCATCTCGTTCGTTGCGCCGGAGGAGGAAAAGCTCCTGGACGAAATCGAGAAGCTGCTGAAGAAGAAAGTGGTCATCGCCGAGCCGGAGGGATTCGACGCAAGCGGTGCCAGCGATTCGGGCACGGTCGAGCGCGCCCCGCGCCGCCCCGGAGGGACGCGGAC
>JALYXY010000080.1 GCA_030946875.1 Pseudomonadota bacterium | reverse complement strand
CGTTGTGGATGGTGGTCGCGGCAATTGCTGCATGGCCCGTGGCCACCGCGATCTGATTGAGCGTCTCCTGCACGATATCGCCACAGGCGAAGAGCCCCGGCACGGACGTCCGCTGGTGCCGGTCCGTGTGCACGCAACCGCTTTCATCGCAGGCGGCACCGAGCCCGGCGGCGAGCTCGGAGCGTGCGCTGGCCCCCAGCGCGGAGTAGAGCGTGTCGAAGCGGTACTCGCTGTCGCTGACCGTTTGCAGGCCCACGAGCGCAGCTCCTTCGATGAACACGTGCTTAACGGGTTCGTCGATGATGCGAATCGTCGCGTCGGCCAGCAATGCACGCTCGCGATCCGTGAGTCCGAGGTCCTGACCCAGTGTAAACACCGTGATGTGGGGCGAGTATCGGCGCAGGAAGAGCGCCTCCACGAGGGCCTTGGGGCCGAAACCGATGACGCCGATGCGCTGGTCGATGACTTCCCACCCGTCGCAGATGGGGCAGTGCCGAATCAGCCCACGGCGGATCGCGCCCTGCACGTTCGGCAAGTCGGGCTCGAGGTCGAGCACGCCCGTCGCGATGATCGCCGCTCGCGCCATGAGGATTCGATCGTCGTGACGCACCTCGAAACCGCCGTTCGGTGTGCGCGTGATGCTTTCGACCCAACCATCGCGGAGCTCTGCGCCGTAGCGCTGGGCCTGGTTGCGCAAGCGCGCCAGCAGGTCCTCGCCGCCGATGCCATCGGGGAAGCCGGGATAGTTGTGGGAGGTGGGGATGAGCGATGCGCGGCTCGACTTGCCGTCGATCACCACCACGCTGCGCCGAAACCGCGCGAGGTAAACGGCAGCCGTGAGGCCCGCAGGCCCGCCACCGATCACTGCGCAGTCGATTTCCAGAGCATCACCGCGAGGTGCCGGACTGGCTGCATGGACGTGCGGCGTTAGAACCATGCTCCGTGCGGGACCGCTGGAAGAATCCCCGGCCGGGCTACCGCTTCGGTCTGTAGGGACCAAGCTCTTTCAACGCCGCGGCCACGAACGAGTGATCGATCACCTGCTCGACGTTCACAGTGCCCTCGATGAGCCCGCGATCCTTGAAAAATTGCAGGTCTTTCTTGAGGCTCTCCTCGTTCAGCTGGCCATCGGGGTTGCAGCCGTTGGGAGTGATCGCGCCGTATATCTTGGCGTCCTTGATGTTCGTGTACTGCGTGAGGATGTTGATGATGTCGGGGGAGCTCGGTGCCGCGAGCTTGCCATCCTTCAGGGCGTCGTTGTAGTCGCGCACGCCGCGTATGTAGGCCTTCATGAACTTGCGGCCGATCTCCGGCTGGTCCTTGATGAACTTGCCACCGTAGAGGATCACGGCCACCTGCTGATTCGGGTAGATGGTGTCTCCGGGCAGGTACCGCACGGCTGCACCGAGTTGCTCCGCACGTGTGGCCGACGGTTCGGTCGTCACTGCCGCATCGATCGCTTTGTTCTGAAAGGCGATGACGTGCTGGGGAAACCCCATGTACACGACGTCGACATCGGTCCATTTCAGTCCGCCGCGCTTGAGTGCCTCGTTCAACGTCGAATCCGTTGTCGTTCCCTGCGCTGGAAGCGCGAACTTCATGCCCCGCAGATCGGCCACGCTTTTCACCTTGCCCGAATCGACAAGGTCTTTTCGCACCATCAGCGGGAGGTAACCGTACCGCGCCGGCATCGATCCCTTGTCCGCCACCATGCGCACGTCGAGGCCGCGTGCCACTGCGTTGTAGAAGCCTGCCGCGGGGGAGCCCGCGCCGACCTCGAGCTGCCCCGTGCCCAATGGTGCGATCATCTTCGCAGCGGAGTCGAACGACGTGAACTCGACCTCGATCCCCTCCGCCTTGAAATAGCCCTTTGCGGCCGCGATGAACAGAGGCGCGTCGCTGCTGCTGTTGGTGGTGCCGATACGCACCGGGGCAGCGAAGGTAGTGCTCGTCAACAGCGTTGCGCAGATCGCGATGGCTGCGCTCGCGAGCGTGTGGGTCAAGCCTTGAAATCTCACTTGCGTCCTCCTCGAAAGGTGATTCATGCCAGGGCGGAGAAGCATCCAGCGGATCGCGTGCCTCAGTCTTTTTGTCGTCGACTTCGTGGTGTTACAAATTTCCGACGCAACGCGTACTCAGATGCTGACGGGACTCGTGTCCGGCCGCGCGATCAGGGCCTCGCGCGCCCCTTCGTTGAATGCGACACCATACGGCAACAGCAACGAAGCGGAGCGCACACGCTGTGCCTCGGGCGCTACGCCGGGGGGATCGGGCTGTTTGCCCAGGTTTCGCGCAGCCTTCATGAGGCGATGTCGAGCCATGATGATCGGGTTGTCGGTGGATACGAGGTTCTCCCGGGTCCGATCCTGGATGAGCCCCATGCTTTCCTGAACGGACGCATCCTGCATGCTGATGCCCCTGACGCCGCTGAACGTCTGGCGATCCTTCTGTGCACGCCGATCGACCAGGTAGTCATTGTCCTTGTTGGCGACCGAGCGGTACGTGCCGGGGATCATCTCGCAATGGATCCCCTTTCCCTCCCGCATCGGACCGAGCTCGTCATCTGAAAGCGCACGAGTGGGATGCCAGTTCATGCTGAAGGCCCAGCAATTCTCATCGTCGATCGGCACCCACGCGTGCCCGCCGAGCGAGGCCGTGCCGAACGGGGGGATGATCGTGTACCAGGGCATGATCCACTGTGTGATGCGCCAGTAGTAACTATCGTCCTCGCCGCGACGGCGGGCGCCGATCAGTAATCCGCCGGGCGACTCGACCACCTCGAACTTCGGACTCTTGTCCGCGAGGTACCTGGCCGAGCGCTCGTTGCCGAGCCACGCGTCATGGTGCAGATCGTACTGGTGGAGGAACGACACGTGACTCGAGTCGATGCCTCCTTCCATCGCCTGCAGATAATTGCATTCCTGCAAACGCTTTGAAATAAATCGATGCGCGGGCGGCACGCTGGCCCACTCGAGCTCCGGCAGTGCCGGCTTCTGCTCGGCGGGGCCCATGTAAGTCCAGATGATCCCTCCGCGCTCGATGCACGGATAGGAGGTCAGCCTGATCTTGCTGCAAAACCCGCTCTCGGCGGGTTCGGAAGGCACGTCGACGCAACGTCCGTCGACGTCGTACTTCCAGCCGTGATAGGGGCACCGCAAGCCGCACTCTTCGTTACGTCCGAACCACAGCGAGACGCCGCGATGGGCGCAGAACTCGTCGATCAGGCCGACCCGGTTCTGACTGTCGCGGAAGGCCAGAAGGCGCTCGGACAGAAGCTTCACCCTCACGGGCGGGCCATCGGCCTCCGGCAGCTCCTCCGCCAGCAGGGCCGGAATCCAGTACCGTCGAAAGAGATCGCCCATCGGCGTGCCCGGGCCCGTTCGGGTCAGGAGGTCGTTCTGTTCACGAGTGAGCATGATGTCGTCGGGTGGGTTGAGACCGGATGATAGCGTCCCCGGCAGCGGCCGGAAGAACCCCAGCCACCCCGTGACGTCCAAGCAGGACGCATCGTCGCGTGGCGAGCGGTTTGGCCGCCTTCATCAGCGCGCGTTGCCGCACACCGAAGCAAAGCAGAGGAGCCACCATGCTATCCCGCACCGCCTTTGTCATGACACTGGCTGCCAGCCTCGCCGCAGCACCAATGACGGCCGCACAGCGTCTACAGGCCCCGGGGCCGCGCGGACCCGTCAGCAATGTTCCCTACGTATCGGGAGGTGTTGGCGAGGAGCAGCAGCAATGGATGCAGGATGTCGTGCAACAGGGCTATACGCTCAAGCTCCTCTTCGCGGAAAAGGGCACCGGCGCCTACGTCGCGGATGTACGCGTGATGGTTGCTGATCGACGTGGTGCCACGTTGCTCGATGCGGTCGCGGACGGGCCGGCATTTTTCGCCCTGCTACCCGAGGGAGATTACAAAGTGACGCTCGAGTATCGCGGCATGCGTCAGACGCGTTCGGTCCATGCTTCGAGGCGTGGCGCGCGCACGGTGATCTATTGGGCCGCCGACACAGGCAGCGCGCCAGGCTCCTCGGCGTCAGGGCCAGCCGCGGACCCCGACCCCGCCGCAGCGACGCCGGCAACCGGCCCGCGATGAGCGGTGGCTTTCACGCGGCTTCCGCTTCGCCCGGTGCACCACCCGCGGCGGGTTCCACGAACCGCTTGAGGAACGTGCGCGTCTCGCCACCGGGAAACGCGATATCCACGTGCTCGTCGGTGGTGCCGACCACCTGACCTTCGCCAAAGCGGGGCACACGTACTGCGTCCCCGGCCTCGATCAGCCGAGGTTTGCTCGCGGGTTCGCGCGGGACCCGCAGCGGTGTAGCCGATGGTGATGCTGCTGCGGCCAGGCGTTGCGCCGGTGGCTCGAGGCAGTTGTCGCAACTGCCGCAGCGTTCCTCATCCAGCGTTTCGTCGAAATATTCGAGCAGCGCGCGCCAGCGGCAGAAACCCGTCTGTGCATAGAAGATCATGCGCTCGAGCATTTCGCGATCGTGCTCGCTCTTGGTCTCGTAATCCTTTGCGAGCTGGTCGAATCGCGTGGCGTCGGCCTCGTCACCCATCAACCGATAGCGCATGTCCTTGCGTTGCCTGATGATGCCCGCGTCCCTGAGCAGCTTCAGGGCGACCCTGCCCTTGTTGTCGGGCACGTCCGTCAACGCGGCCCGCAACTGCGCGGAAGCCACCGGATCGCGTTCGGCATGAAGTGCAAGGAGCGTTGCATGCACGGCGCCGATCTCCGCGGACGACGGGTAGCGCCCGGCGAGGAAGAATTGCTGAACGCGCTTGTCCTTGAGGTCATACAGGAGCGTGCAGCGCGCGGGGTCACCGTCGCGACCAGCACGCCCGGATTCCTGGTAGTAGGCCTCGAGACTTGCCGGCACCTGATAGTGGATGACGAAGCGGATATCGGGCTTGTCGATGCCGAGGCCGAAAGCGTTGGTCGCAACCATCACCCGCATGCGCCCTTCCATGAACGAGTCCTGGTTCTGCTTGCGTTCCTTGGCTGGCAGACGGCCGTGATACACCGCGACACTTTCGCCGCTGTCACGCAGGAGCTCGTACGCGAGGGTGGCATTCCTGATCGTGGCGCAGTACACGATGCCGCAGCCTGCCGTCTTGCGTACCAGCCGCGCGAGCCGTGATTTCTTCTCCTCCTCGTTCGTGACGTGCACGACGTGGTAGTTGAGGTTCGGCCGATACATGCCCGTGTTCACGACCTTCATGCGCGGTCGGCCAAGTTGCTTTCCGACATCGCTCACGACCTCGGGTGTCGCTGTGGCGGTGAGCGCGAGCACCGGTGGATCCCCAAGCGCGCGCAAGGCAGCCGCGAGCTCGAGAAAGGCCGGCCGGAAATCATGGCCCCACTGCGAGATGCAGTGAGCTTCATCGACCACGAACAACGCCACGCGAACGGCTTTGAGCGCCGCCACGAATGGTTCGTCGGTCAGCCGCTCGGGCGTGGTGAAGATGATCTGCAGGTCACCCCGCGCGATCGCCTCCATGGTGGCGTGCTCCTCTCCCGTGGTCAGTGAGCTGTTGAGCTGCGCCGCGCGCATACCGGCGTCCACGAGCTTGTCGACCTGGTCCTTCATCAGCGCGATGAGCGGCGAAACGACGACCGTGGTTCCGGAAAGATGAAGTGCCGGAAGCTGATAGCACAATGACTTCCCGGCACCTGTGGGCATGAGCGCGAACGTGTCGTGTTGCGCGAGCACATTTGCGATCACTTCTTCCTGCCCTTCGCGCAATCGCGAAATGCCGAAGATTTCACGTAGTGTCTTGCGGATGGCGCGACTGGCAGTGCCGGGCTGTGACATAGAAGGCGACAGATGGGCAGCGAACGCTGCGTGCACGGACAAAAAACGGATGAGCCCGCTGTAAATTTTGCGGGTGAAAATGCGCCCGGACGCAACGTGATGTCGTCACATCCGAGCGTGAGGTGAACGCCTATCGGCGACCGGGGTTGCGTCCGCTGCCGGGACCGACGACACCACCGGAGTCACCGGTGCCCGCAGGCCCCCCGATGCCTCCGGAGATCAGCCCGTGTTGCTCCCCGCCACCCGGTGCTTCCTCCTCGTCTCCCAGGTCGTCCTCGGCGGGCCCGATCTCGTCATCGATGGGCTCGGCGATCGCTTCCAGCGTCTGCCGACCGCTGTGTCCACGCGGCAGGAAATCATGCGGGTTTTCGTTCTCGTCGGCGCTCGATTCGATCGTGTCCTCTTGCAGGACTTCATCGTTGGGCGATGTCGAATCCCGGCCCGCCGCGCCACGTTCACCGGTGCCGTACCGATCGCTGTCGCTGTCGAGATCCGCGTCACCGAGGTCCGCGCCGGCATTGGCGCCAGGGCCATCGTGATCAGCGTCCGAAGTGGTGCCGGAATCGAGTCCCAGGCCATCTTCATCGTTGAGCCCCGGGCCACCGACGATGTCGCTGCCGCTGTCTGTGGAATCACTCGGTCCGAGCGCGCCCGTGCCGTGTCCCTTGGTGACCACGGGGTCCTGCTCGCCGGTCCTGAATAAGGTGCTGTTAGCCATGACGGTCTCCTGTCGAAAGAGACCATCGAGCAATGCGTATGCCATTGGCAAGTGCCGGAGGGACGCTTGCTGTTGCGGGGGATTGCGCATACCAGGATCCGCGCGGAGATCGACCAGGGGTCCGTTGCGGCGGATGAGAAGTCCGACTCCCGCTCGTCGCGCGGCCACCCGAACGCGAGCCTCGGGGCATCGACCGTGCGTTCGTTTCGCCGCGGAAGTCTACAAAGCAAAAAGCCCGGCACATGGCCGGGCTTTTGACGAAAGCGGACTCAGCTTACGTCGATTGGATGTTGCTCGCTTGCTTGCCCTTCGGGCCAGTCGTGACTTCGAACTGCACCTTCTGGCCTTCCTTCAGGGTCTTGAATCCCGGCATGTTGATTGCCGAGAAATGCGCGAACAGATCCTCGCCGCCGCCATCGGGGGTAATGAAACCGAAACCCTTGGCGTCGTTGAACCACTTTACAGTACCAGTTGCCATTGCTATGTCTTCCTCATGGATAAAAAAACGGGAGGATGTCTCCCAGCCGATGTTTCGATCTCAAGGGAAGAACGGCGTACGGCGCTGCTCTAGCAGTCGTACAAGGCCTAATTGCTGCCTTGGGACAAAACACGTGCGCGGAGGATACACGAAGACTGGGCTCGGGGCTAGAAATATTTAAACGGCCTTTAACGGGCAGCCGGCCGGCTGCCGCCGCAGGGGCCGATCCGCGCCTCAGCCGCCGCCGAGCTCCGCCCTGATGAGGGCCGCGCCGGCTCCCAATGCCTTTAGCTTGGCACGCGCGACGTCGCGCGCGAGCGGCACCATTCCGCAGTTGGTGCAGGGCTGAATGCGCTCCGCAGGCGCGTAACGCAGCGCCTGCCGAATGACCTGTGCCACATCTTCGGCCGATTCCACGCGATCACTTGCCACGTCGATGCAGCCCACGAGCAGATCCTTGCCCGCGAGCAGCGCGAGGAGCTCGATGGGTACGTGCGAGTTCGCGCATTCGAGAGACACCTGCTGAATAGTCGATGCGGCGAGGAGCGGAAACGTGTTCTCGTACTGGCGCCATTCGGCACCGAGCGTCTGCTTCCAGTCCGTGTTGGCCTTGATGCCGTAGCCGTAGCAGATGCGCACGGCGGTCGCGCACGAAAGCCCGCGGGCCGCGCGCTCGAGCGCAGCGATGCCCCACTCGCGCACCTCGTCGAAGTAGACGTTGAAGGCTGGCTCGTCGAACTGGATGACGTCCACGCCGCACGCGGCGATCGCGAGCGCTTCTTCGTTGAGGATCTCGGCGAAGGCCCACGCGAGCTTTTCGCGGCTGCGGTAATGCGCATCGAAAAGCGTGTCCACCATCGTCATCGGACCCGGAAGCGTGAACTTGACCTTTCGGTCCGTCTCCGCGCGCAGAAACCTGGCGTCGTCAACGAACACCGAATCCTTTCGCGCGACCCGATCCACCACCACGGGTACATCCGCGTCGTACCGGTTGCGTATGCGCACGGTCTTCTTGTGCTCGAAATCCACGCCGTCGAGGTGCTCGAGGAACGTGGTAACGAAGTGACGCCGCGTCTGCTCACCGTCCGAGATGACATCGATGCCTGCCTGCGTCTGATCGCGGACCACGAGCCTCACTGCGTCCCGTTTGGCTTCCGCGAGCGCTTCACCCTCGAGCAGCCACGGTGCCCACAACGTACGCGGCTTGGCAAGCCAGCCGGGCTTGGGGAGACTGCCGGCAATCGTCGTTTGAAGAAGGTCAGTCATCGAAACTCCATGCAGGGTTCGACGATTCTATCGCCCCGCTCTTGACCCCCGTGCGCGTCCAACGTACCTTGGCGCGTCCGCCACCTCGTGCCACATGAAACGCGTCCTCTTCTCCGACTTCGATTTCCCCGACGTAGAGATCGAGCGAAGCCTGTTCGCCGCTGCCGGGCTCGATCTCGTGACCGCGCAGTGCCGCACCGAAGCACAGGTCGTGGAAGCCGCCGCCGGATGCTGCGCCATCCTGCTGCAATACGCCCCGATCACCGAATCCGTGGTCGCCGCGCTCCCTGAGCTCGGGATCGTCAGCCGCATCGGCGCAGGTTTCGATACGGTCGATACCGACGCGTGCGCCCGACATGGCGTGTGGGTCGCGAACTCACCCGACTATGGCGTGGGTGAAGTGGCCACGCATGCGCTGGCGATGGCCCTGGCTGCGGTACGGCACGTTGTGGCTTTCGATCGCGATATCCGCGCCGGGCGATGGTCTTACCTCTCCGCGGGTGAAATCAGGCGGGCCTCCGACCTGACGCTGGGCATCGTGGGACTCGGCCGTATCGGCAAGCGCATGGCGCATGTCGGGCGCAATGTCTTCAAACGCGTGATTGCGTGCGACCCCTACATCATCGACGGCGATTTCCCGGCGTACGTGACACGCGCGGGGCTGATCGAGCTCTTTGCACAAAGCGATATTGTTTCGCTGCACGTCCCGCTCAACAGCGAGACACGCAGGATGATCGACGGCCGTGTGCTCGCGAACATGCGCCCGGGCAGCTATCTCGTGAATACCGCTCGTGGCGCAGTGGTCGATACCGATGCCGCCTTCGCCGCCGTCCAGGACGGCACGCTTGCAGGGCTCGCGCTCGACGTCCTGCCGGAGGAGCCTGTCGCGGCGGGCTCGCCCCTGTTGTCCGATTCGCGGGTGATTCTCTCGCCCCATGCGGCCTTCTATTCCACTCAGGCTGAGCGGGAGTTGCGCGAGAAGGCGGCACGGAATATCGTCACCTGGTTCAAGACCGGGCGGCCCGAATACGTGGTTACATCAGGCATCCGGGCGCCCTAGAGCCCCTGGTACAAGAGCGCGACCCGCATCTGCGGCGCCGTGCGGCAGTCGGCAGGAGGAAGAGCATGGCAGCAGTCGACATCCGAAGCGTGCACAAGCGCTTCGGCTCTACTCACGTGATCCGCGGCGTGGACGTCGCCATTGCAGACGGCGAGTTCTGCGTTCTCGTCGGGCCTTCCGGCTGCGGAAAGTCGACACTGCTGCGCATGATCGCAGGTCTCGAAGAGATCACCGAGGGCGAGATCTCGATCGGCGGTCGGGTGGTGAATCGCGTCGCGCCGAAAGAACGCGATATCGCCATGGTCTTCCAGAATTACGCCCTGTATCCGCACATGACGGTGCGCGACAACATGGCGTTCGCGCTAACCCTCGCAAAGTTGCCGAAGGCCGAGGTGGAGGAGCGTCTGCGCAAGGCGGCAGAGATCCTTGGGCTCGTTCCGTATCTCGACCGCTACCCGCGCCAGCTCTCAGGCGGCCAGCGGCAACGCGTGGCGATGGGCCGCGCCATCGTGCGTGATCCCCAGGTGTTTCTGTTCGACGAGCCGTTGTCGAACCTCGATGCGAAGCTGCGCGTGCAGATGCGCACCGAGATCAAGGAGCTTCACCAGCGCCTGACGACGACCTCGATCTACGTCACTCACGACCAGATCGAGGCGATGACGATGGCCGACAAGATCGTGGTGATGCGCGACGGTCTCGTCGAGCAGGTCGGCGATCCGCTGACGCTCTACGATCAGCCCGCGAACACCTTCGTCGCGAGTTTCATCGGATCGCCCGCGATGAACATCCTGCCTTGCACGGCACGCGTGCAAAACGGCACGTCGGAGGTCGTGTTCGCCGAGGGCATCACGCTTCCCATGCCGACACTTGCACGTGCAACCGATGGCCAGCCGGTGCTCTATGGAATCCGGCCGGAGCACTGCGCCATCGGGGATGCCGCCGGGCTGCCGGTCCAGGTGATCGTCGTCGAGCCCACGGGTGCAGACACCCAGCTTTATTGCCGGGTGAACGGCCAGGAAGTGACGGCGACCATCCGCGATCGCACGTCGTGTCGTGCCGGCGACCGGGTCACGCTCGCGCCCGACCGCACGCGAGCTCTTGTTTTCGACGCCGCAACGGGCGCGCGTCTTGCCGCTTGAGTTCACTGTCGTCCCGCACCCAACGATCACCGAAGGAGAAGCGAATGACCGATAGCAAACGCCGGGATTTTCTGAAGACAACTGCGGGCGTCGCGGCCGGTGCCGCGGCCGGTCCGTTCATGTGGGTCAATGATGCGCAGGCGCAGCAATGGAACAACACGCCGGAAAAAGGCGCGAAGCTGCGCGTGTTGCGATGGAGCCAGTTCGTGCAGGGCGATTGGGATGCCTATGTCGCGAATACGAAGAAGTTCCAGGAGAAGTATGGCATCGAGGTACGCGTCGACAAGGAGGGCTGGGAGGACGTGCGACCCAAGGCCGCAGTCGCTGCCAACACCGGTGCCGGCCCGGACATCATCCTGTCGACCAACGACGATGCCAATCTCTATCCGGAGAAGCTCGTCGACGTCTCCGATGTCTGCAACTATCTCGGTGCGAAGTATGGCGGGTGGTATCCGGTGTGCGATCAGTACCTGAAACCCGATGGCAAGCGCTGGATCGGGGTACCCCTCGGATGCGCTGGCAACGCGCTCGTGTATCGCAAGAGCATGATCAACGCCGCAGGCTTCGACTCGGTGCCCAGAGACACCGACGGCTTTCTCAAGCTCATGAAGGCGCTGCACGCGAAGGGCACACCCGGTGGGTTCGCGCTCGGCAATGCAACGGGCGACGGCAATACATGGTGCCACTGGGTGGTATGGGCATTCGGCGGCAAGATGGTCGATCAGAACAACCGTGTGGTGATCGACAGCCCGGAGACCGTTCGCGCGCTCGAGTACGCCAAGGAGCTCTACTCGACGTTCATTCCCGGCACGCTCTCGTGGCTCGATCCCAACAACAACAAGGCGTTCCTGGACGGGCAACTCGCGCTCACCAGCAATGGCATCTCGATCTACTACGCGACGAAGAACGCGAGTGATCCCAAGGTGAAGGAGCTCGAGCCCGATGTTTTCCACGCAAATTTCCCGGTTGGGCCCGCCGGACGTCCGACCGAGTTCAACCTTTTCTTCAACCAGATGATCTTCAGGTACACGAAGTATCCGAAGGCCGCGAAGGAATTCCTTCGCTTCATGATGGAGGAAGAGCAGGTGAGTCCGTGGCTTTCCGCTTCCATCGGCTACGTCACGCCCGCTCTGCGGCGTTATGAAGACCATCAGGTATGGAAGGATCCCAAGTCCACTCCATACCGCGACGCCATGAAGATCATGCTGCCGTCCGGCTACGCTGGAAAGCTGGGCTACGCCTCGGCGGCCACGCTTGCCGACTTCATCATGGTGAACATGGTGGCCGAAGCGGCATCCGGATCGAAGCCGCCGAAGGAAGCTGCCGAGCGTGCGCAAAAACGCGCAGAGCGCTACTACAAGGTCTGATCATTCGGACGTGCAAGCTGCGCTGCGGTCGGCCGCAGGACCGGGCCGCCGGCGTTTCCCGTGCAGCTTGCACCTTCGACAGGCCTCCCCATGACCTGGCTTTGTGCCTGACTCAACGTGTCTTGTTGAACGATGCGCGTAAGCCACCACTCCATGAATCTGCTGCAGGACCATCGATGACTGTTCGTCTGCGAGTGCGCAATGGCTAGGGCTCCCACGACCGTGCGCGCGCCGCGCGTCGCCTCACGTGCCGACCGCGTGCTCGACAACCGGAATGTTCTAGGATTCCTCTTCATGATTCCGGCGGCAACGCTGTTGCTGCTTTTCCTTACCTACCCGCTCGGCCTCGGCACTTATCTGGGCTTCACCGACACCAAGATCGGGCGAGGCGGGGAGTGGATCGGGCTCGACAATTTCATCTTTCTGTGGGGCGATGACGTGACGCGTCTCGCCCTCTTCAACACGCTTTTCTATACGACGCTCGCGAGCGCCGTCAAGTTCGTGCTCGGTTTGTGGCTTGCCTTGCTGCTCAACAAGCATCTGCCGTTCAAGTCGTTCTTTCGCGCGGTGGTTCTGCTGCCATTCATCGTGCCGACCGCTCTGTCCGCGATCGCGTTCTGGTGGATATACGATTCACAGTTTTCGGTGATCAGCTGGGCGCTCACCCGAATGGGGCTCATTCACGGCTACATCGACTTTCTCGGTGACCCGTGGAACGCGCGCCTCTCGACCGTCGCGGCCAACATCTGGCGCGGCGTGCCTTTCGTGGCGATCTGTCTGCTCGCGGGCTTGCAAACGATCTCGCCCGCATACTACGAGGCAGCGAGCCTCGACGGTGCAACCGACTGGCAGCAATTTCGTCACGTGACCCTGCCGCTGCTCACGCCCATCATCGCCGTCGTGATGACCTTCTCGGTGCTGTTCACGTTCACGGATTTCCAGCTGATTTACGTGCTCACGCGTGGTGGTCCGCTCAACTCGACGCATCTCATGGCCACGCTTTCGTTTCAGCGGGCGATCCCGGGCGGCAGCCTCGGGGAGGGCGCCGCCATCGCCACCGCGATGGTGCCGTTTCTTCTGGGCGCCATCCTGATCTCGTACTACGGCCTGCAGCGCCGCGCGTGGCAACAGGGGGGGCAGGACCGATGAGCGCCGTCCCGACACCCGCGGCAGGCAGCGCAGCCATCATTCGCGACGACGCGGGCAGCGCGGTTACGCCGGAGACCACCGATTCCGAGGGCATGAACTACCTCGTGTCGCTGCCGCGGCGAGTGGTGACCGTCTACCTGCCTCTCGGCGTGTTTCTGTTCGTGCTCCTCTTCCCGTTTTACTGGATGGTGATCACCAGCCTCAAGCCGAACGAGGAGCTGCTCGCGCGTGCCGCCAACCCTTTCTGGGTGTATCACCCGACATTCGCGCACATCAAGAAGCTGCTGTTCGATACCGACTACCCCGCCTGGTTGTGGAACACCATGCTGGTGGCGGTGATCGCCACGTTGCTGTCGCTTTTCTGCAGCGTGCTCGCCGCGTACGCCATCGAGCGCCTGCGATTTCGCGGTGCCCGCTATGTCGGCATGGCGATCTTCCTGGCCTATCTGGTACCGCCTTCGGTGTTGTTCATTCCACTCGCCACGATGGTCTATCGGCTGCAGCTTTTCGATACCCGTCTGGCGTTGATCCTCACCTATCCCACATTCCTGATTCCGTTCTGCACGTGGCTGCTCATGGGCTATTTCAAGTCCATTCCGTATGAGCTCGAGGAGTGCGCGCTGATCGACGGGGCAAGTCGCTGGCAGATTTTGGTGAAGATCATCCTGCCGCTCGCCGTTCCCGGGCTCATCTCCGCCGGGATCTTCTCGTTCACGTTGTCCTGGAACGAGTTCATCTACGCGCTGACGTTCATCTCTTCGTCGGAGGTGAAAACCGTGCCGGTCGCAGTGGTGACGGAGCTCGTCGAGGGCGACGTGTACCACTGGGGCTCGCTCATGGCCGGGGCGCTCCTCGGCTCCCTGCCGGTGGCCCTGCTGTACTCGTTCTTCGTCGAATATTACGTGTCGGGGCTCACCGGAGCGGTGAAGGAGTAGGCCGCAGGCGCCAGCGACCCAAGGCGTCCCTCGCAAGGTAAAATGGTGCCCTTATCGAGGAGCCAGGCATGAGCGTTCAGGACACGATCCGGCAGCAGGTCACGGGCAACCGCGTGGTGCTCTACATGAAGGGAACACCACAATTTCCGCAGTGCGGATTCTCCAGTGCTGCCGTACAGATGTTGAAGGCCTGCGGCGTCGCCGATTTCGCGACCGTCAATGTGCTTGCCGACAACGAGCTCCGCCAGGGCATCAAGGAATATGCAAACTGGCCGACCATCCCGCAGCTGTACATCGATGGAGAGTTCGTCGGTGGGGCGGACATCATGCGCGAGATGTACGAGAGCGGAGAGCTGCAGCAAATTCTTGAGGCCAAGGCGGCTTGACCCACTCCCGCTGAGCGGCGCTTGCCCGATGCCATGGATGCACTGAAGTCGGGCAGTGACACGCTCTTCCTGCTGCTGGGCGCCGTCATGGTCCTGGCGATGCACGCAGGCTTCGCCTTCCTCGAACTCGGCACGGTTCGCAGAAAGAATCAGGTTAACGCGCTGGTCAAGATCCTCGCCGACTTCAGCGTCTCGACCATTGCATATTTCTTCATCGGCTATTTCGTCGCTTACGGCACCAGCTTCTTCATGGGTGCCGAGGCGCTCGCCGCCCGCAACGGTTACGAGCTTGTCCGTTTTTTCTTCCTCCTGACGTTCGCGGCCGCCATACCCGCGATTGTCTCGGGCGGAATCGCCGAACGTGCACGTTTCAACCCTCAGCTCGCCGCCACGTTCGTGCTCGTCGGGTTCGTCTATCCATTCTTCGAGGGGATCGCCTGGAACCAGCATTTCGGCCTGCAGGCGGCGCTCAAGGGCATGTTCGGTGCCGAATTCCATGACTTCGCCGGGAGCGTGGTGGTCCATGCCGTGGGTGGGTGGATCGGCCTCGTAGCGGTGCTGTTGCTCGGTGCGCGTCGTGGCCGCTACCAGCGTGATGGCGGCATGGCCGCGCATCCGCCTTCGTCGATCCCGTTTCTCGCGCTCGGTGCGTGGGTACTGTCCGTGGGCTGGTTCGGCTTCAATGTCATGTCAGCCCAGTCGCTCGACAAGATCTCGGGGCTGGTTGCAGTCAACTCGCTGATGGCGATGGCCGGCGGCACCATCGCAGCCTTGCTGGCCGGAAGGAATGATCCAGGTTTCGTGCACAACGGCCCACTGGCGGGGCTCGTCGCTGTGTGTGCCGGATCCGATGTCATGCACCCGATCGGCGCCCTCGCGACGGGTGCGATCGCAGGTGCGCTGTTCGTGTACCTCTTCACCTACACGCAGAACCGCCTGCGTGTCGATGACGTTCTGGGCGTGTGGCCGCTGCACGGGATGTGCGGCGCATGGGGCGGGATCGCCGCCGGGATCTTCGGCGCCAAGTCACTCGGCGGGCTCGGGGGCGTCGCCCTCGCCTCCCAGGTGGCCGGCACCCTGGGCGGCATACTGGTGGCGCTCGTCGGAGGCGCGCTCGTCTACGGTGTGCTGAAGAAGACCGTCGGGCTGAGGCTGGATCCCGAGGAGGAGTTCGACGGCGCCGATCTCACCGTCCACAACATCACGGCAACCCCCGAGCGCGAGGTGAGCTGGTAGGGCCGAACCTGAGTGCGAGCTCTACGTGCGAGCGCGGTGCACGCGTCGCACCTCGGGTATGTGCTTGAGCGCGCGAATGACATGCGCGAGGTGTCTGCGATCCTTCACCTGAACGCTGAAGAACATCGCGAGGGCCTCGCCACCGTCCGGACGCTCCATTGAAACATTGTCGATGTTGGCGTGCGCGTCGGCGATTGCAGTGGCGAGTTCGGCGAGAAGGCCCCGTCGGTCGTTGACCAGCAGGCGAACGCCGGCATCGAACACGGCCTCTATCTCCTTCGACCACTCGACATCGATCAGTTGATCGCTCTCCGAGCGCTGCTTCTTGAGCGTGACGCAGTCGCGGTTGTGAACGAGGAGTCCCTGTCCCTTGCGGAATTGCCCCAGCACCCTGTCGCCGGGTATGGGTCTGCAGCATTTCGCATACTGGATGGCCACACCTTCGACACCGCGCAACGTGAGGGATCCCGGCTTGCCGGTGCTCGGGGCCGCAGGGGCGACACCGGTGCTTTCTTCGCCCTGTAGAGTCCGCGTGAGCGCCTGGGCAACCACGAACGACAGTCGCTTGCCGACGCCGATATCGCCGAGGATCTCGAGATGGCTCCGGGCCCCGTACTCGCGCGCGAGTGCTTCCCATCGCTCCCACGTAATCGCGTCGGGCGCGACCTTGAGCGTCGCGAGCGCCTGGTTCAGCAACCGCTCGCCAAGCGCCGCGGACTCCTTGAGCTGCAGCCCCTTCAGGAAATGCCGGATGCGGGAGCGCGCCTTTCCCGTCGCCACGAACGAAAGCCATGACGGGTTGGGGCGCGCCGTCGGAGCCGTGACGATCTCCACCTGATCGCCACTCTTGAGCTCCGTCCGCAGCGGCATCTGCTCGTAATTGATGCGTGCCCCGACACAGTGGTGCCCGATGTCCGTATGCACGGCGTACGCAAAATCGACCGCCGTCGCGCCACGCGGCAGCGCCATGATCTTGCCCTTGGGCGTGAAGACGTAGATCTCGTCGGGAAAGAGGTCGCCCTTGATGTGCTCGAGAAACTCCTTCGAGTCTCTCGATTCCGACTGGATGTCGAGAAGGCTCTGCAGCCACCGGTGCGTCTCGCGCTGGGCTTCGGCGATGTCGAGCTCGCCGCCGGACTTGTACAGCCAGTGCGCAGCGACGCCGGCTTCGGCGATGCGGTGCATGTCGTGCGTGCGGATCTGCGCTTCGAGCGGCGTGCCGTAGGGACCGAAGAGCGTGGTGTGCAGTGACTGGTATCCGTTACCCTTCGGTATGGCGACGTAATCCTTGAACTTGCCCGGAATCGGCTTGTAGAGCGAGTGCATGACGCCGAGCGCGGCGTAGCAGGCGTGCGTGTCCTGCACCAGAACCCTGACACCGTAGATGTCGAAGACTTGCGAGAACGTGTAGCGCTTCTCGCGCATCTTCTTGTAGGCCGAGTAGATCGTCTTCTCGCGTCCGGAGACGGTAGCCGCAATGTGCGCGCGCTGCAGGCCGTCGCGAATCACGTCGAGCAAGCGGTTCATCACCTCGCGCCGGTTGCCACGGGCGGACTTGATGGCGCTCGCCAGGATGCGAAACCGCATCGGGTGCAGATGCTTGAACGCAAGGTCCTGCAACTCGAGATATAGCGCGTTGAGCCCCAGCCGGTTGGCGATGGGCGCGTAGATGTCGAGCGTCTCTTTGGCGATGCGCTTGCGGTGGGTGCGATTCATCGCGTCGAGCGTGCGCATGTTGTGCAGGCGATCGGCAAGCTTGATCAGGATGACGCGCACGTCCTGCGCCATCGCGAGCAGCATCTTGCGGAAATTCTCCGCCTGCGCTTCTTCCCGCGACGTGAACTCGATTTGGTCGAGCTTGGAGAGACCATCGACCATGTCGGCGACAGGCTTGCCGAACGAGTGCTCGATCTCATGCTTCGAGACTTTGGTGTCCTCCATCACGTCGTGGAGGAGCGCCGCCGCAAGCCCCTGGGCGTCGAGGCGCCACTGCGACAGGATGCTCGCGACCGCGAGCGGGTGCGTGATGTAAGGCTCGCCGGATTTGCGGAATTGCCCGCGGTGGGCCGACTCGGAGAATTCGAACGCGCGCTCCACGAGCGCAACGTCAGGCGCCGCCAAATAGTGGCCGAGATGCCGCGTGAACTCCGCTATTTCCGCCATTTGTCCCGGTGGCGAACGGTGGCGCTACTGCCCGCGCTGCCGACCGCCTTGAGAACGACGAACCGAATGCAAGGCGTGCCTAGCTCTGGCCCTTGAGCAGGAGCTCGATCCCGACCTTGCCCGCCGCGATCTCGCGCAAAGCAATCACGGTCGGCTTGTCGCGGTCGGCATCCAGCAACGGAGTCGAGCCGGCGGAAAGCTGCCGCGCGCGGTTCGTCGCGGCGAGCGTGAGCTCGAAACGGTTGGGGATCTTGTCGAGACAATCGTCGATCGTGATGCGAGCCATGGTGTCTGCCAGAAGGTTCAGGGGGCGAGGAGCGCGCGCAACAGCGCCGCATGTCGCGTACGCTGCTGCGCGCTGCGCAGCCGGCCGGCGCGCACGATGGCCCCAAGGTCATCGAGCGCGCGGTCAAACTCCTGATTAATAATAACATAATCGAACTCGCCGCAGTGACGCATCTCCTCCCTTGCCGCATGCAGGCGAAGCGCGATCACCGAGGGTGCGTCCTGTGCGCGCTTTTCTAGCCTCTCCTTCAGCATTTCAACAGATGGTGGAAGGATGAAGATCAGGACGGCCGAGGGAATCAGCCGCCGCACCTGAGAGGCACCCTGCCAGTCGATCTCCAGAAGAACGTCGCGCCCGAGCTGCACCTGAGACTTGAGCCACGTGGCGGAGGTTGCGTACCAGTTGCCGTGGACGTGCGCGTGCTCGAGAAATTCTCCTGCAGACCTCAGTGTGTCGAACCGGCCTTGATCGACGAAGTGGTAATGCACGCCGTCGGCTTCTCCGGGACGCGGCACGCGCGTGGTGTACGAGATGGAGAGCTGGATATTGGGCTCGCGCGCGAGCAATGCATTGACGAGCGTCGTCTTTCCGCCGCCTGACGGCGCCGCCACCACGAACAGATTGCCCGTGGGGCCGCCGCCATCATCGTCGTCTTGCGCGTGCTTGTTGGACATGCCCTTGGATGTCGCCTACTCGAGGTTCTGCACTTGCTCGCGCATCTGCTCGATCAGCACCTTGAGCTCGAGTGAAGCCTGCGAAAGCTCTGTATCCACTGACTTCGATCCGAGCGTGTTCGCTTCGCGATGCAGCTCCTGCATGAGGAAGTCGAGGCGCTTGCCCGCCGTGCCGCCGGCCGACAGCACGCGCCGGACCTCGGAAACGTGCGCGGCGAGGCGCGACAGCTCTTCGGCCACATCGACCTTGCTCGCAAACACCGCGAGCTCCTGCTTCAGACGCTCGTCGTCGCGATCGAGGCCAGCTTCGCGCAGTCGTGCGCCGAGCTTGTCGAGGAACGCGGCGTGCATGGCGGGAATGCGGGGGGCAACGCGTGCGACCTGCACCTCCATGGCTGCACAGCGCTCCTCAAGCATGGCCGCGAGCTTGGCCCCTTCGCGCGAGCGTGATGCCGCGAGCTCGCCGAGGGCTTGCCCGAGGAGCGCCTGAACCGTGGCCGCAAGAAGTTGCGGAGGTACCGATGGCTCGGCGAGCACGCCAGGCCATCGGAGGATTTCGGCGACCGAAAGGGGTGCCGCGCCCGGGGCATGGAACCGCACCTCATCGGCTGCCTTCGCGAGTTGCGCGACGCGCTGTAAGTCGATGGCGAGCTCGGCTGCCCCGGGGGCGCTGCGCGTCAGAGTGACCCGGCACTCGACCTTGCCACGCTTCAACTCCGCACCGACGCGCTCGCGCAACGAAGTCTCAAGCGCGCGCAGTTCGTCAGGCAGTCGAACCGACACATCGAGATAGCGATGGTTGACGCTTCGAAGCTCGATGCTGCACGACAGGCCGGGGAGTTCGGCCGCGACGGCGGCAAACCCGGTCATGCTGAGGATCATCGCGGATTGGCCCGGTGTTTACGCATGTTCTCGGCTTTACTTTGGGCCGTTGCTTGCCGAGAATGTATGCGGTATCCCTTTATCGCGCAAGCTGGAGTCGTCGCGCTGGCATGCGACTTGCGCCGCTCCCCGACACCTACAACGTCGCGTGCCACCCGCGCGTTATCAAAGCATTGCATGGCTGCCACCAATCAGGCACTCGCCGCCGGATATCAGCTCCTCAACTACCGCGTCGATCGACAGATCAGCCGCGGCGGCTTCTCCATTGTCTACCGCGCCTTCGACGAGACCGGTGCGCCCGTCGCTATCAAGGAGTACCTGCCGGCTTCGCTCGTCCTTCGGACTGAGGGCGATATCGTGCGCGCGAGCTCGATCGAGAACCTGACCTCGTTTCGATACGGCATGAAGTGCTTTTTCGAGGAGGGCAGGGCGCTCGCGAAGATCAATCACCCCAACGTGGTTCGGGTGCTCAACTTCTTTCGCGCCAACGAGACCGTGTACATGGTGATGCGGTATGAGCGCGGGCGCACGCTTCAGCAGCAGATCCAGATGCGGCAGGACCAGATGTCGGAGCGCCTCGTGCGGCACGTCTTCATGCACCTCATGAACGGGTTGCGCGAGGTGCATACGCACAAGCTTCTGCACCTCGACATCAAGCCGGCGAACATTTATCTGCGCACGGATGGCTCTCCGGTTCTGCTCGATTTCGGCGCCGCGCGGCAGACGCTGACCACCAACAGGCCGAAGCTCGCGCCCATGTACACGCCCGGGTTCGCCGCGCCTGAGCAATACCGGGAGCCGGACCGGCTGGGCCCGTGGACCGATGTCTACGGTGTCGGAGCGTCGATGTTCGCGTGCCTCGCTGCTTTCGCGCCGCAGGCTGCCGATGCTCGTATGCAGGAAGATCATCTGGTTCCGGCCAAGAAGATCTGGTCCGGTCAATACTCGGACAACGTCCTGGAGGTGATCGACTGGTGCCTGCGCCTCGATCCCCTGGAGCGCCCGCAGAGCATCTTTGCGCTGCAGAAGGCGATACGCGACATTACGCCGAAAAAGCGCAAGGTCTCCTTTTTCGGTGCACTGAAACGCCGGTTGTTCTCGGAAATCGGCGCGTGAGCTTGCGGCTTTCCTGCCCCTACATCCCGGTCTTCGCGCCCGAGGCGTAGCAGCCATGCGCTTCACCATCTATCAGGACAGCCGCAAGGGTTCGCGCAAGATCAACCAGGATCGTGTCGCGTATACCTTCAGCCGCGAAGCCCTGCTGCTCGTCGTGGCAGACGGCATGGGTGGTCATGCAGGGGGCGAGATTGCGGCCCAGATCTGCACGCGCCTGTACGTGGAGCGCTTCCAGCAGGAAGCAAAGCCGCTGGTCGCCCATCCGATCAAGTTCCTGCAGGACACGATGCTGCGCGCGCATGCGGCACTTGGATCGTACGCGGCGCAGTTTTCGATGCTCGAGACACCGCGCACAACCTGTGTCGCGTGCATCGTGCAGGGAGGCCACGCTTACTGGGCGCACGCCGGAGACTCGCGGCTGTATCTTTTCCGGCAGGGCGCCCTGATCAGCCAGACCAAGGACCACTCCAAGGTGCAGTACCTGGTCGACCAGGGCATCATCGCGGCCAACGAGGCAATGACTCATCCGGACCGCAACAAGGTGTTCAGCTGCCTGGGCGGCATGGTGGATCCGGTGATCGATCTGTCCAAGCGCACGCCACTTCGCAACGGGGACATCCTGCTGCTGTGCACGGATGGCCTGTGGGGCGTGCTCAGCAAGGAGGAGTTCGCCACCTGGCTGACCTCGACGCCGATCCTACGGAGTGCGCCGCTCATGTTGCGCGAGGCGGAGCAGCGCGGCGGGGCGGACGGCGACAACCTGTCGGCGGTGATCGCGCGGTGGGGTCCTGAAGGCGCGGAGGAAGAGCCATCCACGATTACCGACACCATGGCGCCGGGCGACTTTCAGACGCAGGTCGACCGCACCCTCACGCTCGCAGACCGCAAGGGTGCAGCACGCGATCTCTCGGATGAGGAGATCGAGCGCGCAATCGAAGAGATTCAGGCGACGATCCAACGCTACCGCCGCTGAGGTCGACGGCTTTTTCATTGCCACCCTCATGTGCCCGCGTTGACGGGAGCGGCGCGCGCAGGGTGTCGAAAGTGCGCAACGTGGGGACAACCACAGGAGAAACGTTGCACATCCTGTGGACAAGCCGGGTTGGCGAAACATGCCGGGCGCGATCGCAACATGAGCGTGAAAGAACACTCCGGATCGTGCCCGCGGCCGCTTCCAAACGACTCGCCCGCGCGTAGAATGACGACACGAGCTCGAGCTGCACCCAATGCGCCAAATCATTCTCGATACGGAAACGACGGGCCTTTATCCTGAACAGGGACATCGAATCATCGAGCTCGCTGCCGTTGAGGTGGTCAACCGACGCCCCACTGGCCGCACGCTGCACTTTCGTATCGATCCCGAGCGTGACATCGACGCCGCGGCCACCGAAGTTCACGGCCTCACCTGGGATGACCTGAAGGGCAGGCCCAGATTCCGCGACGTCGCAGGCGAGTTCCTGGACTTCGTGCGCGGCGCCGAGTGGGTCATCCACAACGCAGCGTTCGATATCGCATTCCTCGACGCGGAGCTCAGGCTCGCCGACATGCCGTGCTGCGCCAGCACGTGCGGCAAGGTCATCGACACGCTGGCGATGGCACGCGACGCCTTCCCGGGAAAGCGCAACAACCTCGATGCTTTGTGCGAGCGCTTCGGTGTGCACCACGCGCATCGGATCTTGCACGGTGCACTGCTGGACGCGGAGCTCCTGGCCGAGGTCTATCTCGCGATGACGCGCGGGCAGGAGACGCTCACGATCGACATGGCCACGAGCTCTCCCATCACGGCGCTCGCGGGCGCTGCAACTTCGCCGCTGCGGCTTGCGCTGTCCATCATCGCGCCATCGGAACACGAGCTGGCGGAGCACCGCGCGTATCTTACGGCTCTGGACAGGGACTCCAAGGGTCGTTGCGTCTGGCTCGGTCTCGAAAGGGCTCCTGCGCCGGAAGCACAGGACCCCGTGCTGCTACCGGAAGCGGAAGCGGTTGCTGCCTGACGAGCCTGGCGGGCCCGCTTCGATCGCTCGCTGCATCCCTCGTTTGCGACCGATCGCCATCGCGATGCCGAGCCCTGCAAGCAGTAACGTTCCAGGCTCCGGCACCGTCTGCCGTGCAGGCACCCGCACCGCGGTGATCTGATCCTGCGCTCCGGCGCCGTTCTGATTGGGGTCGGACGTATTGGATAGCAGAACCACCGACGATGCCGGCACCGCTGATGAACCGCTCATCGCCCCCGAGAACAGACCAAGGTAATAGCCAACGGATCCCGGGTCGGAGCCGAGGCTCGCGATGTTGCTGAGATAGAAGTTGCCGTGGTTCACGCCGGAGCTGAGATCGAACGGGTTGCCTACGTCGTACAGCGTCTCCCAGATCCCGAGCTGGACGGCGGCGGCCATGTTGGCATTGGTCGGATTGAGCCAGCCATAGATTCCCGTGCCGAGCTGGGAATTCACCGCGCCGATGAATTGCAGCGTGTACGGGTTGATCCCTGTGGCTCCGGGCACGACGTCATACGTGACGGACTCACTCGGGTAGAAATATTGAGTGAGCTCGTAGCAGTACGTGAAAAGGCCTTCGGGTATTCCGGTACCGGTCCCGATGCTTGCCGGGTCAATGCCCGTCGCGCTGGTGATGGTGCCGTGGTAGCGATCCGGCCATACGGAGCCCGTGTGCGTACCGCCACTGACAGTCACCGAATAGTCGAACGGGCCCGCCGGCGACGATGGGTTCCAGGGCGAGCTGTCCCATTGCAGGACAATCTGGGCCGAAACGCTTGCTGTCGAATAGCACAACGCGCTCAACAATACCAAGCGATTGAGAGTTTTCATTGTATAAACATCCTGTGGGTGGGCAGTGACGACTCTATCTGCAAATTGCATGCCTTCAATTCACGTCATTGTTTCATATGGGATTGTGCAGAAAATGAATGGCCAACTGTTGGTTTCTACGACATTGCACACTTTGTGTTGCACGGAGATCATTTGCCCGAATGAAACCTACAGCTCATGCCCAACGAGGCGCGCGTGAACATCGATTACCTGCAGAAGATCCTTACGGCGTGCGTCTACGACGTGGCCATCGAGTCGCCGCTTGAACTCGCGCCGAATCTGTCGCGACGCCTCGGCCAACGCGTGTTGCTCAAGCGCGAGGATCAGCAGGTCGTCTTCTCCTTCAAGCTGCGCGGGGCCTACAACAAGATGGCCCATCTCACGGTGGCGGAGCGGGCACGCGGAGTGATCTGCGCGTCGGCCGGCAATCACGCGCAAGGTGTCGCGCTTGCTGCGCAAAGGCTCGGCTGCCTGGCGACGATCGTCATGCCAGTCACCACACCGCACATCAAGGTCGCGGCGGTGCAGGCCCGCGGCGCCGCGGTGGTGCTGCACGGAGACACGTACAGCGACGCGTACACCCACGCGCTCGAGTTGTGTGAGCGGGATGGGGCCGAGTTCGTCCACCCCTACAACGATCCGGCGGTGATCGCGGGTCAAGGCACCGTGGGCATGGAAATCCTGCGGCAGTGTCAGGGTCCGCTCGACGCGATCTTCGTCCCTGTCGGTGGCGGTGGTCTCATCGGCGGCATCGCGGCTTACGTGAAGCGGGTGCGGCCCGAAGTACGGATCATCGGCGTCGAACCCGAGGACTCGGATGCCATGACGCGCTCTCTATCGGAGGGTCGTCGCGTGGTGCTGTCGCATGTCGGGCTGTTCGCCGATGGCGTGGCGGTGAAAGAGGTCGGCGACGAGACCTTCAGGCTTGCAAGGGAGTACGTCGATGAGATGATCACCGTCAACACCGACGCGACATGTGCGGCGTTGAAAGACGTCTTCGAGGACACGCGCTCGATCCTCGAACCCGCAGGCGCATTGTCGATCGCGGGCCTCAAGGTGTGGAGTGAACGCAGCGCGACCAAAGATCGCACGCTCGTCGCGGTGGCGTCTGGGGCCAACATGAACTTCGATCGTTTGCGCTTCGTGGCCGAACGCGCCGAAGTGGGCGAAGCGCGTGAGGCGATTCTTGCGGTCACCATCCCTGAACGTCCGGGGAGCTTTCGCGCCTTTTGCGAGATCCTCGGCAAGCGGGCGGTGACCGAGTTCAACTACCGGTACGTCGATCCCGATGTTGCGCACCTCTTCGTGGGCATCGAGGTGCCGAACCGGGAGGAAGCCGAGCGGCTCCTCGCCGCGTTGGCGCTCCGGCGCATCGAGGCCCATGACCTGACCGACAACGAGATGGCCAAGCTCCACGTTCGCCACCTCGTCGGCGGGCATGCCCCCGCCGCGGAGCACGAGATCGTCTACCGCTTCGAGTTTCCCGAACGGCCCGGAGCGTTGCTCGGGTTCCTGGACGCGATGAGCACGGGCTGGAACATCAGCCTCTTCCATTACCGCAACCACGGCGCTGACTACGGGCGCGTGCTCGTCGGCATGCAGGTCCCTCCGTCCGACAAGCAAGCCTTCCAGGCGTTTCTGGATCGGCTCGGGTACGACCATGTGGACGAAACCCACAACCCTGCATACCGAATGTTCCTGGGACGCTGAAGAGTGGCGGTTTGCGGCCGATATCTGCTGCAGTGGCGGCCCGGTCGCGCAAGCGTCGGGTGAGCGTGCCGGCGGGTGTCCGGGTGCGGCACGTGTTGCCGCTGTACGTCAGCCAGGGCCGTTGGCATTTGCATAAAACTTGACCGGCTGTTGCATTTATCGCGCCGCACGGCGGAAACGTGCATTACGGCAAGCTTTATGCTCTATGCAGGCACTTTGCTGCATGGCAAACTCGCCGGCGGCAAGTCGCACGAGAGAGCGTGCGTAGCTTTGATGCAGGAGGCACCGTGGGCGAGCACAATCCATTGTCGGGCGTGAAGGTGATGGTGATCGACGATTCGAACACCATCCGTCGCAGCGCGGAGATCTTCCTGCTGCAGGCGGGCTGCTCGGTGATCCTGGCCGAAGACGGCTTCGACGCCCTTTCCAAGATCACCGACCATCACCCCGATCTCGTGTTCGTGGACATCATGATGCCGCGACTCGACGGATATCAGACCTGCGCGCTGATCAAGAAGAACGCAAAGTTCCATACCACACCGGTCGTGATGCTTTCGTCCAAGGACGGGCTCTTCGATCGTGCACGCGGGCGCATGGTGGGCTCCGATCAGTACCTCACCAAACCGTTCACGAAGGAAAGCCTGCTCAAAACCGTGGCGAGCCACGTCAGGACACAAGCCTGAAAGCCGGTTGCGACGACGTGCCATCTCCAAATCAACTTATCGAGCCATGACCATCAAGACCGTTCTCATCGTCGACGACTCTGCGACCGAGCGGCATCTGCTGAACGATCTGCTGAGCAAGGCCGGGTTCGATGTCATTGCGAGTGAAAGCGGCGAGGATGCCATTCGCAAGTCGAAGGCGGAGCTTCCCGATCTCATCCTGATGGACGTGGTGATGCCCGGACTCAACGGATTCCAGGCGACACGAGCCATCAGCCGGGACCCGGATACGCGGCGTATCCCCATCATCATGTGCACGTCCAAGAGTCAGGAAACGGACAAGATCTGGGGCATGCGGCAGGGTGCGCGTGATTACGTCGTGAAGCCCGTCGATCGCGACGAGCTCCTCACCAAAATCGCCGCGCTCGCGTAAGGATCGATCATGGCTCGCGCTGCCCGTCTCGATCTGCGCCTCTTCCAGAAGGAGCTTGCGACGCGTCTCGCGAGCAAGACCTCGGCGCAAGTCGAATCATCGAGGCTCGGCCTCGCGTGCGCCGGTGGTCACTGGCTCATCCGGCTCGCCGACGCGTCCGAGGTGATCGCGGTGCCGCCGATTGCCCCGGTGCCGCACACGAAGCCGTGGTTCACGGGGGTCGCAAACATACGCGGCAACCTCTACAGCATTGTCGACTTCGCCAGATTCATCGGCTCGGACGTGGTCGCCTCGCAGGCAGCCGTCGGCCAGAGCCGCCTCGTCGTGTTCGGTCCGCGCGCAGGGGATCTGCGCGCTGGCATCGTCGTGCAGCGGGTGCTCGGATTGCGTAACGTGAGCGAGCTCGCGCCGATTGGCGCGGACGATGCGCCCCGTGCGTGGTTCGGTCAGCGCTGGATGGATGCCTCGGGCTCGGCCTGGCAGGAGATCGATCTCGCGCGTCTCGCGCTCGATCCGGTGTTCCTGCAGGCCGGGATCTAGTTTCGGATGCAAACGTGCAAGTGAAGTGTGCTCTGGAGGAAACATGGCTTCCATGTTGAAAATACCAAGAATGCTCGGTGGCGACAAACCGGCGGTTGCGCTTGCGGGCGCCGGGGCGGCAACCGATATCGACATGCCCACGACGCAGGTCCGGATGGCTGAAGACACTTACGATCCGGTGTCTCACGTCTCCATGATGGACCGTGTTCGCGAAACAGACGCCGGCACGGCTGGCTCGCCGACATTGCCGGGCATCGGCCACCTGCCCATGGCGAAGCAGTTGCAATGGCTGCTCGCCTTGATGTTCACGTTCTTTGCCGTTGCCGGTGTCATGTTGTGGCTCGACTCTCGCGCCACTGCGCAGCGCGGAGGCGCCTCGGCCACGGCCACCGAAATGCAGATGCTTTCACAGCGCCTGGCCCGAAGCACCGCGCTTGCCGCGCAAGGCCAGGCAAGCGCATTCGCCGCGGTCAAAGACAGCCATGATCGCTTTCGCACGGACTTCGAAGCGTTGACCAATGGCGGCCCCAGCAAAGGCGTGAATCTCGATGCGCCGCGTGACGAAACGGTCATCAAGCTGCTCGGCGACGTGAAGACGCGATGGGAACGTGTGGACGCCAACGTGGTGAAGGTCCTCGACAACCAGCAGGCGTTGCGCACGCTGGCGACGGGCCTTGCCAGCATCAACCAGGGCAACAACGCACTTCTCGACCTTGCACAACAGGTGACGCAGCAGGTCGGCCAGGCAAACGGCAGCTTCCGTGAAGTCGATCATGCGAACCAGCTCGCCGTGCTGTCGCAGCGTATCGCCAAGAACGCGAACACGCTCGCGTCGTCCGAGGACATCGACGCCGACGTCGCATTCCTGCTCGCCCGGGACACCGCGAGCTTCCGGGACATTGCGAACGGGCTGCTCAAAGGCAGCGATTCACTGCGGCTGTCCGCGGTGCGCAACGAGGATGCGCGGATGGCGCTTGGTGATCTGCAGCGTCGTTTCGCAAGCTACGAAACGGGCGTCAATGCCATCCTGCAGAACATGAGCCGGCTGCTCACCGCCAAGCAGGCAGCCCGTGCCGTCAACGAAGACTCCGAAGGGTTGCTCGCGGATACGACCAAGCTCGCCGAGCAGTTCGAGGGCGGCGCGCGCATTGGGGCGTGGGGCGCTCTTGTGTTCGGCCTGGTGGGGCTCGCATTCCTCGGTCTCCTCGGCAAGGTGTCCCGCGACGACGCGCGCTCGCGTGCGTTCACGAGCGAGCAGGAGAACAAGCGCAACCAGGAGGCGATCCTGCGCTTGCTCAACGAGATGGGCAACCTCGCCGACGGCGATCTGACGGTGCAGGCGTCCGTCACCGAGGACGTGACAGGCGCGATTGCGGACTCGATCAACTTCACCATCGAGGAGTTGCGCACGCTCGTCAGGGGCATCAACTCGGCCACCGACGAGGTGACCCGCGCCACTCAGGAGGCGCAGTCGATCTCGACGCGGCTTTACGAAGCCTCGCAGCGGCAGAACCGCGAGATCCAGCAGGCCTCCGCCTCCGTGCTGCAGATGGCCGAATCGATCAGCGAAGTTTCCGCTTCTGCCGGACAGTCGGCGCGCGTGGCGCAGCAGTCTCTTGCCGCCGCGGAGATGGGTGCGCAGTCGGTGCAGAACCAGATCAGCGGCATGAACGAGATTCGCACACAGATCCAGGACACCTCCAAACGGATCAAGCGCCTTGGTGAAAGCTCGCTCGAGATCGGCGAGATCGTCGAGCTCATCTCGGACATCACCGAGCAGACGAACGTGCTCGCATTGAACGCCGCCATTCAGGCCGCTTCCGCAGGCGAAGCCGGTCGCGGGTTCACCGTCGTGGCTGAAGAAGTGCAGCGGCTTGCGGAGCGCTCCGCCGAAGCCACGAAGCAGATCGAAGCCATCGTGAAGACCATTCAGGCCGATACCCAGGATGCCGTCGCGGCCATGGAGAAGAGCACTGTCGGGGTGGTCGAAGGCACGAAGCTTTCTGACGCGGCAGGTCAGGCGCTTGACGAGATCGGCAAGGTGTCGCGTGATCTCGCGGCACTGATCGAAGGCATTTCGGAGCAGACGCAGAAGCAAACTGCGTCTGTCACGGACGTGACGCGCGGCATGCAGGGGATCCTGCGCATCTCCGAGGAGACCACCGAGGGCACTAAGCAGACGAACGTGTCCATCGGTCAGCTCACCAAGCTCGCAGCCGAGCTACGCAGCTCGGTGGCCGGGTTCAAGGTCTGACGCGGCCTCGTTCTTGCTCAATGCAAGTCCAGGCCAAAGCGATCGATAGGCGGATGTGATGCTGGTGGCACAAAGCGCAGACGAGGCAACGTTCGATAACGGGCCGCTGTCCTGGGTTCAGGCAGAGATCGACGAGGCGCTCGCAAGGAGCCTCGAAGCACTCGAATCGTTTGCTGCCTCTCCCGGCGACCCGACTCGGCTGCAACATGCGCGCACCCACGTGCACCAGGCGGCGGGTGCGATCCAGATGGTCGGCCTCGACGCTGTCAGCGCCTATACAGACGAAATCGAGCGCCAGCTTGCACGGCTGGGCGAGATGGGTGCAGCCGATATCCCGGCCGCATGCGCCACGGTCGATCGCGCCTGCCGAAAGCTCCGCATCTTCCTGGACGAGCTGGTCAACGGCGCACTGCCGGTGCCGCTCAAGCTCTTTCCCGAGTACGACAGCATGCAGAGAGCGCGCGGAGTCCGTGCCGCCGCGCCCGCCGACCTCTTTTTCCCGGACTTATCGGCGACTCCGCCGCGGCTGAAGCGACCCGCGCCCGCCCAGAAGGACATGGCAGCGTACCTCGTGAAGCAGCGGCGCAACTTCCAGCGCGGGCTTCTTTCGTGGCTGCATGGCCAGAGCGAAGGTTTGCGGCAGATGCGCGATGCCATCTCCGGCATCGAGGAAGCCACCGGACAGTCGAGCTTGCGCGCGTTCTGGTGGAGCACCGGCGCGATGTTCGATGCGATCATCGAGCGGGGGCTCGACCCGAGCTTCGGCGTGAAGCAGTTGACGGCCCGCATCGACCTGCAGATCAGGAGACTGGCCGAAGGGTCCGCAAAGGTTGCCGATCGCCTGCGCCGCGAGGTGCTGTACTACGTCGCGATCAGTGCGCCTGTCGCACCCTCCGTCGACGCGGTTCAGCATGCGTTCGCGTTGTCGGCGCTCATTCCGTCAGCCGAGGTGCTCAATGCGGATGTAGTCGGTATCCAGCCGCACCTGCGCGAGGCGCGCGAGCAGCTTGCCACGGCGAAGGATGCGTGGCTCAAATACACCTCCGGGCGTGCGGAAAACCTTCCGAAGCTCAAGCAGACGCTGGCATCGGTCCACAAGCAGGCGGTAGGGGTGGGCCATGGCGGGCTGATGAAGCTCATGGCAGCGCTGGTGGCGCGACTCGATACGATGGGCGCCAACGTGTCCGATGCTGTGGCGATGGAATACGCGACCGCGTTGCTGCTTGCGGAAAGCGCCTTCCAGAACTACACGAAACTTCCGCCGGAGTTTCCGCAGCAGGTCGACTCGATGCTTGCGCGACTCGACGCTGCGCAGGCGTCGCGCGTGTTCGACAGCACGCATGCGGCGCCGGGCCTCGAGGAGATGTCGCGTCGTGCCCAGGATCGGCTGCTTCTGGCGCAGGTCGGGCGCGAGATCCAGACCAACCTTCGGCACATGGAGCAGGTGCTGGATGCGTTCTTTCGCGATCACTCAAAGCGCGCTGAACTCGCATCGCTGGTCAAGGACAGCGCGCAGGTTCGCGGTGCTCTCAGGATGCTCGATCTGCACACCGCAGAAGCCCTCGTCGTATCGTGCGAGAAGCAGATCGGGTCGTACGCTGACGCGTCGACGGCGATCACCGACGAGGACCTGGAGCTCCTGGCTGAATCGTTGTCCGGCCTGGGGTTCTACATCGAGGCCGTGGAGCAGCAGCGTCCCGATCACGAGCGTCTGATCGCACCTCTGCTGGCCAAGCGGCGGGGAGAAGTTCCTGCCGCACAGGCTGTGCCTATCGACTCGGTCGAGAACGCGGTCGAGGAGCTGCGCAACGCGTTGCCCCAACTCGTCGCCGAACTGCATCGCGCGCCCGCGGACCTCGAGGCCAGGGACGCGCTCAAGACCAAGCTCGCTACTTTGCGCGATGACGCGGAGCTGATCGGCGATGCCGAGCTCGTTGCAAACGCCAAGGCCGCGATCCGCGAGCTGGACCAGGGCGCCACGGCCGGCACGGCCATGGCGGTGATCGTGGAAGCTGCGGCGTCGGCTCCGGCGCCCGCGCCTTCTGCTGAGACGCAGCGCCTCCTGGACACGAACGAGCACGCGCTGGACGAGGAGCTGCTCGGCATTTTCCTCGAAGAAGCGGCCGAAGTGCTGGACACCATCGCCGAGCAGCACCGAATCCTGAGTCACAACCCGAGCGATCGTGAAGCGTTGCGGACAGCCCGCCGCCAGTTCCACACGCTGAAGGGAAGCGGGCGCATGGTAGGACTCGATCAGCTCGCGGAGATCGCCTACGACGTCGAGAAGATCCACAACCGTCTTCTCGAGGAGGAGCGCCCCGTCACCGCGGCGGTTCTCGAGCTCATTGCCGAAAGTGAAGCGGCGTTCTGCGGGTGGGTCGCGCAGCTGCAGGAGCAGCACCGTCTTCAACCGGACGCTGCACGCATTCATGATGCGATCCGCGCAGTCGAAGCGGAGTTGCCGCGGGGCCGCGAATCCGTGTTGAAGGGGCGCGAAGCAGCGCCAGCGGTAACGATCGCTCCCCCTGTCGTGCCACTCGAGCTCGTCGCGGCTTCCCCGACCCAGCTCGACAGACCGCCCTTGGAGATCGCGGCGCCTGCGCAACCGGCAGCCAGTACCGTTACCGCGGCCATCGAACCGCAAGATGCCGTTCCTGTGGCGAGCAGTTCCCAGGAGGCAGCGGGCGAGCTGACCGATGCGGAGGCACTGGCCTCCGTGCTGGCCGCGTACAGGGACGTCGATTCTGCACTTCGCGATGCCGAGGGAGCGGTTGCGCACTCGCCGCTGTCCGAACGCATTGCGGCTTTCGCGGCCGCAGGAGCGCCCGTCGCTGCAACCGACCTGCAGCCGTCCGAAGCCGTGCCGTTCGACGCCTTCGGAATGTCCGATGAAACCCCCGACGAGAAGCCGCTCGAGCAGGAGCGTGAGCACCTGCAGCCGGACGTGAACCACGAAGCCGACCTGCCACTCCTCTCCTTCGAGTTCATGGCCGAGCCGGCAGGCGCGGCAACACCGGTCCAGACTTTCGACGCCGCTGCCGAGGAAGCGCTTCCGCCGGTATTCGAGATACCCGGCGTTGACGAGCACGCCTGGTCGGCCGATCTCCCGATCGATCTCGAGTTGCCGGATTCAGGCGAAGCACCGATCGAAGTGTCCGTGGTTTGCGAGCAGGCGGAACGCGACGAGGCGGCTGCACTGGAGGACATCGACGTCGCGATGCGCGACACGATCGAATCGGTCGAGGAGATCGTGGCTGCGGCGCCGCCCGGTCACACGCCTTATCTCACGCTCATCGCGGGAGGTCCGGAGTCCGATGAAGGTGCGGTCCCCGCTGCGACGGACGATCTCGAGCCCCTGCCCGTCATCGACTTGCAGCAGTGGACCGATCATGCGCAGCAGGTCGCGCTCGACGGCGACGAGCAGGTGACGATCGGTACGGTGAGTCTGTCGCGAGCGCTGTACGACATACTCATCATCGAATCAGACGAGCATCTGACAACGCTCGCCCACGAGCTCGAGGTGCTGCAATTCGATCCCGAAGCTCAGGTGTCCGCGCCGATGATTCGCGCGAGCCATACGCTGTGCGGAATTCATCGCGCGGTCGGCTTTGCGCTTCTGCCTCCTGCCGCCAAGGCCCTGGAGCAGTGCCTCCTCGCGCTCGAGCAGCGCAATGCCGATGGCGTGTCGGAGACGGCGCAGGCGGCGATCGCCTCGGCGGTCGAACTGCTGACGAGGCTCGCCGGGCGCCTGCGTGCCCGGCTGCCGTTCACGGAAGCCGATGAGTTGGACGTCGAAGGCGTGCAGGCGCAACTCGATGCGGTGCGCCAGAGCGCTCAAGGTCCGCAGGCGAGCGAAGTAGATCTTGTACCCGCGCTCCACGCGCCCGCGCAGCTGGTTCCCTTTTTGTCTGACAGCACGGACGCGAGGCCCGAAGCCGCGCAGGTTACGACGCGGGATGAGGGTATCGATCTGCTTTCGGCGGACTCCGAACTGCCTCAGGTCGAGCCCGACATTCCGTCGCCGACCTTCGCGGTCGACGCCTTCGCTTCGACCGGTGAATTCGCAGCTGATGTCACGGAGCCTGCCGCAGCCGCAGGGACGGAGCACGTTCCGCCAGCGACTGAGGAGGCAAGCCATCCCATCTTGGGTGTCCCGGAGCTCCACACTGCAATCGCCGCAGAGCCGGCGGCGCCGGACATCGAAGTCAATCCGCTGCCCCAGATGCCGGCTGCGGTAGAGACACCGCTCGAGGAGATCGCGGACGACCTGGACGATCAGCTGTTGCCGATTTTCCTGGAGGAAGCCGAGGAGCTTTATCCGCAGGCGGGTGAGCAGCTGAGGCACTGGCGGCGCAATCCTGAGGATCGCCAGCATGCAGGCGGGCTTCGCCGGACGCTGCATACGTTCAAGGGCAGCGCCAGAATGGCCGGTGCGATGCGTCTCGGCGAGCTCGCACATCGCATGGAATCGCGCCTGTTGCGTGGCGAGGATCTCGCGCCGGGCACGACTGAGCTCTTCGAGGCGCTGGACGTCGACCTCGATCGGCTGGCGTTCGTGCTCGACGCGCTGAAGGAAGGACGCAGCAACATCGCGCTGCCTTGGTTCGAGAGCGCTGTCGCGCAGGCGCTCACGAGTCCTTTGGTCACTCCGCTCGCGTCAGTTTCATCGCAACGGCAGGTCGATGCCGCCGTGGCCACGGGCGTGGTCGTGCCGCTGGCTGCTGTGGCTGGGCGGGACGAAGCGGTGGCTGCTGGCAGCGCCAACGTGGCGACCGAGTCAGAAGCCACGCAGCGCGCCATGCTGCGCGTGCGAGCCGACGTGATCGACAGGCTCGTCAACGAAGCCGGCGAGGTGACCATTGCGCGCGGCCGCGTCGAGGGAGAGCTGCGCGCGCTCAAGGCGAACCTGCTTGAGCTCACCAACAGCGTGATTCGCATGCGGGCGCAAGTGCGCGAGATCGAGATCCAGGCCGAGTCGCAGATTCAATCGCATCTATCCTTGCGCCATGAAGCCGATATCGAGTTCGATCCGCTCGAGTTCGACCGCTTCACACGGTTTCAGGAGCTCACACGCTCGCTCGCCGAGGGCATCAACGACGTTTCGACCGTGCAGCAGGCCTTGCTGCGTAACGTCGACGACGCGGACGCCGCGCTGCTCTCCCAATCGCGACTTTCGCGCGAGATGCAGCAGCAGCTGTTCTCCATCCGCACTGTCCCGTTCGGAAGCCTGTCCGAGCGCCTGTACCGCGTGCTGCGGCAGGTTTCGAAGGAGCTCGACAAGCGCGTCAACCTCGACATCCGTGGCACCCAGGTCGAGCTCGACAGGTCGGTGCTCGAAAAGCTCGTCGGCCCGCTCGAGCATCTGCTGCGCAACGCGGTCGACCATGGCATCGAGCCGCGGCATGTGCGAACAACGGCTGGCAAGGCCGCCACGGGTGAAATCACGCTGACGGTCCGCCAGGTCAGTAACGAGATTGCGATCGAGCTGACCGACGACGGTGGCGGTCTCGATCTCGAGCGCATCCGTGCACGTGCCGTGGCACAGGGACGGCTCGCCGCAGAGGCTCAACCCACCGAGGCACAGCTCGTCGAATGCATCTTCGAACCGGGGTTTTCGACAGCGTCACGCGTTACCCACGTCTCGGGCCGTGGAATCGGGATGGACGTGGTGCGCTCGGAGATTACGGCGCTCGGTGGCCGCGTCGAGGTGTCGGCGCAACCTGGCCGGGGTACAAGCTTCGTGCTCTATCTTCCCCTGACGCTGGCGGTTGCACAGGCTGTGCTCGTGCGCGCGAGCGGGCGACTGTGGGCGCTGCCCGCGCCGATGGTCGAGCAGGTGCAGCAGGTGAAGGCCGAAAAGCTTGTGGAGCTGTATTCCAGTCGCCAGCTCAACTGGCAAGGCCGCTCCTATACCTTCCACTATCTGCCGCGACTGCTCGGCGATACGGAGCACAGTCCCGCAACGAGCCGCTTCAATTCGGTTCTGCTGCTCCGCAGCGGCCAGGGCATCACGGCCGTGCACGTGGACGAGATGATCGGCAATCAGGAAGTCGTGGTGAAGAACATCGGCCCGCAGCTCGCTCGCGTGGCGGGGATCGCGGGCGCGACCGTACTCGGAAGCGGCGAGATCGTGCTTATCATCAATCCCGTGCAGCTCGCGCAGCGCGCCGACATACCGGACTTCAATCCGTTTGCCGAGGGACGCGTCGCGTCGCTGCGTCAGCCGCAAGCGACGGTGAGCCTGCCCCTGGCGATGGTGGTGGACGATTCGCTGACGGTGCGCAAGATAACGGGCCGCCTGCTCGCACGCGAGGGTTTCGACGTCGTGACCGCGAAAGACGGACTCGAAGCCCTGCAGCGGCTGGAGGAGCGCCGGCCCGACGTGATCCTGCTCGACATCGAAATGCCGCGCATGGACGGCTTCGAGTTCATGAAGACCATCAAGTCCGACGCGCGGTTGGCCAGCATTCCCGTCGTGATGATTACTTCGCGCACCGCGGAGAAACACCGCAATCGGGCGCGCGAGCTGGGGGTCGACCTGTACCTCGGCAAACCCTACCAGGAGCAGGAACTCCTCCGGCAGCTTCGCGAAATGCTGTCGGTCGCCGCCTGACGCACTGCCGGCGCAGGTCACCCTGCGCCACGCGTGCGGCGCGTTGCGGCCGTCAGGCCTGGCTCGCCCTGGCTGCTGAACGCTGCATGGCGTTCTTGCTCTTGCCCGTCGCAGAGGCGCGATCGTCATCCAGCCTGCGCGTCGCAGCAGGTCGCGCCCGATCTGCCGCCGTGCTCCTGGCCTTGCCGGGCACCACGTTGGTGGTCTTGTAAGTCGGGGTGCTGGCGTCGCAGGCCCCAAGCAATGCTGCCGCTGCGAGCGGTAGCACCACCCGGCGCGGCACCGAGATGCGCGTGTTTTTTTTCATCAATATTTGCGGACTCTTTCGGAGCCGCATCAACAAAGCTGGGTGCCGTGCTCCCAGTAAGGCCGTGTACCGAAATATGAGTGAGCGAACACGGCAACTTCACCGTCCAACCCTTTCGTGGCAAGCTCCGACGGCAGCAAGGGCGCTTCTTCGATCCGGTCCCGGGGTGAGTTGATCGAGAATCGACCACCGTCCCCGTCCTGAAAGAGCGCGTTCCACGGAATTGCCACGAGGCGCTCGCCGTCCTTACGGGGGCGGCGAAGCTCAATCACTCCATACGCGATGCGATTACGTCTCAGATCGAGCAGGATGTCGTGCAGCTGCCCCACCACGTTGTCATCGCGATCGACCACTTCGATGCCCAGCAGGTCGTCGGCGCCGATAATCCCGAGCAACACGACGCGCGAACGTTGCGGAATGCTCGTCAATCGGGTTTCAGGCACGTTTCCTCCTGCTGGCATTGCGTGGTGAAGCGATGATGACCGGCAAGGGATACGCCAGCCATCGGCCTCGGCTGAGTGCCCGGTAAGACATTTCTTCGCGCGTTGTAGGACGTCTCCTACGTTGAGGCGCAACGTGCCCGCCTGTGATGGATTCAACGTGACCTACCGACTTTTGGCCGACATGGTCGTGCTCGCTCACATCGGCTTCGTTCTGTTCGCGCTGCTGGGGGCGCTCATCGTCGCCCGCGTTCCGTGGGTCGCTGTGTTGCACGTCCCGGCCCTGGGATGGGCCGCGCTCGTCGAACTGAACGCCTGGACGTGCCCGCTCACGCCTCTGGAGCAGCATCTGCGCGGTAGGGCGGGTCAGGACGGGTACAGCGGAGGATTCGTCGATCACTATCTGATGCCGTTGCTTTATCCTGCCGGGCTGACACCGCGCATCCAGCTTGCGCTCGGCGCCGTAGTGATCATCGTGAACGCCGCACTTTACGGCCTGGTGGTGCTTCGCGGCCGCAGGCAGATCGTGGAAAAGGCGTAAGCGTTGCATCGACCGCAACGACCAAGGCAAAACGAGCAAAGGAGATCATCATGGAACGCCGCGATTTTCTGCATACAATCACCGGAGCGCTGGCCCTGTGCGTCACGCGTGGAGCCGGTGCGGCGAACGCCGCCTTGACCCCGCAGGCGCTCGAGGAAACGCGCCGCCAGTGGCAGGCGCTGCTGCCCAAGGGCAAGGCGGTGCCGCAGCCGACCGAGGTCCTGACCCGGTCGCGGGACGAATGGCGCCGCGCCTTGTCCCCGGCCGCTTACGACGTGCTGCGCGAGGAAGGCACCGAGCGGCCGTTCTCGAGCCCGCTGAACGATGAAAAAAGGCCCGGCGTGTTTGCCTGCGCGGGCTGTGGATTACCGCTTTTCAGCTCCGCCATGAAGTTCGACAGTGGCACAGGATGGCCGAGCTTCGTGACGAGCATTCCAGGTCACCTCGCCCAGAAGCGTGATTTCAAGATGATCCTGCCGCGCACCGAATACCATTGCGTGCGCTGCGGCGGGCATCAGGGCCACGTGTTCGACGATGGACCGCCTCCGAACGGCGAGCGTTGGTGCAACAACGGCCTCGCGCTCGAATTCCTTCCTACCCGCATGGCGTAGCGCGCCCGACGTTCGCGCGAAGCCGGCCGCTCATGCGACGCCGCGCGGGCTGCCGGTTCATGGGCTATATGCCCGTATCCAGGTGACCCGAGAGGTTGTCTGGCACGGGTCCTCGCTAAGGGGTAAATTCATGTCTCGTCCCGGGAGGAACAAGGCATGCGGCCATTCGCCACGCAGAACATCCGCACCGTTGCCCTGGTAGGTCACGGCGCATCGGGAAAGACGACCCTCGCCGAAGCGCTGCTGCTCAAGTGCGCCGCCATCGCGAGCGCGGGCACGGTCGAGCGGGGAACCACCGTCAGCGACTTCGACGCGCTGGAAAAGACATTCCAGCATTCGCTGCGCTCCTCGGTGCTGCATCTCGAGGCCGAGGGCACTCGCGTCCACCTGATCGACACGCCGGGCTTTCCGGACTTCATCGGTCAGGCGATCGGCGCGCTCGACGCGGTCGAGACTGCTGCCGTCGTCGTCAATGCGCAGGCCGGCATCGAAATGATCACCTCGCGGATGATGGAGTGGGCAGGCGATCGGCGATTGTGCCGTCTCATCATCGTCAACAAGATCGACGCCGAGAACGTCGACTTGCCCGGCGTTCTCGCCGCGATACAGAACACGTTCGGACGCGAATGCCTGCCCATCAACCTGCCTGCAGACGGCGGCAAACGGGTCGTGGATTGCTTCTTCACTCCGGCCGGTGATGCGGACTTTTCCACCGTCGAGGCCGCGCATCGTGCGCTGGTCGATCAAGTGGTGGAGGTCGACGAGGCCTTGATGTCGCTGTATCTGGAGCAGGGAGAAATCGAGCCGCAACAGCTGCACGCGCCATTCGAAAAGGCGCTGCGCGAGGGGCACCTCGTTCCGGTGTGCTTCGTGAGCGCGAAGAACGGCGCCGGCGTCCAGGAGTTGCTCGATATCGCGGTCAAGCTTCTGCCGAACCCCACCGAAGGCAATCCGCCCCTCTTCTACAAGGGCGAAGGCGCGAGTGCGTCCGAGTTTCGGTCGGAGCCGGATGCGAGCAAGCACGTGCTTGCCCATGTGTTCAAGGTCGTGATCGATCCGTTCGTAGGCAAGCTCGGCGTCTTTCGCGTGCACCAGGGCACTGTCACACGCGATACGCAACTCTTCGTGGGTGATGGCCGCAAGCCGTTCAAGGTGGGGCACCTCCTCATGTTGCAGGGAGCGAAGACGGTTGAGATCGATTCAGCGGGACCCGGAGAGATCGCCGCAGTGGCCAAGGTCGAGGAGGTGGCATTCGACTGCGTGCTGCACGATTCGCACGACGAAGATCACATTCACATGCGCCCGCTGCAGTTTCCAACACCGATGCAGGGCGTGGCGATCACGCCCAAAAAACGTGGCGATGAGCAGCGGATCTCGGAGGTGCTGCATCGCATGATGGCGGAGGACCCGACGCTGGCGCTCGAGCACGACGCGACGTCCAACGAAACCGTGTTGCGCGCACTGGGCGACCTGCACTTGCGCTCGGTCCTCGAGCGCATGTCTACGCAGTTTCGGGTCGAAGTCGATACGCGTCCGCCGCGCATCCCGTACCGCGAGACCATCACGGCCCCGGCTGACGGCTTTCACCGGCACAAGAAGCAGACGGGTGGTGCGGGCCAGTTTGGAGAGGTTTCACTCCGCGTGGAGCCGCTGGCGCGCGGTGCAGGGTTCGAGTTCGTCGATGCGACCAAGGGTGGCGTGATTCCGCACCAGTTCATGCCCGCAGTGCAGAAGGGCGTCGAGCAGGTTCTTGTGACCGGCGCGATTGCAGGCTTTCCCTTGCACGACGTGCGCGTGGTAATCATCGACGGGAAGCATCACGCCGTCGACTCCAAAGAGGTTGCGTTCGTGTCCGCGGGCAGGAAAGCCTTTCTCAACGCCATTGAAAAGGCACGTCCCATCGTGCTCGAGCCTATCGTCAGCGTCGAGGTCACGTGCCCGGAGAGCAGCACGGGAGACGTGGCCGGCGATCTCTCGGCGCGTCGCGGGCAGGTGACGGGCACCCGTGCGACGCAGCCGGGCACCCTCGCCATCAGCGGGATGGCACCTCTGGCCGAGCTCGCCGGGTACTCGGCGCGACTCAAGTCAGTGACGGGAGGGCACGGTTCCTGGTCGATGGCGCTCTCGCACTACGAACCAGCACCTCCGCAGCGACAGCACAAGCTCGCCGAGGAGTACCAGAGGCATCGCAAGCACGAAGAAGATTAGCGTTCGCCGCCAGCCGGTGGACGCGCGTTTCTGATGTCCGCTGCGGCGATCGCATGACGCCACAGCAAGGTGCCATTGCTGTCGTATGACTCGAAGGCCAGCATGCGGGCGTTCGAAGGGCCGGTCACGCGCAGCATTCCGAATTGCCGCTGCGTGCGCAGCGTGCCTTGCACGACGTCCGGATTGTTGCGTTCAGTGGCGTCGAGATTCTCTGCGGCCCGGTACGTGAGCGGCGAGGACGTGAATTCGTAGACCGGATACGTACCCGCGCGCTCGATGCGCAGGAGCTCGCCGAAGTGGCGATCGCCGCTGAGGAACACGACACCATCGATCTTCTGCTCCACGAGCCACTGCGCCAGACGCTTCTGCTCGTCGGGAAACTGGTGCAGCCCTTCGAAGCGGCTCGCGCGATTCCACATCTGGCTGCCGTTCGCCACCACCTTGATGCGCGCGGTCGACGATAGCAGCGCCTCCTTCAGCCACTCGAATTGCGGTGCGCCGAACATCGATTTCTCCGGTACGTTCGGGTAGCGATTGGGATAGCGATGGAACCGGTCGTCGAGAAGGAAGAGGTCGACGTCTGCAAGGTGCACCCATCCGAAGATGCCTGGCACTCCCGGCAAGCCGAACGAAGGATTGGGCCAGTAGCGCTGGAAGAGCCCCAGCGTCTGGTCCTTGAAGACGTACGAGCGGTCCGAATCGTTGGGACCATAGTCGTGATCGTCCCAGATCGCGAGATGCGCGGTGCTCGTGAGCAGTCGCTGCAGAGGCTCGAACGCCCGCACCTGCCGGTAATGGGCGGCCATCGATGTAGGGTCGGTGAAATCGGGCCTCTGCAGGTACAGGTTGTCACCGAGCCAGAGCATGAGATCGGGCGACTTCGATGCGATCGCGTCGAAGATCTGATAGTCGCCTCCGACGTTGGCGGTGAATGCGGGGTCGGGGTACGGCATGAAATGGCACGATCCGAACGCGATCGCAAGCTGCGGCGCCTGCTGCGGCCTTGCAGCGAAGCGTTGCGTTCGAAGCACGCCTTCACGAGTTTCATCACCCGCCGTGAGCCGGTAGGCATAGGTACGACCCGGTGACAGGCCCGGAACACGCAAGCTCGCGGTGTAGTCGGTGCGCTGGGTTGCCTCGAGCGCGAATCGCCGCGGCGCGACCGAGTCCTCGCCGCGCACTTCCAAGGCAATCGTTGCGGGACCCTCCGTCTGCACCCATAGCGTCGCGCTGGTGTAATCCGCATACCCATGCATCACCACAACCCCCGCCTGCGCGGGAAGCGCGAGACACGCCAGGACGATGGCAACGATCGACGAAGCGCAGGCGAGCGCGTGGCGGACATGGGTCATGGTCTGAGCGCTGTGAAGGGGTAAGCGTCAATTGTGCCGTTCGAAGCCGGCGTTTACAATTGGCCCGATGGCAGCCGGCGACTCGAACTTCACCAATCATTTCCTCATCGCGATGCCGGGAATGACCGATCCGCACTTCGCCCATGCGCTCACCTACATTTGCGAGCACAACGACGATGGCGCACTCGGCATCGTGGTGAACAAGCCGACGGACATGACGCTCGCGGCGTTGCTCGAGCAACTCGATGTTCCGCTGGACGACGAGTCGGTGGGTGAGGCTCCCGTGCATTTCGGCGGGCCCGTGCAGATCGACCGCGGCTTCGTGCTGCATCGTCCGCTCGGCAATTGGCAGTCGACGCTCGCCCTCGCCGATGACCTCGGCCTCACGACCTCCAAGGACGTTCTCGAAGCGCTGGGTCGCGGCGAAGGTCCGCGCGAGGTTTTCGTTTCGCTCGGCTACGCGGGATGGGCGGCGGGGCAACTCGAGCAGGAGATCGCGCAAAACGCCTGGCTCACCGTCGAAGCCGATCCCGGCCTGGTGTTCGCGCTGCCGGCAGAAGGACGATTGCCGGCCGCGATGCAAAGGCTGGGCATCGATTTCTCCCGACTGTCCGATGATGTCGGGCACGCATGACCCGTCGCAGATCCTCGAGTGCAGGGCACGGTTCTCGCGTTTGACTTCGGCACGCGCAAGATCGGCGTTGCGCTCGGCAATACCATCACCGGCACCGCCACACCGCTCACGACCCTCCACGAGAGTTCGAAGGCGGGGCGCCGCGCCGCCATCGGTGAGCTCATTGCGCAATGGGGCCCCGTGCTCCTGGTCGTGGGTCGCCCGCTGCATGACGACGGTACGAAGCACGCGGTGACGGCGCTCGCGGACAAATTTGCGCGGAACCTGCATCACGACTTCTCGCTGCCGGTGCAACAGATCGACGAACGGTACACAACCCAGATGGCCGAGATCGAGCGTTCGCAAGCGCCCGCACGCCAGGCCCACGTCGGGCGCGATGCTGTGGCAGCGCAGATCATCCTGCAGGCGTGGCTCGACGAGCACGCGGCGGGGCCGCGATGACGCAGCGCCTGCCTGATGCGGAGCAAGCGCTCGCGACGCTGGCGCAATCGATGCGTGCGGCCATCGGGCCGCAAACGCGCATGATCGGCATTCATTCCGGAGGCGCGTGGCTCGCCGATCGACTTGCGCAGATGATCGAGCATCGCCACCAGGTCGGCTACGTCGACGTGTCCTTCTACCGCGACGATTTCTCGCGCAAGGGCCTCAAGCCCGCAATCAAGCGCACGCAGCTCCCGTTCGATGTCGAGGGCGCGCACATCGTGCTCGTCGACGATGTCCTCTACACCGGGCGCAGTGTTCGCGCGGCGATCAACGAGCTGTTCGATTTCGGGCGTCCGGCGCGCGTGGAGCTCGCGGTGCTTGTCGATCGCGGCGGGCGCGAGCTGCCGATCGAGGCGACCCATGTTGGCGCTCGAGTCGACGTCTCGCCCGCGCTCTCCATCGTGCTCTCGCGTGACGCGCACGAACGCTTCGTGCTTGCGACCGAGCCTGCCGGGGGCGCCGCAGATGCGTAATCCCCAACTCGATGCGCAGGGCGCCCTCATGCATCTGTTGACGCTCGAAGGACTTCCGGCGGAGGTCATCCGTCACATCCTGGATACCGCGGTGCCGTTTGCGTCCATCTCGGAGCGCGACGTCAAGAAAGTGCCCCTCCTGCGCGGCAAGGCGGTTTTCAACCTCTTCTTCGAGAACTCGACGCGCACCCGCACCACGTTCGAGATCGCGGCGAAGCGCCTGTCCGCCGACGTGATCAATCTCAACATTGCGGCCTCGTCCACATCCAAGGGCGAGACCTTGCTCGACACCGTCGACAACCTCGTCGCGATGAACGCCGACATGTTCGTCGTGCGCCACTCGCAATCGGGCGCGCCGCACCTCATTGCCGAGCATCTTAACCGCACGCGCCGTAGCTACGTGCATGTGGTGAACGCCGGCGACGGTCGTCATGCACATCCGACGCAGGGTCTTCTCGACCTTTTCACCATCCGCCATTACAAGCGCGACTTCACCAATCTGGTCGTCGCGATCGTCGGCGATGTGCTGCATTCGCGTGTCGCACGTTCGCTGATTCACGGCCTGACGACGCTCGGCACACCGGAGGTGCGGGTCATCGGACCGCAAACGCTGCTGCCCACCGCCGTCGCATCGCTCGGCGTGCGCGTGTTTCACGACATGCGCTCGGGGCTCAAGGATTGCGATGTGGTCGTCATGCTGCGTCTGCAGAGCGAGCGAATGCGCGGCGCGCTGTTGCCTTCTGCAGGCGAGTACTTCAAGAACTACGGGCTGTCCGTGGAGAAGCTCGCGGCAGCGAAGCCGGACGCGATCGTGATGCATCCCGGGCCGATGAACCGAGGCGTCGAGATCGATTCCGCGGTGGCCGATGGCGCGAGCGCGGTCATTCTGCCGCAGGTGACGTTCGGTATCGCCGTTCGCATGGCGGTGATGAGCATACTGGCAGGCAACTGACGAGCCCATGCAGATCGAGATTCGCGGCGGACGATTGATCGATCCTCGAAACGGCGTCGATCGCGTTGCCCCGCTGTTCATCGACGGCGGTCGTGTCGCCGCACTGGATGAAGCGCCGCGCGAGTGGCGGCCGGCGCGCGTGATCGATGCCGCGCGCCTGATCGTGGCCCCTGGCTTCATCGATCTCGCGGTGCGGTTGCGCGAGCCAGGCTTCGAATACAAGGCTACGCTCGAATCGGAGATGGCCGCCGCCGTGGCGGGCGGCGTCACGAGCCTCGCGTGCCCGCCGGACACCGACCCGCCGCTCGACGAGCCCGGACTCGTCGAGATGCTGAAGCACCGTGCACGTCTCCTGAATCAGTCTCACGTGTAC
>JALYXY010000054.1 GCA_030946875.1 Pseudomonadota bacterium | reverse complement strand
GGTGTGCGCAGGCCAGGCGCCGCGGCGCTCGACCTCGCCTACGTCGCCGCCGGATTCTACGAAGGATTTTTCGAGCTGGGCCTCAATCCCTGGGACATCGCCGCAGGCAGTTTGCTCATCCAGGAGGCAGGCGGACTCATCGGGGATCTTGCGGGCAACGGCGATTATCTGTATCGCGGTCAGGTGATCGCCGCCAACGCCAAGATCTTCTCGCAGATGGTCACGGCGCTGCGACCCTACGTCTCGCAGCTCGAGGCGGCGCGCGCTCCAGCTTAGGTTGTTCGCTGTTGCGACGCCTCGCCGGGAAGGATCGGCGGAGCTTGCGGTGAGCGATTGCGTTGCCACCCGGTGGCACCGAAGTTGCTGAATCACCGCATCATAACGATCCCGTCCAACGGAGTCCCTCATGCTGATGCTGCGGAACCGGCTACGGCCGTGTCCATCGCCCGCGCCTGCGCGTTTATCCAAGTGCATGGTCGATCGCGCCTTCTCGCTCTGCCTGAGCCTCCTGCTGTCCACGGCGACCGCGCCCGCACTTGCCGAGGCTGTGGAGACCCTCGTCCTGATGCCGGCGCCGGGAGCGATCACCGCCGCTGATGGCGTCGACGGCTTCGTGCAGAGGCTCCAGACGCTCTCGGGCATCAAGTTGACGCTGACGGGCACCACGCGCACCGGTGCGCTCATCGTCTCGGTTCCGGCGATCACCGAATCGTCCACGCTCATCCGAAACCTACGCGAGCAGCGCGCGGTGCTCTGGGTGGACCTGCCCACCCGCGAAAGTGTGGTGCAGAAGTCGCGCGCCAAGCTATCGAGCGGCCGGGTGGGCCAGAAGTTCATGGTGCGACTGAAGGAGGGTGTCGACGCAGACTGGAGCGTTCTGTCGGCCCGCTTCTCGGAGCTTCTCGGTGTCAGCGTGGCCATGGAGCGGCGCATCGGCAACGTATGGGTTCTGCGGCTCGCGCAGGCGCAGTCTGAAGCGCAGCTCGTCGATCTCGCCACCCTGCTCGAGCAGGATGCATCGGTGCAGTACGCCGATGCCGTGCTGCGCCGCTTCACCCAGGCAAACCCGCCGAACGATCCGTACTTCGCACAGCAGTGGAACCTGACCGACTCAATTTCGGGGATCAATCTCGCGGCTGCGTGGACGCTGCAATCGGCGACCAGCCCTGTGACGGTGGCCGTAGTCGACACCGGCATCCTGCCGCATCCGGATCTCGAGGGAAAGCTGCTGCCCGGCTACGACTTCATCAGCGATGCGGACCGCGCGCGGGATGGCGACGGACGTGACGCCAATCCGCGCGACGAGGGCGACTTTTTGTCGGACGGCGACTGTGGCGGCTACCGTGCACAGAAGAGCTCATGGCACGGCACGTTCGTGGCGGGGCTCATCGCCGCCAACAGCAACAACGGAATCGGCATCGCGGGGATCGACGCCAACGCACGCATCCTGCCCGTGCGCGCGCTCGGTCATTGCGGCGGCACCGACGAGGACGTGTTCGAGGCCGTACTCTGGGCGGCGGGCGCTCCGGTGCCCGGTGTGCCGTTGAACACCAATCCCGCCAAGGTGATCAACCTCAGCCTAGGCGGCTACGGTGCATGTGCGCGTTCGATCCAGGAAGCCGTCGACGACGCGATGGCACACGGCGCCATCGTGGTCGCTGCCGCGGGCAACGAATCCGACGACGTGTCGGCGTTCGCGCCGGCCAACTGCAGCGGCGTCATCACCGTCGGCGCGCACAACCGGGTCGGTGAGCGCGCTACCTATTCGAACTTCGGCCGGCGAGTCGACATCTCCGCCCCTTCCGGTGACGGAGGCACGGGCTCGGACAAGACTGTGTCGCTGTCCAATGATGGAATCACCACCGCGGGTGAACCTTCGTACAAGGAAGCGATCGGCACCAGCTTCTCGGCACCGATGGTGGCAGGAACCGTGTCGATGATGATCGCGCGCAATTCCACGCTCACGGCAGGACGCATCGTCAGCATCCTGCAGGCGACGAGCCGCCAGTTCGACAAGACGAGCCCCTGTCGTTCAGGCATTCTGTGCGGCGCCGGAATGCTCGACGCCGGCGTCGCCATTTCGAGCACCGTTCCGGGAACGCAGGCGGCGCCTTCGGGTACCGTGCCCGTCGTCGAATTCTACAACGCCGCACTCGACCATTACTTCCTGAGCGCGGACCCCGCCGAAATCAATGCCCTCGACAAGTCCGCGAGCTTTGCGCGCACAGGGTACCTCTTCTACGCGTACGCCGATGGGGCGGCGGCACCGGGAAGCGCGAAGGCGGTGTGCCGGTTCTATGCCGGTCCCTCACAGCTCATCGATTCCCACTTCTTCTCGGCCGAGGCCGCCGAGTGTCAGTTCGTGCGCCAGAACGGAAGCGCAGTGTGGAGCCTGGAATCCGCAGCGGCGTTCTATGTCGAGGTGCCCGACAGCAACGGCAACTGCCGCGACGGCACGCTTCCCGTGTACCGTTTCTTCAATGGCCGGCGCGACGCGAACCAGCGTTTCTCGATCGATCTTTCCGTCGGCCGCGCGATGATCAACAAGGGCTGGGTGCCGGACGGGTCCGGGCACAGCGGTGCCGCGTTTTGCTCGGCGATCTGAACGCACCGCGCCCACGACCTCGTTACGATCATCGAGCCGCAGGCGATGGGGGCGGCCATCGCAGGCCCCTCGTTCATTCCTCCAGGCCAACGACGCGCTGATCATCGGCACTGTCGCGCGTCGGCCCTCCTTCGAGCACGATCACGGACTCTTCGCTCGCGAGCACCGCCCATTCCGAAAGCAGCGCAACGCCGAGCGCGAGCAACACGGGTCCGAGAAAGACGCCGATGAAGCCGAATGCCACGACACCGCCGAACACGCCGAGCAGGACGAGCACGAACGGCAGATTGCTGCCGCGAGCGATGATCAGCGGTTTCAGCACGTTGTCGACCGTGGAGACAATGAGAGCGCCCCACACCGCGAGGAAAATGCCCCAGCCGATGCTGCCCTTGTAGAACAGCCACAATGCCGCGGGTATCCACACGAGCGGCGGGCCCACCGGTATCGGAGAGAGGAAGAACGTGATGAGCCCGAGCAGTGGCGCAGCACCGATGCCGGCGATCCACAGTCCGATCGCCATCAACACGCCTTGCGCCACCGCAGTTCCCAGGATTCCGTAGACGACACCACGCATCGTGGCGCCGGCGAGGTCCAGCAATCGCCTGCCCCGGCGCGGCGCCAGACGCGCGAGTACGGCGCGCAAACGCAGCACGGCAGCATCGCCGTCGCGAAAGAAAAAGAACGCGATGAGGATCGACAGCGTGAGTTGCAGCAGGCCTTGCGCGATGTTCGCGCCGCCGGCCAGCAACCACACCTTGGCGGGCTCGATCAGCTTGCCGAGCTCGGTGCTGAATTGTGCGGTGTTATGAGCGAAGCTCGCCCAGTACGCCGACGCGCGGGCGCCGATCAGCGGGAGTCGTTCTACCCATGCGGGAGGATCGGGCGGACCCTGCTCCATGAACTCGCGCGTGAACTGCGCCATGCGCACCGAGTTGTCGGCGAGCGTGATTCCGACGATCACGAACGGCGCCACGAACACCACCGCGATGCACAGCGACATGATCGCTGCAGCGAGGGAGTGCCGACGCAGGAGCAGCGCGCGCAAGTGGAGGTAGACCGGCCATGTCGTCACACACAGCACCACAGCCCACATGCACGCCGTCAGGAACGGCCGCAACACGAGGAAGCAGCCGCCAATCAGGATTACGAGCAGGAGCAACGTGAGGATCTGATCGACCCGCGAGGTCGAGCGCTGCAGCGGTGAACTCGCCATCGATCGAGTCTAGCACCGGCTCCCGGACCCTGATCCTGCTGGAGGTGTAGGCCGTCTCCTACGCGTCGGAGATGCACTTCCGCACAGACAGCGCGAGTGCCCGCTGCCAGAGTGCGGGCATGAGTCAATTCTTCGCGCTCGCCTGTCACCGCCTATCCGCGTTCATCAGCAACGAGCGTACGCTCGTGTCAACAGCCTCCGACGCTGGGGACCCGTACGAGCGGCAACGCTCGCTGCGGCTTGCGCAGCTCGAAGCCGCTGGCAAGTGTCTCGCACGATCCGGCAAGCACGGCAATCTCCGTTACTGGCCCGCCGAACGCGGTTCGCGCGTGCTGAGCGAGCACCGCCGCCGTCACCGTTCATTGCGCAGCGTCAGTCACGTGGCGTGAACGCACGGTTCGCGGCGCGGCGAAGCGTTGGGACGTTCTTCTCAAAGACTGCAGGAGGAGCCATGATTCGCAGCACCGATCAACCCGCAGGCGCCGATGTGCCGTCTGCATCGACCATGAACCCCGGCGATGAAGCCGCTCCGGGGACACCGGGAACCGGCGAGGACGTGTGTCCGGATTGCGACGGCGAAGGTCAGCGTGACGGACGCGCGTGCGACACCTGCGGCGGCACCGGACGCGTGATCAAGGGCATCGGCGGCGCGTAAACCGGCGCTTGAAGTTTCCCCGACGGCCGGATCTCCGGCCGTTTTGCTTTGCGAGCCCCGACCTCGTCGTGCTGCCCGCCCAGGCGTCCCTGCATCCAGACAATCGCTGACCGTCATGCGAATCATCGAAGAGCCCGGCGCGCGGCCTATCAAGCTGTGGACCGAGGACATCGAGCCCGAAGCCCTGCGCCAGCTTCAGAACACGGCGCGCGTGCCGTTCCTCGATCCGCACGGTGTGGCCGTGATGCCCGACGTGCATTACGGCATCGGCGCAACCGTCGGCAGCGTCATCGCGACCAACAGGGCGATCGTTCCGGCTGGCGTCGGAGTGGACATCGGCTGCGGCATGAACGCGGTGCGGACCTCGTTGCGCGCCGACGATCTGCCGCAGTCGCTCGGGAGGCTGCGGCACCGTGTCGAACGCACGATACCGCTAGGAGCGGGCGGCGCCCACCGAGCCAGTGCCGACGAGCGCAAGGCAAACCGCGCACTCGGGGCTCGCTACAACGAGCTCGTCAAGAAGCATCCGGCGCTCGCCAAGACCGACGTATGGAAGCAGCTCGGATCGCTGGGCTCGGGTAACCATTTCATCGAACTATGTCGAACGCGAAAGTCATTTCGGGCGCGACCTCTGGATCACGCGCAAGGGCGCCATCTTGGCGCGCAAGGGCGAGCTCGGCATCATTCCGGGAAGCATGGCGCAGCGCAGCTATATCGTGCGTGGGCTCGGCAATCCGGACTCCTACTGCTCCTGCTCCCACGGCGCCGGACGGCGCATGAGTCGCGGCACCGCCAAGAAAACGTTCACCGTCGCCGATCTCGTGGCCCAAACGCGCGGTGTCGAGTGCCGCAAGGACCAGGCCGTGCTCGATGAGATTCCCGGCGCGTACAAGGACATCGACGAAGTGATGCGAAACCAGCGCGATCTGATCGAGGTCGTGCAGACCTTGAAGCAGGTGATGTGCGTGAAGGGCGCCTGAGTTCACACGCGGGGCTGGAGCCTCGGTTCAAGCGTCCGTGGATGAAGTCGGGTGACCGGGTTAGGATGACGGTCCCGCATTCGCATGCGCGTACCGGCACTCGCCGCGTGCAACGCCAACACTCAATCTCTCCTGCGCCAGTCATGAAGATCACCGATGTCATCGCCCATCAGCTCGTCGTCGACGTCGACGAGCCCTTCACTTCATCGCGCGGCTGGGTCTACAAGACCAAGGGTGCGCTGATCGTCGAAATCCGCACTGACGACGGCCTCGTGGGCTGGGGCGACTGTTACGGTCCTGCAGCGGTATCGCGCAGCATCGTCGAGACGCTGCTCAAACCGTCTGTCATGGGGCGCGATCCCTTCGACGCCGAGGTGATCTGGGAAGCGCTCTACAACAAGGTCAAGGATTACGGCCTCACCGGGATGACGATCTCCGCCATCAGCGGCGTCGACATCGCGCTCTGGGACATCATCGGCAAGGCGTGCAACAAGCCCATCCACAAGCTCATCGGTGGTGCATTCCGAACGAGCCTCAAGGCGTACGCGACTGGCATCTACTTCCGCGACATGGATCGGCTCACCGAAGAGGCGGTCGACGAAGCACGCCGCTACCTCGACCAGGGCTTTCAGGCGATCAAGATGAAGATCGGCTTGGGATCGCTCAAGAAGGACGTCGCGCGCATCGCCGCCGTGCGCGAGGCGATCGGGCCCGACGTCGATCTCATGGTCGACGCGAATCACTGCTTCAATGTGCCGCAGGCGATCAACATCGGTCGCGAGCTCGAAAGGCTGGACGTGCTGTGGTTCGAGGAACCCATCTCGCCCGAGGATCTCGATGGTTACGTCGAGGTTTGCCGGGCGCTCGATGTGGCCGTTGCAGGGGGGGAGAACGAGTTCGCCAAGTTCAGGTTCCAGGAGATCCTGCACAAGCGCGCGATGGACATCGTGCAACCGGATGTCTGCGCCGCCGGTGGTATCACCGAATGCAAGAAGATCGCGGCGCTCGCGCAGGCTCACGCCGTGCAATGCGTTCCGCACGCATGGGGCACCGCGATCGGGCTCGCGGCCACCATGCACTTCCTCGCGTCGCTGCCGGACACGCCACCGTGCCTGTTTCCGATTCCACCGATGCTCGAGTACGAGCAGACGTTCAACCCCTTCCGCGACGATCTGTCTTCGGGCGACTTCACTCACGTCAAGGGGCAGGTGGCGGTGCCGACCGGCCCGGGTCTCGGCATCGAGATCAAGCGCGAGATCCTCGACCGGTATCGCGTGAAATAAAACCAATGCCCAAACCACGTGTACTCGCAACGCTCGCCATGGATGCCGCGGGCGATCACCTGCTCGAAGGAATCGCCGACATCGTCGTTGCGCCCGACAGTGGAGCGCAAACGCTTTACGCCATGATCGGCGATGCCGACGTGCTCGTCGTGCGGACGCATCTTCCGGCCGATCTTTTCGACCGTCCGAATCGGCTCATCGGTGTGGTACGGCATGGCACCGGGCTCGATCTCATTCCGGTCGACGCCGCCACCGCGCAGGCGATTCCGGTGGCCAATGTGCCTGGCGTCAACGCCGAGGCTGTCGCTGAATATTGCCTCGCGAGCTTCCTTGCGCTGGTGCGTCCATTGCACTGGATGGATCGCGATCTGCGGATCGCCGGCTGGAAGGAAGGTCGCGCGCATAGCGCCGGAGCGACCGAGCTCTTCGGGCGAACGGTGGGCATCGTCGGCCTTGGCAGCATCGGCGTGCGACTCGCCGAGATCTGTCGCGTGGGCTTTGGCATGCGGGTCATTGGCTACCAACGACGACTCGATGCCATGCCCGGGTACGTCGAGCGTGCCGACCTCGACACGCTCTTCCGGGAGAGCGACTTCATCTCGCTCAATTGCCCTCTGACCCCCGAGACGCGTCATCTCGTCGACGCACGGCGCCTTGCGCTCATGAAACCCAGTGCGGTCATCGTCAACGCGGCACGCGGACCGGTGATCGACGAAGCAGCGCTCGCGGATGCGCTGGCGCGCCGCGCGATCGCAGGTGCTGCCGTGGACGTGTTCGATACGCAGCCGCTCGCCCGCGATCATCCGTTCCTCGCGCTCGACAACATCCTGCTGACCCCCCATGCGGCGGGCCTCACGCAGGAAAGCAATCGCCGCATGAGCGAAGGCACGGCGCACGAGGTGTTGCGGCTTCTGCGCGGCGAGCGGCCGGTGAACCTGGTGAATCCGGAAATCTGGGACCAGGCCGTTGCGCGCAGGCAGCGTTTGTCTTCGCAAGGGCGCGCCGCGTGAGCAACGCCGAGGCCATCGCCACGGTCGAAGCGTTTCCCACTTCGGTACCGGTGAAGCACGGCGTGACGCTTGGCATCGGCCGCGCCGTCAAGCGCGACGCCGTCATCGTCAAGGTGACCACGCAGAGCGGTCTCATCGGCTGGGGCGAAGCGCACCATGGACGCTGTCCCGGCGCGATCGGCCAGCTCATCAACACCACGCTGCGCCAGCTCGTCGTCGGCATGAATGCGTTGGACGTGGTCGGCGTCTGGAGCCGCATCTACTCGCGGCAGCTTGCAAGCCACGGCATGGGCACCGCGACATGCCTCGCCATGAGCGGCATCGATCAGGCGCTGTGGGACATTCGCGGTAAAGCCGTGGGCTGGCCGTTGTATCGCCTGCTCGGTGGCTCAGCGCGTTCCGTTCCTGCGTACGCGGGCGGCATCTCGCTCGGCTTCACCGACCCTGCCCTTCTGGTGGAGGAGGCGCGCGGACTGGTCGAGCGTGGATTTCGTGCACTCAAGCTGCGCTTCGGCGACACCCCGCAACGGGATGTCGCTCGCCTGCGCGCCGTGCGCAAAGCTTTGGGGAATGAGGTCACGATCATGGTGGACGCGAACACGGCTTACGCGATCGATGACGTGCGCCGTATCGCGCCGGCGATGGAGGAGTGCGAAGTCCGCTGGCTCGAGGAGCCGTTTCCGCCGCAGGACGAACGCAGCTACGCGATGGCCGCCGGCATGACCCGCGTGCCCATTGCGGCAGGCGAGAATCACTTCACGCGCTCCGAGTTCGCACGCGTCATCGCCGAGGGGGCCATCACCGTTCTGCAGCCGGATCTTTCGAAGACCGGCGGCATCACCGAAGCGCTCCGGATCGCCGCAATGGCCTCCGCCTACAAGCTTCCCATTCATCCGCACACGTCGGCGAGCGGCATCAACATGTCGGCGAGCATTCATTTCCTGTGTGCGATCGACAATGGCGGGTACTTCGAGGCGGATGTCGCAAAAGAAAACCAGTTCCGCGACGGGCTCGCCGGGCGTCCTGACCTTCTCGATGCGCAAGGTTGCGTCACGCCGAGCGACAAGCCAGGACTCGGCGTCGAGGTGGACGAAGATTTTCTGCGCGGGCACCCGGTGATCGAAGGTCCCGCGTACGTATGAACCAGCCGTGCAGTCGGCACGGCCTCAATCTAATGAAGGAGGCAGCATGCAGAGGTCGATGAAGTTGTTTGGGGCGTTGCTCGCCGGTGCTCTGGCGACCGTGGGCATGTCCACGGCTTTCGCACAGGCGTTCCCCACGAAGCCCGTGCGGGTGATCGTCCCGTACACACCAGGCGGTACGACCGACCTTCTAGCGCGTCTGGTTGCGGCGAAGCTTCAGGAGCGCTGGGGGCAGCCCGTCGTGGTCGAGAACAAGCCCGGTGCAAACGGCATGATCGGGGCCGATCTCGTGGCCAAGGCGCCGCCCGACGGCTACACGCTCGGCATCGCCTCTCCCGGCACGCACGCGGCGAACGCGAGCCTCTACAAGAACATCTCCTACGACACGATCAAGGATTTCACACCCGTCACGCTCGCGGTTTCCGCTCCGATGCTGCTCGTCGTGCATCCGAGCCTCAAGGTCAATACGGTCAAGGAGCTCATCGCCCTCGCCAAATCCAAGCCGGGGCAGATCAGCTACGCGTCCGGCGGCAGCGGCTCGTCGCAGCATCTCGCGATGGAGCAATTCAAGCTGATGGCGGGCGTGGACATGGTGCACGTGCCGTACAAGGGCAGCGCTGCCTCATACAGCGACCTTCTCGGCGGAACGGTCACCGCGGAGATCGATGTGCTTCCGACATCGTTGCCGCACGTCAAGGCGGGCAAGCTCAAGGCCCTCGGCACCGGATCCGCCAGGCGACTCGCGGCCGCGCCGGACGTTCCGACCATCGCCGAAGCCGGTGTTCCCGGTTACGAGGCGACATCGTGGTACGGCTTCGTCGCTCCAGCCAACCTGCCCAAGGATCTCCTCAACAAGATCAGCGGGGACATCATCCAGGTCCTCAAGCGACCTGACGTGAACGAGACGCTCGCGGGCGCCGGTGTGATCGTGGTCGCCAGCACGCCCGATGAATTCGGCGCGTTCATCAAGCGCGAGATGGACAAGGCCGCCAAGGTCGTCACGGCCGCCAACATCAAGCCGGATTGAACGTTGGCTCTCTTCGCAAAGCGCGCCTCGCCTGTCGTTATCGCCCGAGAGTGCAATGACTGATCACAAGCGCAACGCAGCGGGTGATTTCGAGATCATCGACATTCATGCATTCGCGACATCATTTCCGGTGCCGCCCGAGAACACCCTCACGCTGGGCGTCGGCCGCGTGGTGAAGCGTGACGCAGTCGTCGTCAAGGTGACGACTGCAGGCGGTCTCGTGGGCTGGGGCGAGTCGCATCACGCGCGCTGTCCGGGTGCGGTGGCGCAGCTCATCAACACCACGCTGCGGCAGATCGTCCTGCATCGGGATGCGACCGACACCACCGGTGCATGGCAGGCCATCTACGCGAAGCAGCTCGCGAGTCACGGCATGGGTGCCGGCAGTGCGCTCGCCATGAGCGGCATCGATCAGGCGATGTGGGACATCAGGGGCAAGGCGGTAGGCTGGCCGCTCTACAAGCTCCTCGGCGGCTCGTCGAGACCGATTCCGGCGTATGCAGGTGGCGTGTCGCTCGGTTATCAGCCGCCTGCCGAGCTCGTGGCCGAAGCTCGACCGCATGTCGAGCTGGGCTACCGCGCGCTCAAGCTGCGCCTTGGCGACACGCCGCAGCGTGATGTGGAGCGCGTGGAGTTCGTGCGCCGTGCATTCGGCGACGACATCGCAATCCTCACCGACGCCAACACCGCCTACACGTTGGACGATGCGCGCAAGGTGATGCCCGCGCTCGAAGCCAATGGCGTCGGGTGGCTGGAGGAGCCCTTCCCCGCCCACGATTACCGCAACTATTCGGCCGCTGCACGCTTCAGTCGTACGCCACTTGCAGCGGGCGAGAACCATTACACGCGATTCGAGTTCAACCGGTTGATCGAGGATGGATCGATCACGGTGCTCCAGCCGGATCTTTCCAAGGCCGGCGGCATCACCGAAACCCTCCGCATTGCCGCCATGGCCTCCGCGTACAAGCTACCCATTCATCCGCATACGTCGATGACCGGAATCAACATGGCGGCGACGATCCATTTTCTCGCGGCGATCGACAACGGCGGCTACTTCGAAGGCGATATCTCGAAGGGAAACCTCTTTCGTGACGAGCTCACGAGCCGCCCTTATGAAACGGATCGTCACGGTCACGTGCATCCACTCGAGGCACCGGGCATCGGCGTGGAAGTGAGCGAGGAGTTTCTGCGCGCACACCCGGTGATCGATGGCCCCGGCTACGTCTAGGAGAAACGCATGGTTCCGTCATCTTGCAGACTGTTGCTCGCCGCGTGTGCGGCCCTGACGCTTCTCTGCGGCAACGCCCTCGCGCAGACATATCCCAGCAAACCGATCCGCATCATCGTGCCGTACACGCCGGGTGGTTTCAACGACACGCTCGGACGCCTGCTCGCGCTCAAGTTCCAGGAGGCGTGGGGCCAGCCCGCGGTCGTCGAGAACAAGCCCGGCGCCGGCACCGTGATCGGCACCGAGACGGTCGCGAAGAGTGCGCCCGACGGCTACACGCTATTGATCGTGGCGCTGCCCTTCTCCGTGCTGCCAAGCCTCTACCCCAACACGAGCTTCAGCGTGACGAAGGACTTCGTGCCGATCGTGCTCGCCGGTGCAACACAGAACATGCTCGTGGTGAATACGGCCTTGCCCGTGAATTCGGTGCAGGACCTGATCGCACTCGCGAAGCGGAAGCCCGATGAGCTCGCCTATGCATCAACGGGCTCGGGCTCGTCGAATCATCTTTCGATGGAAATGTTCAAGTCGATGACGGGCACGCGCATCAATCACATTCCGTACAAAGGCACCGCACCTGCAGTCACCGATCTTCTGGGCGGTCAGGTGCAGGTGATGTTCGACAACACGCCCAATGTGCTTCCCCATGTGAAGGCGGGCAAGCTGCGTGCACTCGCCGTAACAGGCGCGCAGCGCTCGTCATTCACGCCCGACCTGCCGACGGTGGCCGAGTCCGGTGTTCCTGGCTACGAGATTACCGTCTGGTTCGGCCTCGTCGCCCCCGCGGGGACGCCGAAGGACATCGTGGCGAAGCTCAATGCCGAGGTGAACCGCGTGCTTGCATTGCCGGACACCCGTGAGCGCTTTCAGGCTGCGGGTGTAGAGCCGATCGGCGGCCCGCCCGAAGCGTTTGCAGCGCACCTGCAACGCGAGGTGACGAAGTGGGCGCGTGTGGTCAAGGAGTCCGGCGCCAAGGCTGAGTGAGTCCGCTGCGTAGCGCAGCAGCGTCGCCTTTCCGACGAGGGCAGCGGCGCTTCGGCGTGCGTTTTCTATTCGGGCTTGATGCCGGCGGTCTGCACGATCCTGTGCCACTTCGCGGTTTCGGTCTTGAGGATCGCCGCGAATTCTGCAGGGGTGCTCGTGCGCGCTTCCACACCTTGCGCAAGCAGTGCCTTGCGGACCTCCGGGTTATGCATCACCTTGCCGATCTCCGCATTGAGCCGCGAAATGATGGCAGGCGAGACGCTGCTCGGCACGAGAATCCCGAGCCAGCCATTTGCTTCGAAGTCCTTGAAGCCCGACTCGGCCACCGTGGGCACGTCGGGTAGCGCGCTACTGCGGTGCGCCGAGGTCACCGCGAGTCCGCGCAGCTTGCCCGATTGGATGTGCGGCATTCCCGAGGCAATCGACAGCGCCGCCATGGTGATGTGGCCGCCGAGCAGGTCGGTGATCGCAGGCGCGGCACCCTTGTACGGCACTTCGGTCATCTTGAAATTGCCGGCACTCTCCAGGAGCACCACGGCGAGTTGCGGGAATGTCGCGTGCCCCGCCGTGCCGTACGTGACGGCGTCCGGGTTTGCCTTGGCTGCAGCCATCACGTCCTGCAGCGTCCTGAACTTGGAGTTCGCCTGCGTCATGAACAGGAAGGGCGAGCTTGCGACGAGGGCCACCGGCGCAAGATCCTTGAGCGTATCGAGCGGCATGTTCTTCTGGATGGCCGGAGCGATGATCATGTTGTCGGCCTGGCCCATCACGAGGTCGTAGCCTTCGCTGGTTCCGCGTGCCGCTTCGGCAAGGCCAAGCGTGCCGTTGGCACCGGCCTTGTTCTCGACGACTACCGTCCAGCCCGTGCTTTTCGCGAGCTCGGTCGCGACGACGCGCGAGACGAAATCGGTTCCACCTCCGGGCGTGAACGGGACGATCAGACGGATCGGCTTGGCGGGCCACGCGGTCTGCGCGTGCAGAGGCATGGCCGCGGTTGCGAGCATCAGCATTGCAATGACGGTGCGAAACATAGGTCTCTCCTTACGCCACTCGTTGAAGGGTATGCGTGAATGCGCAGCTATCCGACCGCACGACGCACGGCATCGGCCGAAAACTTGCGCAGGCGCGGACCGGCTTTCATGACCTGGCCCGGCAGCGTCCGGCCGATGACTTCTTCGACGCGTGTCGCAACGACAATCAACGCATCGAGATCCACCCCCGTGTCATAGCCGGCCTCCTCGAGCAGGTACACGAGATCCTCGGTGCAGATGTTGCCTGTGGCGCCGGGCGCGAAAGGGCACCCGCCCAGACCGCCGATGGAGGACTCGTATTCACGGATGCCGAGCCCCAGACCGACCACCACGTTGGCGAGACCGACGCCTCGCGTGTTGTGAAAATGCAGCGCAATCGACAGCTCGGGGAATCGTTGCCGAATGGCCTCTACCGCGCGGGTCACCGTTGGCGGGGTCGCCATGCCGGTGGTGTCGCCGAGCGTGATGCGATCCGCACCGGCCTCGGCATAAGCATCGACGATTCGCAACACGGCGGAGACAGGCACCTCGCCTTCGAACGGGCAGCCGAAGGCGCACGCCACGGCACCGCGCAGCGCCACGGCGGCGCGTGGCATGGCGGCAATCTGGCGCACGTTGTCGAGCGAGGTCGGGATCGGCGCATTCAGGTTGGCCCGATTGTGCGTCTCGCTCGCGGAGACGAAGCACACCATCTCGTCGACCCCGGCACCGAGCGCGCGCTCGGCACCGCGCGCATTCGGCACGAGCGCCGCGATGTGCGCGTCACCCCGATACACGAGGCGCGAGAGTACTTCGTGGGCGTCGGCGAGTTGTGGCACCGCGCGTGGGCTGACGAACGAGGTGGCCTCGATGTGACGCAGGCCCGCCTCGATCATCGCATCGATGATGGATGCCTTGACTCCGGGCGCGATGATCCCGGGCTCAGCCTGAAATCCGTCGCGCGTGCCCACTTCGGTGATGCTCACGGTCGGTCGTGTTCGTGTTGGGCTGTCCATCATGTCCTCCATCGGCGCTGCAGGCCGAACTCGGGCTCTAGTTTACGACGCGCGACAGCCCGCAGGCCCGATGCGTGCGTGGCTCACACCACGCCGCGCTCATGCAGCGCCCTGATCTCTCGTTCCGCGTAGCCGAGCTCGGCAAGAATGGCGTCGGTGTCGCCGCCAAGGTCTGGCGGGGGCCGATGCAGCCGACACGGATCATCGGAGAACTTGATGGGAAAGCCGAGTACATCGAGCGGCCCATAACGGGGGTGATCGATGGTGATCTTCATCTGCTGGTGCCGGATCTGCGGATCATCGAAGACTTCTCGCAGCCTCATGACGCGACCACACGGCACGCCCGCGGCGTTCAGCACCTCGACCCAGTGGGCGATGGGTTTTGTGCCAATCGCCTCGTTGATGATCGCGTTGATCGCGGGCCGGTGCTCGAACCGATCACGATTGGTCAGAAAAGCCGGATGGTGCCGCAGCTCCGCAAGCCCAAGCACCTCAAGCAGCTTGTGGTAGACCTGATCGTTGGAAGGCGCGATGGCCACCTGACCATCCTCCGCATCGAAGAGCCCATAGGGAGCCACGAGCGCGTGATCGTTCCCGGTACGTCTCGGTTGCTCACCCGTCTCGAAGTAATGCGAGGCAAGGAATGCGAGATTCGCCACCATGCTGTCAGTGAGGCTTGTGGCCACTTCCTCGCCCAGCCCCGTTCGCTCGCGTCGAACGAGCGCCGCGCAGATGCCCATTGCCGCATAGGCGCCGGCGATGAGGTCCGACAGCGGCGGCGCGGCGCGCGCGGGCGGCTCGCCTTCCGCACCGTTGACGCTCATGAAGCCGCTCATGGCCTGCGCGATGAAATCGAAGGCCGGACGATCGCGGTAGGGTCCGTCCTCGCCGAAACCGGTGATGTGACAGCTGATGATGTCGGGCTTGATGGCCACGAGCTCCGAGCGCGCGAGGCCCATCGTCTCCATGACTCCGGGCCGGAAGTTGTCGAGCACGACGTCGGCGTTGGCAATGACCCGGCGCAGGATCGCCCGTCCTTCATCGCTGCGCATGTCGAGGGCGAGAGAGCGCTTGTTCCTGTTGAACGACGCGAAGTAGAGACTGAATCCCCGGCGCATGGCGCCCTGGGCCCGTACGGGATCACCCTTCAGGTCTTCGACCTTGATGACCTCAGCCCCCATGTCGCCGAGGAACATCGAGCAGAAGGGCCCCGACACGATGCGGGAGAGATCGACGACCCGTATGCCTTGGAGTTGCATGGTGGCGGCGTCGTCCGAACTACGCGCTCTTCGCTTCGCCGGCGGCGGAGGACTCGCGCAGCTTCACGAGCGTGTGCAACGTCCGGTTGACTGGCACTGCGACCCCGAGCGCTTCGCCGCGTGCGGCAACGTAGCCATTGAGCGCGTCGATCTCGGTCGATTTCTGTCGCTGCAGATCCTGCGCCGTCGACGAATACTGGCGAGGCATGGCATCGACGAGACCCCATGTTGCGGCGAGCAGCTCGTCGACGTCGAGGGAGACGCCGTCGGCTGCGGCGACGGTTACCGTCTCCCGCACGGCTTCTTCCATGATCGCACGCACCGCGGGCATCGCCCCCATCCTGCCGTACGGCACGTCGCAGATGGCGGAGATCGCGTTCAGAGCGCAATTGAGCGTGAGCTTGGCCCAGAGCGCGCGATCGATCTCGGCCGACACGGGACACAGTACATGAGCGGCCTCGAACATTCCGGCGATGGCGGCGAGATCCGATGCAGGTTCGCCTCTGGCCGGGACGATGCGTGGCTTACCAAGGACGAGATCGCCTCGGCCAAGGTGGCGAACCCGACCCGGGCCGTCCATCTCGGCTCCGACGTAGACAACGGCTGCATACGTCGGCAGCGGAAGTCGCTCGGCGATGCGCGCCGCATTGTCGACGCCATTCTGCAGGCTTACGACCCGCATGTTGGGATGCGCGAAGGGCGCGAGCTCGGAGATCGCGCCGTGGGTGTCCTGGGTCTTGACCGTGATCAGCACGACATCCACATTGCGCAGAATGGCTGCATCGGTGCTCGCCCGCACAGCCACGCGCCATCGATCGGCGCCATGCAAGACTACCAGACCGTCGCGTTCGATCGCCTCGACATGAGGCGCCCGGGCTGTGAACCTGACTTCGATGCCGCTTCTTGCAAGCACGGCACCGAAATAGCTTCCCACAGCGCCGGCACCCAGTACGCCGACGGACCGCGGCAGAAATCCTGTGGCATCAGCCATGGTGCGGTGTGCGAGTTGACGGGCCGGCTATCAAGCGACGAGACACTGGAAACGGACAATGGGAATTGCGGCAGATTGCATGGCCGCACGTGCGCTCATGTTAGTCAGGTGCGCGACGGAATCCGCACCGCAGGGTAGTGGAACGGCAAGGATTATGCGCGCAAGGGGTCGCTCGACTGAAGCGTAGCGCATGCGGACCCGCAAGGCTCCTCCAGCACGAGCGATCGGGACGGAATGCGTGTGGCGGATCGACGGTCGTGCAGGCGTGCGCGCTGTGAGCGGGCGCTTGAAACGATGCGGACTTGCTAGAGCCGCAGCATGGAGCGGGGTCCGAGCGGCATCTGGGTGATGGTGGCGGCGAATACGTCGGATTTCGGTGCGCCGAATGCGGGGTGCCGGAGAAGGTCTGCGACTTCCATCGCGAGCCCGTGAAGTTCGTCGCGAGCGATCGGGTGCCCATACTCTGCAGCCGTGCGGCCGTGCTCCAATGCGTCCGCGTACGCTCGCCGCTCGCATAACACAGTGCTCACGACCTTGACTGCACGCAGCTGCGCGGGCTCGCGGTATCGCCGCTCGACTTGGCCGATCGTGACGCCACGGACGCGAAACCTCTTCAGCTGTCGTGCCTCGCGCAGGAGTGCGAGCGTACCCGCGCACTGTTCATCCGCATCATCGGTGGGTGCGACGGGGACGAGGCAGAGATGGGCGATCGCGGCCATCGCCTTGGTCATCTTGGGGTCCGACGACCCATCGAGGACGACGTACTCGACCTCGTCGCGCACCCGGTAAACGCGTTCGAGCAAGGCCGAGGCTGTGCTCGCGGCCTGCACCAGCAACCGGTCCGAGTACACCTCGTTCTGCCGGCGCGCGCCCCAGGTGGCCGCGCGGCGGCTCAGGGGATGGCAGTCGATGAGGGCGACGCGCTGCCACCGGCTGAGCTCCCCGGCCAGACTGGTGGCGAGGGTGGTCTTGCCAGAGCCGGGCTTGAGTTGAACGACGCTGATGACTCGGTTCGACACGGAGGCTTTGATCGGTGGGTACCCTTCCGGTTATCGGCAGCACGCGATCGATCCTGAGGACTTTCTTGCGTCGCGGGATGTACAGATCGAAAACGGCGTTTCGTCAGCGTTTGGCCGCTCGCGCGAGCTGGTTTCGGCGGCGTCGGAACACGCCGGGTCTCCAGCACGCGCACGGCCGTGCTATGCTCCCGTCATAGCTCAAGCAGCTGGAGCGATGCATTGCCCTCGCGTCAAAGTCGCTTCGATCGCCCCGCCCAGCGGCGTCTTCCTCTCGCTCATCCATCCGGAGTCCTCATGCGTTTTCCGCTTCCCTTGCGTCACGTTCTTTGCCTCTCCTTGTCGGCCGCACTGTATGCGCCGATGGTCGCTGCCGGTCCCACGGCCGCCCCATTCCACGCGACCATCTCGTTCGCCGAGCAAGTTTTCGCGGGGCCCTCAACCACTTCGCCGTGTATGTTCCAGAGTGCAGTGGTTGGCGAAGGCGTGGCGTCGGCCACAGGTGCCGTTACCGCCTCATCCCACGATTGCATCAATCCCGCTTCTGCGACCGCGACTTTGTTTGTCGCGACCGACCTGGTGCTGAAATCCGCATCAGGGGACGAAATTCACGGTCAATACGCTGGCATTCTGTCAGCGGGCTACATTACCGGCGGCTATACAATCAGCGGCGGCACGGGCCGTTTTAAACACGCAAGCGGATACGGAACGCTGCAGGGCACGGAAACCTTCGACTTCGACACACTCTCGGGAACGGGCCTTTTGCAGCTGAAGGGCTCGATCTCGTACTGAGCGCTTCGTAACGCGGCGGCGGCACGGCATGGGCACTCCGGAGCTCAGCATCATCGTGCCGACCCTCCAGGAGCGCGACAACGTCCGCGAGCTGATAAGCCGTCTGGACCGGGTTCTTCCCGGCATCAACTGGGAAGTCGTGTTCGTCGACGACGACTCTGCTGACGGCACCGCTCCACTCGTACGCGAGATCGGACGGGCAGACCCCCGAGTGCGTTGCATTCAGAGGATCGGACGGCGCGGGCTCTCGTCGGCCTGCATCGAAGGCATGCTGTCGAGTTCGGCGCCTTACCTCGCTGTCATGGACGGCGACCTGCAACATGACGAATCGTTGCTGCCGGAGATGCTTCGTATTGTCAAAGCCGGTGACATGGATCTTGTCATCGGGAGCCGATACGTCGAGGCGGGCGGCACGGGTCAGTGGAACGCAGGCCGGGCGCAGGTCAGCCGGGTGGCCACGAAGCTTGCACGGGGCGTGCTCGCCGCCGGCCCGTCGGACCCGATGAGCGGGTTTTTCCTGTTGCGCAGCGAGGTCTTCCACGCG
>JALYXY010000042.1 GCA_030946875.1 Pseudomonadota bacterium | reverse complement strand
TACCATTGCCTGACAACGGGGTCGCCATGAAAAGCGCGTTGTAAATCGCTTCCTCGGTGCCTTCGACGGCAGCCTGAAACAAGGCGGACATCTGCTCATTGGCGAGCTCGTTGCGGCTCAGGAGTGTGCGTCCGCGCTTTCGGCGTACCTCCGAAGCCGTCGAGAATGCGATGGCATAGTCGCCTGATCCATTCGCGGCGCTGGACCCTGTGCGCGAGAGCCCCAGCATCGCTCGCGAGGCAAGTCGGCGGAGGTTGCGATCACCGAGCGGCGCGTCGGTTGCGAGCACCATCATCACCGACCCGTCACCGCGCTCGTGCGTGAGCTCCTCCTTGAATGCATATCGGTTGAGCGCGCGACCCACGGGCACACCACAGATCTGCAGCACACCACCGAAGTTGGCCTGCACCAGCACACCTACTGTCGCGCCACCCAGCCGTTGCGGCAACACACGTGACGAACTGCCGATACCGCCCTTCCAGCCGAAAGCGATGGTTCCTGTGCCGGCGCCTACGCAGCCTTCGGGTACGCATTCGCTTGAGGCACTTTCGATCGCCGCCATCACGTCGGCGAGCCCGAGCGGGCGTAATCGAACATCGTTCAGAACTCCGTCATTCGTTTCGCCGACCAGCGGATTCACCGAGCGCACATTGCTCATGTGCGGCTGCTCGAGCATCCACTGCGCGAGCGCGTCGGCGACGCGCCAGACGTTCAGGGTCGATGTGAGGAGAATCGGCGATTCGAGCTCCCCCAGCTCCTCGACCTGCGTGCTGCCGATGAGCTTGCCGAAGCCATTTCCGACGTGCAAACCGGTCGGCACGCGGTCATGAAAAAGGTTCCCGCGGTGAGGGAGCACTGCCGTGATTCCGGTGCGCACCGCAGCGCCTTCGATGCGAGTGGCATGACCAACCGTCACACCGGAGACATCGGTGATGCTGTTGAGCGGTCCGATCGGAAAAATGCCCGGCGCCACGCCAAGGCTCCGCGCGCGCAGGCGATCACCGGATGGCATGTGCGGCCGGTGACGAGATTGGCGCAATCGCCGACGCGCTTCTCAGCTCAGCGGAAGAAATGGAGCAGCTCCGCGCACGTATCCTCAGGCGCCTCTTCAGGCAGGAAGTGTCCGCTACGCAACGCCCGCCCCCGCACGTCGAGCGCAACGCTTCGCCAGTCATCGAGAGGCTTGAAGAGGCGATTCACCACACCTTCATCACCCCACAGCGCGAGGAGAGGACACTCGATGCGCGCACTTTCATCTTGTGCATCGTGCTCGAGATCGATGCCGGCGGCTGCACGGTAATCCTCGCAGCTCGCGTGAATCATCGCGGGATCCCTGAAGCAACGCTCGTATTCGGCAAGGGCGCGCGGATCGAAGTAACTGAGTCCTCGTGACCAGCCGCCGATCTTCTTGCGCAGGTAATACGCCGGATCAGCTCCGATCATTCGTTCCGGCAGGTCGTAGGGCTGGATCAGAAAGAACCAGTGGTAGTAGGCCGTGGCGAACGCCTTGTCCGTCCGGCCATACATCACACGCGTCGGGGAGATGTCGAGCACAGCCAGCTTGGTGACCGCCTGCGGATGATCCAGCGTAAGCCGATGCGCGACGCGCCCGCCCCGATCGTGTCCGGCGACGCCAAAACGCGCAAAGCCCAACGCCTGCATAAGCTCCACCTGGTCTTCGGCCATTACCCGCTTCGAGTAATTGACGTGCCGCTCGCCGCCTTCGGGTTTCGAGGAATCGCCGTAACCGCGCAGATCGCTGCAGACGACGGTGAATTGCTGTGCGAGCACCGCTGCGACCTTGTGCCACATCGCATGCATCTGAGGATAGCCGTGCAGCAGCAGGAGCGGTGGTCCGTCGCCACCGATGACAGCTGCAATCTCCGCGTTCGAGGTGCGGACCCGCTTCGCCTCGAAGCCCGGGAAGAGCGCAGCGTCAGCAGTCATGCGCTGACACAGTAGGGTGGAACTCGCGCATCGCGATCAATCGACCTTGGCGCCGGACTTCCTGACCACTTCGCCCCATTTGGAGACTTCACTGCGGACGAGTGCGGAAAACTCTTCTGCCGTGTCACCGACAGGCTCCGCACCCAACGCAAGCAGGCGTTCGCGCACATCCGGCGTGTTGATGATCTTCACGATCTCCGTGTTGAGGCGGCGCACGATCTCCGCGGGCGTGCCCGCCGGCGCAAACACACCCTGCCAGGAGCCGATTTCGTATCCGGTCAGTCCCGATTCGGCAAGTGTGGGGACATCAGGTGCGATGGGTGATCGCCTCGCCGTGGTCACCGCAAGCGCGCGTAGCTGGCCGCCTTTGGCCAGCGGCCATGCGGTGGTGATGTTGTCGAAGGTCATCGACACCTGGCCGCCTACCACGTCCTGCAGGGCCGGCGGGCTTCCCTTGTAAGGGATGTGTTGCATCTCGACGCCGGTCATGCTCTTGAAGAGCTCGCCGGATAGATGTTGCGACGTGCCGTTGCCGCTGGATGCGAACGAGAACGTCCCCGGCTTGGACTTCATCAATGCAACGAGCTCGCGCACGTTGCTCGCCGGAATCCTCGGATTGATCACCAGCATGTTGGGGATGCGCGCGATCAGCGTGATGGGGGCGAAGTCTTTGACCGGATCGTAGGGCAGCTTGCTGTAGAGCGACGCGTTGATCGCATGAGTGCTGATCGTGCCGCCGACAAGCGTGTATCCGTCAGGCGCCGACTTCGCCACCAGATCGGCACCAAGTCCGCCTCCCGCTCCGGGACGGTTGTCGATGATCACTGGCTGACCCAATGCCGTGCTGAGCTTTTCGCCGATGGTTCGAGCGAGGATGTCCGTGGTGCCGCCCGGCGCGAAGGGAACCACCCAGCGGATCGGCTTCGTGGGCCATGCAGGTGCCTGGCCGGGGACCGCGGGGGCCACGCAGGCGAGCACGGCACCGATCATCAGCAACGCAAGATGCTTCATGCAGGGCTTCTCCAATCAGTGATCGATGGCGATGCTTTCAACGCGCTTCTTGTCGATGCCGACCGATTCGGCAGCCTCGATGAGATCTGCCCACGTCGTGTCGTCGAGGGCAATCCCGGCCGCAAGCCGTGCTTCGCGAGTACGGCGTTCGACGTCACCGGGCGCGAGCACCGAGCCGTCCTTGTGCGTGGGCGGGGATGCCTTGACCCAATCGACGAATCGTCGCGCCTCCTGCAGCACCGTGCCGCCGCTGTCGTACACGGCCGGCGCGATGAAGATCGAAAGCATGTTGTTGCGCAGAACCTCGTCTTTGGGGTCCGAGCTTCGCCCCGTGGACAGCGCTCCGGCAAGGAGATCCGTCACGAGTGACAGGCCGGAGCCCTTGTGAGCGCCGACAGTCAGCAGCGCGCCGCCATCGTAGAAGTCCTTGGGCTCGGTGGTGGGCCGCCCTTCGCGATCGATGATCCAGCCCTCCGGTACCGCTTCGCCTTTGTTCATCGCCACCATGAGCTTGCCCTCGGCCACGGTCGAAGTGGTGACGTCGAGAATGACGGGCTCCGCGCCTGCAAGCGGCACGCCGATCGAGATCGGGTTGGTGGAGAGGCGACGATCGGTGCCTCCGAAAGGCGCGACGCGCATGGCGCCCGACGTGTTCAAAAAGTGCAATGACACCTGTCCGGCGCGCGCCGCCATTTCTGCCCAGTCGCCGACTCGACCGAGATGACCGCAATTGCGCAATGCAATGAGCGCTATTCCCTGGGTTGCAGCCTTGGCGATCCCGAGCTCGGTCGCTTGTTCACCGATCACCTGCCCGAATCCGAGATTGCCGTCGATGACCGCAAGGGTCTCCGTTTCGAAGACGATCGTCGGCGTCTGGTTCGGCCGCAAGTTGCCCTCGCGCACCCATTCGAGGTACTTCTTGACGCGTAGCACGCCGTGCGAGTCGTGCCCGACGAGGTTCGAATCGACGAGTCGCCGTGCGACGATCTCGGCTTCCCGACTGTTGCAGCCGGCGCCGTGCATGATGGCCGCGACCAGCGCCACCAGCTTGGGCGCACGAAGCAACCGCATCAGAAAACTCGTTTTTGCATGGCGGCGCGATTATAACCACTGCGCCGCGCTTGCTGCTTGGGTCCGCTACCCCCCCACGGGCGCTCATGGCATCGTTAGAATCCGGGCAACGCCCGGCGCGGGAAGCTCGCGCTCGGCTCCCGTGCCCTGCCGATCGAACACGCCCGCACATGGTTCTGTACGCAATCACGATCTTCACGAGCGCTTTTCTGCTGTTCCTCGTGCAGCCGGTCGTCGCCAAGCAGATCCTTCCATGGTTCGGCGGCTCGGCTGCGGTATGGACGACGTGCCTGGTTTTCTTCCAGACGGCACTCCTGGCGGGCTACGCCTACTCGGACTTTCTCGTGCGACGGCTGCGTACGCGAAGGCAGGTGATCGTGCATATCACCCTGCTCGCCGCGTCACTCGCGCTGCTGCCGATCATTCCTTCAGTCAGCTGGAAGCCGGTGGGCGACGAAATGCCATCGTGGCGCATTCTGGGTCTGCTGACCGCGACCATCGGCCTGCCTTACTTTTTGCTTGCGACGACCAGCCCGCTCGTCCAGGCATGGTTTGCGCGCACGCATGAAGGACGGAGCCCGTACCGGCTTTTCGCCTTGTCGAATCTCGCGTCCATGCTTGCGCTGATCGCCTATCCGCTGGTGCTTGAACCCACGACCGCCACGCGTTCACAGGCCTACGGCTGGTCAGCGGTGTACGCGGGGTTCGCCGTGCTGTGCAGTGTTCTGGCCTGGCGCAGCCTCGGTCATCGGCCTCGCACGGATGGACATGCCTCACACACGGCATCCGTCTCACCAGGTCCGGAGCATCGAGCGGCAACCAGCTGGCGCGTTCAGGCCATCTGGTGCGCCCTTGCAGCGGTGGGTTCGGTGCTGTTGCTTGGCGTGTCGAATCACATCACCCAGAACATCGCCGCCGTACCACTTCTGTGGGTGCTGCCGCTATCCATCTATCTCATGACGTTCATCCTCACCTTCGATTCACCGAGATGGTATCGGCGGCCGCTCTTTCTCGCGCTCGCGGCGGCGGCTCTCGGCATCATGGGATGGACACTGGGCGATACGCGCCTCACGCACGAGTTGCACTTGCAGCTCGGCGTCTTTTGCGTCGGCCTCTTTCTCGCCTGCATGTTCTGCCACGGCGAGCTCGTGCGGCTGAAGCCCGCGGTCGGGTCTCTGACGCGCTTCTACCTCATGATCTCTGTGGGGGGAGCTGTTGGAGCGGTGCTGGTCGGAATCGCAGCACCCGTGTCTCTTCACGGGTCGTTCGAGCTGCCCCTCGGCTTGATCGCTTGTGCGTTGCTGCTGTTGATACGGGTGTGGCGCGACGAGTGGGTGTTCCGCGGACTCGCTGCGGCAGCTTTGGTGGTGACCGTCGGCGCCATGATCTACAACGTGCACCGCTTCTACGACAACGCAATCGTCGCCACGAGAAATTTCTACGGCGTGCTGCGCGTGCTCGAAACCGGAACCAGCAATACGACAGCGCACCGCTCACTCATGCACGGTACGATCCTGCACGGTACCCAATATCTCGCGCCCGATCTGCGGCGTCAGCCGACCACCTACTACACGGCGAGCTCGGGCATTGGACTACTGCTCGAATCGATTCATCCGCGACTGGAGCCGTTGAAAGTCGGCGTGATCGGGCTCGGCACCGGCACGCTGGCGGCGTGGGGCAGCAAGGGCGATGTTTACCGTCTTTACGACATCAATCCCGCGGTCGCCGAAGTCGCGCGCGACGATTTCACCTACTTGCGTGACAGCGAAGCGACGATCCAGATCGTTCTGGGCGACGCGCGACTGAACCTCGAGCGCGAGCCTCCTCAGGGGTTCGACGTCCTTGCCATCGATGCATTCTCGAGCGATGCAATTCCCGTGCACCTCATCACGAACGAAGCGCTCGGCGTTTACTTGCGTCATATGCGTGCGGATGGGGTGATCGCGTTTCACGTCACGAACCGCTTTCTCAATCTTCTGCCGGTTGTGGAGGCGCTCGCTCACGAACGCAACCTCCATGCCGTTCACGTGCTTGACGACGCCGAGCAGGGTTTTGCGAGCAAGAGCGACTGGGTGCTCCTCGCTCGCGACGCAAGCCTGCTGCAGCGGCCGATCCTGAAAGAAGCCGCCAAACCGATCGAGCCGCGCAGGGATTGGCGTGTCTGGACCGATGATTTCAACAACCTGCTCCAGGTGCTTCGCTGATCGCACGGCGGACTTGATGCATGCCTTGAGCGATCGCCAGCCGAGCGGGTCAGAGCAAGCACCGGAGCACGTCGCTAGCTGCCGGATCTCTGATGCGATGAGCGATAGGCGCGAGCGGGGCGGCACTCCCGGCGGCGATCACGGTCCAAGTCCGCTGGTGGGCTGGAGCCAGGCATGCACGCGGCGGGGTCCAGGGTTGTCAACGCGTCGCTATGTCTGCTGTCGACGACAGTCGGTGTCCTCGCAACAAGGCGGCTAAGCCTGACGCGTCTCGGCCGCCGGATGCGCATCACCGGACCGGCAGAATGAACCCGACGAACGGCCTAAAGACGATTGCGTGGCGGACGATAATGACGAGAGCATGCGCGCCCACAATCGGCCTCGGTCGCCTGCGCGGGTGCTGGTGGCGCCGGCGCGCCGGGTAGATCCCCCGTCATGAAAGCTTCATTCGCCAGAGTTCTTGCGTTCGCAGGCCTGATCCTCGTCGGGCCACTGGGCGCGCATACGCTTGGCGCGGAGGAGCACGCTCTTCGGGTACGCGATCCGCTGGAGCTCGCGCCTACGGCTGCGGCGACAGATGCACTGCTCGAGCGAGTCACGGGTGAGGTACGCCACGTCCGTATCGACGACCTGGTCGCCGGAACGGTGATCGACCATTACGCGATCAAGGTCGACGGCGGAGAGACGACGGTCCTCAAGAACGTGGATGCCAGCAATCTCGCCAGCGGCGATGTGGTCGAGGTAGAGGGGCGGCGCAATGGCGCAAGGCTATTTGCCACCACCGTGCACGTTCGGCAACGGGCTAGTCGAGTTGCCTCGGCAGATCAGAAATCATTCGCCGCACGAATCAGCGGCACCCTCGCGCTCCTCCACGCCGACGACTTCGACAATGGTCGGAGCTCCTTCGTATTCGAGGTTTTGCAGGACGCGGGCACACCCAAGCGCCTCGATTTTCCGGGTCTGCCCGAAGCGCTCTCGCCCGGCATGCAGGTCACTGTTACGGGTGTCGAGGCGGCAGATGGCGCGGGCATCGTGCCGCAGGTGGTGACGATCCATTCATTGCCGGGCCAACGCCCCGCCAAGGAGTTCCTCAAGGCCACCAAGACGAATAACGTCCTGGTGATCCTGATGACGTTCACGGATTCAGGATCCACGCCGTTCGTGCAATCGCAAGTACAGGCGGTGGTCGCAGGCGGCACCGGCAGTGGCAGCGTCAGTGAATACTTCAAGGAGGTCTCTTTCGGACAGCAGCTGCTCAACGTCACCGTGTCGCCATGGCTCGCGACCGGTGCGGCCACGCCGACGGGCTGTGATTGGCAAACGATGGGCAGTCTCGGTCGGAGCGCTGCGACGCGTGCCGGGTATTCGATCGGCAACTACCAGAACCTGGTCTATGTGTTTCCCCAGGTCGGGGCCTGCAGCTGGATCGGCCTCGGCTACATCGGCGCGGGCGGCGTGTGGATCAACGGCCGCAACACGACCCAGGCGTACAGCCACGAGCTGGGACACAACCTTGGTTTGTTGCATGCCGGGAGCCTGCGCTGCACCGGAGCGAGCATCGGCGGCACCTGCTCGGTGAGCGAGTACGGAGATCCGTTCGATGTGATGGGCAACCAGTCGACGATGCACCTCAACGCGGCGCAAAAATCAGATCTCGGCTGGATTGCCCCCGCCACCGTGGTCACCCACAGCGCGGGGAATGCGACCTACGCGCTCAGCCCCATCGAGTCTGCTGGTGGATCGACCTACGCAGTGCGAATCCCGGCGGCTTCGAATCGCACTTACTGGCTGGAGTACCGGCAACCGATCGGCTTCGACAGCGGGCTCGTCAATTACCCGAACAATGGCGTGCAGGTGCGCGTGGCGAGCCCCTTCGAGACCATGTGCGCGAGCTGTGATCTGTGGAGTAACGACACGCAGTTCGTCGACATGACGCCAGGTACCTCGAGCTTCACCGACGGCGCACTGGTGGTTGGCAGCAGCTTTACGGACCCGAGTTATGGGGTCCGAATTTCCGTGCTCTCCTCGACCTCGAGTGCACTGACCGTGCAGGTGGCGTCACCAGGAGGCGTCAGCACCACCACCACGTCTCTGAGCGCGTCGGCCAACCCTGCAGTTACCGGCATGACCATTACGCTGAGCGCCGCCGTAGCGGGAAACAATCCGGGCGGCACCGTCAAGTTCATGGACAGCGGAGTCGCACTGTCCGGTTGCACCGCTGTGGCATTGAGCGGAACCGGCAACAGTCGAACCGCGGCCTGTACGACGAGTGCGCTGTCGACCGGTGCCCATAGCATCACCGCGACTTACGGAGGGGACGCCAGCAATGCCACCTCCACGAGCTCGTCGCTGTTGTTGTCCGTCAATGCACTGACGCTCGATGCGTACGACCATTTCTACTCGACGATCCTTGGACGCGCCGCCGACCCTTCAGGCAAAGCCTTCTGGCAAAGCGAGGTGACGCGCATGCAGTCGCTCGGCGTCGACGTTCTCGAGGCGTACATGGCCATGGCGGGCGTGTTCTTCACGAGCGCCGAGTACGTCGCACTCGCCACCTCGGACGCGCGCTACATCACGGACTTGTATGCAACCTTCGTCAACCGAGCCCCCGACGCCGGGGGGTTTGCATACTGGTCAGGACAGCTTTCGTCGGGCTTGCCGCGCGACATTCTCATGTACAGCTTCATGTTCTCGCCTGAGGGCGTGAGCTACCTCAATACGTTGGTTCCGGCCACGCCGAGCCGCGCCGAAGTTTACGTCGTGGTGGACTTTTACCGCGGGCTGCTCAATCGTCTTCCGGACTCGAGTGGCTTCAATTTCTGGCTCTCCACATTCCGCGGGGCGCAATGTGCAGGAACAGGCGCGCAGGCGGCGATCTATGCGGCCGTGGACTCGGTCTCGAGTGGGTTTGTCGGCAGCGCCGAGTACGGGAGCCGAAACCGCACTGACCGTCAGTTCGTATCCGATCTCTATTACGCGTTCCTGCGGCGCGGTGGTGACCTCGCCGGATTCAACTACTGGGTCGGCCAGGTGCAGAGCGGAGCCCAGACCCGCGACCAATTACGCCGCGCTTTCCTCAGCTCTCCGGAATTTGCGGCACGTGTGCAGGCGATCATCGCTCAAGGCTGCCTTAGGTAGCGGGACGACGCTTTCGCGAAGGCAGCCTCCGATTCCAAGCGATGATGCTGTCGTTTTTTACATGAAAACGGCAACCTTTTCTCGTTTCAACTGATTCGGCGACGTTTTCATAATTTGTTGCTCACATTACCGCTGCAACGTGCAGCCCGTGGGCTATAGTGTTCGGCCTGGCAATGGCCAGCCACTAGCAACCCTCAAGGTCCGAATCAAGGAGGTATCCTGTGAAACTCAAATCGAGTGCTGTTTTGGTTGTGTCGTTGGCCACGGGCGTTGCGAGCGCTGCCGGGCTGGCGACGCAAAGCTCGCCGTCTTCACTGCGCGAAGGGATCGTGTCGACGAGCCCTGGGACCGCGGATCGCGTGATTCCGTTGGTGGGCTGGGATGTGGATGTGCTGGGCACGTTGAAGAAGCTGAACGCCGCTAAAAGCAGTGACAAGGGCCAGACCAAGGCTGCAACCGACCCGGCCGCGGTGTACCGCCCTGTGACACCGTGTCGACTGGTTGACACGCGCGGTAACGGCGCCCCGGTACAAGGTGGACCGTTCAACCCTGGTGAACGTCGCACGATCGCGCCGGCTGGCCGCTGCGGAATTCCGACGTCCTTCGTGCGGGCCGTCTCGTTGTCGTTCCACACGTTCAACTACACGGTCAACAACGGCGGCTATATTGCGTTGGCCGCACCCGGCACACCGGTCGCGGGCATCAATGACGTGTTCAATGTGGGTGCACAGTGGTCCGCCTCCACCTCCAATGTCCCGACGTCGCTCGACGGGTCGTTCGACGTGTTCGTTGCCCAATCACGTGCGGACGTCATCATCGACGTCAACGGTTACTACCAGGACTTGGACAGTCTCGACGTCGGGAGCACCGAGCTGGACATCTTCGGAACCTCGACGGGTGACCTGTTCGAGGTGACGCAGAGCGGAACCGGAAGCGCGATCACCGGTGGCAATCAGACAGGCGGCCCTGCGTTCACCATCGCTGGCGGCACTTTCCGCGTCGCAGGCGCGGGCGTGAACACCAGTACCGCTGCATTCATTCACCAGGCAAGTGGCTGCGCAGCGGGATCGGGATTCAGCGCCATCAACAACCCGCTCATCAATGGCGATCCAAACGCTCTGTTAATCATAACGCCGCGAAGTGCCTCTTCAAACGGGCCATTTCGCGTCGAATACAACGCGTGCGGCTCCAACCTGTGGACCATTCACGACTTGTCCGGATCGGCAATCACCGGCCAGTTCAATGTCATGATCATCAAGAGCTGACGTAACAGCGCTCGACAAGGGCCTCGCGATGCGAGGCCTTTTTTTTGTTGTCCGCTCAACAGCGAAGCCACAGTGTGTGGTTCACAAAATTGCCGGGCCTCTGTTCAATGTCGCCGTCGCTTACATACGCATTGCGTGGACAGGCCGACACCTCTTCATCACCTTGATTGCACGTGCGACCACATGCACAGGCACGCATGCTGCTGCAGTACTTGCATGACGATCAATTGCGGGAGAGGACCACAATGAAGATCACGTACGTAACTCTGCTCGCCGCGGTGCTGTGGAGTACGGCCACCGCGAACGCGGCACCGATTGAATGGCG
>JALYXY010000025.1 GCA_030946875.1 Pseudomonadota bacterium | reverse complement strand
ATGTCCGCCCGTGGCACCGCGGGTGAGCCCGAACACCGAGCCGCGCGCGTAAGCATCCCAGTGCGGCGCGCCGAGTCCCGCGAACGCAGGGACCAGGAAAACGCCACCATTATCCGGCACCGTCAGCGCCAACGTCTCGACCGCCGCGGCATCGGAAATGAGCTTCAGGCCGTCGCGCAGCCATTGCACCACGGCACCAGCCATGAACACGCTGCCCTCAAGCGCGTAGGACGTCTGTCCGTCGCGTTTCCATGCGACGGTGGTCAGAAGCTGGTTGTGCGAGGCGACCGCTTTTTGTCCGGTGTTGAGAAGCAGGAAGCAGCCCGTGCCGTAGGTGTTCTTGGCCAACCCTGGTGAATGACACGCTTGCCCGAAGAGGGCCGCCTGCTGGTCGCCGGCGATGCCCGCGATCGGGATGCGCGCGCCCGAAATGGCGGCTTCACCGCAGATGCCCGAAGACGCAACGACTTCCGGCAGCATCGACCGCGGAATGTCGAAGAGATCGAGAAGCTCGTCGTCCCAGTCGCCGGAATGAATGTTGTAGAGCATCGTGCGGCTTGCATTGGACGCGTCGGTCACATGCCGCGCGCCGCCCGTGAGCTTCCACACGAGCCAGGTGTCGACCGTGCCGAAAGCAAGCTCGCCGCGGCGGGCGCGTTCGCGGGCACCGGGAACGTGATCGAGGAGCCACTTCGCCTTGGTCGCGGAGAAGTACGCGTCGATGACGAGCCCCGTGCGCGCCACGATGTTCTCTGCCTGGCCTTGAGCGCGCAGCGAGTCGCACAAGCCGGCCGTGCGACGGTCCTGCCACACGATCGCGTTGGCGATGGGCTCGCCCGAAGCGCGGTCCCATACGAGCGTCGTCTCCCTTTGATTGGTGATCCCGATCGCCGCGATCTCGCCCGGCCGCACGTGAGCCTTGGCGAGCGCCTCATGGAGGACGCGGGACTGCGTGGCCCAGATCTCGTGTGGATCGTGTTCGACCCAGCCAGGCTGCGGAAATAGCTGCGCGAACTCCGCCTGCGCCGTCGCATGCACCGTGCCGGCGTGGTCGAACACGAGTGCGCGCGAGCTCGTGGTTCCCTGATCCAGTGCGAGGACGTAGGCCATCACCGGGACCGGCTTCTCTGCTGATTGTCGCGGACCATCGCGGCAGTTTAAAATCTCGGGTTAACCTCGGCTATTGTAGCCAAACCGGCATGCGGCCGTGGGTGCCGTCCGGTCCGCCGTTTCGTGTGCTTCAGACCTCTCGTCGATGCCCCTGCCACAATCCTCCCTCGGTCCCGAATGCCAGCGCGTCCGCGGCTGGTCTTGGTTGCACTTCGAGGCCTGTGAGCACGGGTGTCGCGATGTCGCGCGCACTTCATCGAAGCGTTCAGGAGCTCGTGATGAAAATCCACGAATATCAGGGTAAGGAAATCTTTCGGCGCTTCGGCATGACCACGCCGCGCGGCATTCCCGCCTTCAGCGTCGACGAGGCGGTGAAGGCCGCGCAAACGCTCGGCGGATCCGTCTGGGTGGTCAAGGCGCAGATCCACGCGGGTGGCCGCGGCAAGGGTGGAGGCGTCAAGCTCGCGCGCTCGATCGACGAGGTGCGGCAGAACGCGCAAAGCATCCTCGGCATGCAATTGGTGACGCATCAGACCGGCGCCGCAGGGCAGAAAGTGCGCCGGCTGCTCGTCGAGGAGGGAGCGGACATCAAGAAGGAGCTGTACGTCGGCATGGTGGTCGACCGCGCGACTCAGCGCGTTGCGTTGATGGCGAGCTCCGAAGGCGGCATGGATATCGAGGAGGTCGCGGCGAAGACACCCGAGCGGATCCACAAGATCTTCGTCGACCCTGACCGCGGCTTGACTGACGCAGAGGCCGACGACGTCGCGCGCAAGATCGGCGTGCCCGAGGGCAGCATCGCGCCGACGCGGCAGATGCTGCAGGGGCTTTATCGCGCATTCGTCGAGACGGACGCTTCGCTGGCCGAAATCAATCCGCTCGTGCTTACGGGCGACGGACGCGTGATCGCACTCGATGCAAAGCTCAACTTCGACTCCAATGCGCTCTTCCGGCATCCGGAGCTCACGGAGATGCGCGATCTCGACGAGGAGGATCCCGCCGAGATCGAAGCATCCAAATACGACCTTTCCTACATCTCGCTCGACGGCAACATCGGCTGCCTGGTCAATGGCGCAGGCCTCGCCATGGCGACGATGGACACGATCAAGCTCTATGGCGGCGAGCCCGCCAACTTCCTGGACGTGGGCGGCGGCGCGACAGCGGAGAAGGTGACCGAAGCATTCAAGATCATGCTGAGCAATCCGGGCCTCAAGGCGATCCTCGTGAACATCTTCGGCGGCATCATGAAGTGCGACACGATCGCCGAAGGTGTGGTCGCTGCCTCGAAGGCGGTGGGTCTTTCCGTGCCGCTGGTCGTGCGCATGAAGGGTACGAACGAGGAGCTCGGCCGAAAGATCCTGGCTGAGTCGGGACTTCCGATCATCACGGCGAACAACATGGCCGAAGCAGCGGAGAAGGTCGTCGCCGCGGCGAATCGCCACTAAAGCCGCCAACCGAAAGGACACGTCCATGTCGATCCTCGTCAACCGCAACACCAAGGTCATGACCCAGGGCATCACGGGCAAGACCGGCCAGTTCCATACCCGCATGTGCCGCGAATACGCGAATGGCCCCGAGTGCTATGTCGCCGGGGTCAATCCCAAGAAGGCGGGTGAAAACTTCGAAGGCATCCCGATCTACGCGAGCGTTCGCGAGGCCAAGTTAGCCACCGGCGCAACGGTGAGCGTGATCTATGTGCCGCCGGCAGGTGCCGCAGCGGCGATCGACGAGGCGGTCGACGCCGACCTCGACCTCGTGGTGTGCATCACTGAAGGCATCCCCGTGCGCGACATGGTGGCCACGCGCAATCGCATGCACGGCAAGAGGACGCTGCTCCTTGGACCGAACTGTCCCGGTGTGATCACGCCGGACGAGATCAAGATCGGCATCATGCCGGGTCACATTCACATGAAAGGTCGCATCGGCGTCGTGTCGCGCTCCGGCACGCTCACGTACGAAGCGGTCGGTCAGCTGACGGAGCTCGGCCTCGGACAGTCGACCGCGGTGGGGATCGGCGGCGATCCAGTGAATGGCCTGAAGCACATCGACGTCCTGAGGATGTTCAACGACGACCCCGACACCGATGCGGTCGTGATGATCGGTGAGATCGGTGGCGGCGACGAGGAAACGGCGGCACAATGGGCGAAGGACAACATGAAGAAGCCCATCGTGGGATTCATCGCCGGTGTCACCGCCCCGCCTGGCAAGCGCATGGGGCACGCCGGCGCCATCATCTCCGGCGGCAAAGGCACTGCGCAGGAGAAGCTCGAGGTGATGGAGGCATCGGGCATCAAGGTCACGCGCAACCCGGCCGAGATGGGCAAGCTCCTGCGCTCGGTCCTGTGAGCCTCGCCTCACCGAATACATCCGAGCGATCGACCGGGCGCCGTGCAGCGCCTCGTCCTGCGCCGAGCGGGCCCTCTGTGCTCAGTCTTGCCAGAACCCGGAGAGGCGCGTGATCGAGTTCGGCACCCCGCAGTTCTGGCTTGCGGGGCTCGAGATCATCGTCATCAACATTCTGCTGTCCGGCGACAACGCGGTGGTGATCGCCCTCGCGTGCCGCAATCTTCCGAAGGCCCAGCGCACCCTTGGCATCCTGTACGGGGTGATCGGCGCGGTCGTGCTGCGCATCGTGCTCACGTTCTTCGCGGTCAAGCTGCTGCAGCTTCCCTACCTGCAGCTCATCGGCGCAGCGCTGCTCCTGTGGATCGGCATCAAGCTCATCGCCGAGGAGGAGGGTGGCGGTGACGATGTCAAGGCGAGCGACAGGCTCATGGCAGCCGTCAAGACGGTGATCGTGGCCGATCTCGTGATGAGCCTCGACAACGTGATTGGCGTCGCCGGCGCAGCCAGGGGGAGCCTGCCACTCCTCGTGTTCGGGCTCGTGATCAGCATTCCGCTCGTGGTGCTCGGCGCGCAAGTCATCATGAAGATCATCGAGCGGTTTCCCGTGCTGGTCATTGCGGGCGCCGGTCTGCTCGGCTGGATCGCCGGTGAGATCGCCACCTCGGATGTCGCGATCAGGGACTGGATTGCTGCGCGCGCGCCGGAGCTGCATTGGGTGGCGCCCGTGGCAGGCGTGGTGATCGTGGTCGCGCTCGGCATGTGGCTCGCGCGACGTCACCGTCCCGACGCAACGGCAACCTAGGTGCACGCATGCACATGAGCGGGCGCGCAGCCCTCGACGTCGCCAGCCTGTCCCATCCCGGCATGGTGCGCACGCACAACGAGGATGCAGTGTTCGTCGACTCCGTGGCCGGTCTCGCCGTGCTCGCCGATGGCATGGGGGGATACAACGCCGGCGAAGTGGCGAGCGGCATCGCGGTGGCGGTCATCAGCGAAGGTCTGGTACCGGAGCTTCGGTCCGAGCGGGAGCTTTCCAAGGTCGACGTGGCGACGGGCCTCACGCACGCCGCGCTCTTGCTGCAGCAGCAGATCGCCGCGGCCAACAAGAGCATCTACGAAGCAGCGCAGGCGCGCCCGGAGTGTGCCGGAATGGGCACGACGCTCGTGTCGGCAGTCCTGTGTGGCAATCGGGTGAGCATCGGTCATGTCGGCGATTCGCGCTGCTACCGGCTGCGCGCGGACAGGTTCGAGCAGCTCACGCACGATCACTCGCTCCTGCAGGAGCAGATCGACAGCGGCGTGCTGACGCCTGAGCAGGCCAAGTATTCGCTGAATAAGAACCTCGTCACGCGTGCACTGGGCATCGAGGCGATCGTGCCGGCCGACATCACCGAATACCGCCTCGAGGCAGACGACATCTATCTTCTATGTTCGGACGGGCTCACCGACATGGTCGAGCCCGATGCCGTGCGCGCGATCGTCGAGCAGAAGCGCACCGAGCTTCCCGCGGCTGCTGCACGGCTCATCGAGCTCGCGAATCAGAATGGCGGTCGCGACAACATCTCCGTGATTCTGCTGCGTGTGCCTGCCGACTTCCTTCCGAGCTCAGGATGGGTGCAGCGCTGGCTCGCCAAGAAGGCAAGCTGATGCCCAAGCTCGTGCTGCTCCTCGAAGACGGTGCAACGCGCGACATCCTCCTCGACAAGGAGCGCATCACGCTGGGTCGGCGGGCGGACAATGACGTGTGCCTGCCGCATCCGGCGGTCAGCGGCGAGCACGCCGCTGTGGTCACCGTGCGCAGCGATTCATTCCTCGAGGACCTCGGCAGCACCAACGGGACGCTCGTGAATGGCGAAATGGTGCAAAAGCATTTTCTGCGTGACGGCGACACGCTCGAGCTCGGCAGGCAACGCTTCGTGTATCTCGCTGACGAGGATGCGCGGCCTACCGTGATTCATGCCGCGCAACCCGCGCGTCCCGGTGCCGAGCTGACTCCGGATCAAGGCGCGCCATCGCTGCCCACGCAATGGGATCGCGGCCCGCGTGCCGAGCCCGCGCAGTCCGGCACCCCGCCGCGAGCGAGCGCTCCGGTTGCGCAGCCGCCGCGCAACGGAGCCTCCCGCGACTGGACCGAGATGGGTGCCGCGAACGAGTGGCCTCATTCCTCGGGCAAAGCGGCGGGTGCGCACGTGCAAACGGACGTTCCCGCGGAGTTGATGGTGCTCACCGGGCCGAGCGCCGGACGCACCCTCGCGCTGATCAAGGAAATAACGTCGGTCGGTCGCGCGGGCGTTCAGGTCGCGATCATTCGACGAACGCCACGCGGGCACCTCGTCACTGCGGGAGAGGGCAGCCGTCCTCCCCTCCTGAACGGCAACGCGGTCGAGCCTGGAGGAGCGCTGCTTGCCCCGGGCGATGTCATGGAAGTTGCCGGTGCACGCATTCAGTTTTCGGCACCGCCCGACCTGCCGACCTGAGCAACCCGCCGGGTGGGCCCCCGCACCGCGACACGACTCCTGGCCTTCCGAGCACAGCGCGCAAAGTTGCGCACGCGCAACATCTGTAACGCACAGCGGGCACGCGTCACTGGCCATCAGTGCCGCGACACGTCACACTGCGCTCAGGATCACGGCACGCGTTTATGACTTTGGAATAGTAGCGGCCGGAGCTAATCTGCGCTGCAGCCCTCCGCGGCGCTTGCCGTCGTCGTTAGCAAACAACGACTTGAACGAGCCGGACGAACGGTCCAGGGTGGCCGTGGGGG
>JALYXY010000021.1 GCA_030946875.1 Pseudomonadota bacterium | reverse complement strand
CCGCTGGCGCCCGGCCGCAACGCCTGCTCTGGGCGAGCACCGGAACCAAGGATCCGGATGCGCCGGACACGCTCTACATCGAAGCGCTGGCGGCCCCGGACACCGTCAACACCATCCCCGAGAAGACCTTGCAGGCTTTCGCCGATCACGGCGAGCTGAAGGGCGTGATGCCCGCGGACGGAGGGGACGCCGAACAAGTGCTCGCGGAATTCACGCGCATCGGTGTCGACAATGCCGCGCTGGCTACCCAGCTTCAACGCGAGGGCGCAGAATCGTTCGATCAGTCGTGGCACGATCTCATGGCTTGTATCGCGTCGAAGAGCGCGGCGCTCGAGACGGTCGATCATACGGGTGCGCGGTAGCTATCGTGACCAACGCTAACGCGCAACCGCAACCGCTGATGGAGCGGCCGGCGTGGAAGGCGCTGGCGGCGCACCACCAGGAAGTGCGCGATCTGCATTTGCGCGAACTCTTCGCCGGCGATTCCCGGCGTGGCGAGCGTCTGACCGCCGAAGCCGCCGGCCTCTATCTCGACTACTCCAAGAATCGGGTGACCGACGAGACGATCCAGCTTCTGCTGCGCCTGGCCGAGGAATGCCGTCTCGGGGAACGCATCGACGCCATGTTCAGCGGCGCCAGGATCAACGTGACCGAGCAACGCGCGGTGCTCCACGTCGCCTTGCGGGCGCCCGCAAACGAGCGGATTCTGGTCGACGGCGTCGACGTGGTGCCCAGTGTGCATGAGGTCCTCGGGCGCATGGCAGCCTTCACCAATGAAGTCCGTGGCGACCGGTGGCTCGGGCACACGGGCCTGGCCATTCGCAACGTCGTCAACATCGGCATCGGCGGTTCCGATCTGGGCCCGGTGATGGCCTACGAAGCGCTGCGCCATTACAGCCGGCGCGACATGACATTCCGCTTCGTCTCCAACGTGGATGGCACCGATTTCGTAGAAGCCACGCGCGACCTCGATCCCGAGGAGACGCTGTTCATCATTTGCTCGAAGACGTTCACGACGCTGGAGACGCTGACCAATGCGCACGCGGCGCGCGCCTGGGTGCTCGCGAAGCTCGGTGACGAGCGCGCCATACGCCGGCATTTTGTGGCCGTATCGACGAACGCCGAGGGTGTCGCGAAGTTCGGCATCGACATTGCCAACATGTTCGGCTTCTGGGATTGGGTCGGCGGCCGCTACTCGATGGATTCTGCGATTGGTTTGTCGACGATGCTGGCTGTGGGGCCGGAGAACTTCAGCTCGATGCTTGCCGGTTTCCACGCGATGGATCGACACTTTCGGACCGCGCCGTTCGAGCGCAACCTGCCGGTGCTGATGGGGTTGCTCGCATTGTGGAACAGCAATTTCTTCGGCGCACAGACGGTGGCGGTGCTCCCCTACGAGCAGTACCTGAAGCGCTTTCCGGCATATCTCCAGCAGTTGACAATGGAGAGCAACGGCAAGCACGTCTCGCTCGATGGCGCGCGCGTAAATTATCAGACGGGACCGATCTACTGGGGTGAGCCCGGCACCAACGGCCAGCATTCTTTCTACCAGCTCATCCACCAGGGGACCCGGCTCGTACCCTGCGATTTCATCGGCTTCTGCCAGGCGTTGAATCCGCTTGGCCAGCAGCATGACCTGCTGATGGCGAATCTGTTCGCGCAGACCGAAGCGCTGGCGTTCGGCAAGACGGAAGCGCAAGTCGAAGCCGACGGAACGCCGCCCTGGCTGGTGCCGCATCGAGTCTTCGATGGCAATCGTCCGACGAATACCATTCTCGCCGAGCGCCTCACCCCGGAGTCCCTTGGGCTTCTGGTCGCGCTGTACGAACACAGCGTCTTTACGCAAGGGACGATCTGGAATATCGACTCCTTCGATCAGTGGGGGGTCGAATTGGGCAAGGTGCTGGCGCAGTGCATCGCCCCGGAGCTCGAGAGCGCGGACGAGACCGGGCTAGCGCACGATAGTTCGACCAACGCGTTGATCCGGCGCTATCGCCGCCTCCGCGAGCAGCCGTCATGAAGATCAGTCCTCTCGCAGGCAAGCCGCCTTCACCGGCGATGCTGGTCAACGTGCCCCGACTCATCACGGCCTACTACGCCGACGTGCCCGATCCTTCGATACCCGGGCAACGGGTCGCGTTCGGCACTTCGGGGCACCGCGGGTCATCGTTTGCAGGCAGCTTCAACGAATGGCATGTACTTGCGATTAGCCAGGCCATTTGCCGTTATCGGAAACGACGCGGCATCAATGGTCCGCTCTTTCTTGGAATCGACACCCACGCGCTTTCGGTGCCGGCTTGCGCCAGTGCACTCGAGGTGCTGGCCGCCAATGGTGTCGACGTCATGCTCGCGCAAAACGACGAATACACGCCGACGCCCGCGGTATCGCACGCGATCCTCAAATACAACCGTGGCCGCGCAGCGGGACTGGCCGACGGCATCGTCGTAACGCCCTCGCACAATCCGCCCGATAACGGTGGTTTCAAGTACAACCCGCCCAACGGCGGGCCGGCGGACGAGAAGGTGACTTCGTGGATCGAGGCAGCGGCGAACGGATTTCTCGAAAGCAAGCTCGACGGTGTGCGGCGCGTGCCGGTGGCAAAAGCGCTGCGTGTGGCTACGACCCACCGGTATGACTTCCTGCGCGCCTACGTCAGCGATCTAGTCCACGTGCTTGACATGGACGTGATCAGAGGCGCGAGCATACGCCTGGCGGTCGATCCGCTCGGCGGTGCGGGGGTGCATTACTGGGCACCGATCGCGGAGCGGTACGGCTTGAACCTTGACGTCGTCAACGAGGCGGTCGACCCGACGTTCCGGTTCATGACCGTCGACTGGGACGGTCGCATTCGCATGGATCCATCTTCCCCCTATGCGATGGAAACGCTGATCGGCAAGAAGGATCGCTTCGAGGTCGCTTTTGCGTGCGACACCGATCACGACCGACATGGAATCGTCACTCGCAACGCGGGACTGCTACCGCCGAATCACTATCTCGCCGTAGCGATCGACTACCTGTTCAAACATCGCCCTCGTTGGTCGAAGCGAGCTGCCGTCGGCAAAACAATCGTGAGCAGTCACATGATCGACCGCGTGACTGCGACGCTGGGTCGCACGCTTTACGAGGTTCCGGTGGGATTTAAATGGTTCGTCGACGGCTTGCTGGATGGCTCGCTCGGTTTCGCGGGGGAGGAAAGCGCGGGGGCCTGTTGTCTTCGGCTGAATGGCGCAGTGTGGACAACAGACAAGGACGGCATCGTTCCGGCGTTGCTGTCAGCCGAAATGACCGTGCGCATGGGCCGCGATCCTGAAGAAATGTACCGGTCGCTGACCCAGGATCTGGGCGAGCCGGCCGAGCGACGTGTACAAGCCACGGCTACGTTGAAGCAGAAGCAATTGCTGGCGCAACTTTCCCCCAGCCAGTTTCGCCACACCCAGCTCGCAGGCGAAAAGATCGACCAGGTGCTCGACCGCGCGCCGGGCAACGACGCTCCCATTGGTGGACTCAAGGTGATCACCAAGAATGGATGGTTCGCCGCGCGTCCATCGGGGACCGAAGACATTTACAAGATCTATGCAGAAAGCTTCGGTGGCGAGGATCATCTGCAACGCATCGTGGAGGAGGCGCAGTCGATGGTCGACGATGCGCTGGGGGTCAAGCGGAACGAGGGGGCAACCACGCAAGGCGAAGAAGGGGTGGAGTTGAATACTTGATTTGATTGGATGATGCCTGCGGTTCGCAGATTTGCGCTCGGTTCGAGCGAACCCATCTCCAATCGAAGGCGCCGTGTGCCGGTGTGGAAACGGCATACTGTCTTCCTAACGCTACGCACTGCCGGAGATTCCATGTCGCTCCGATCCGTCCTGTTGCTGGTGCTTGTCGCCGCCCTGGCGCTTTTCGCAATCGTGAACTGGGCAGCGTTCACCACGCCGACGACGCTGTCGCTGCTCGTCGGCTCGGTGGAAGCGCCGCTCGGACTGATCATGCTGCTGATCACCGGATTTCTCGCCGCGGTCTTCCTCGCCTATGCCTTCTACTTGCAGACTTCGGCACTGCTCGAGACGCGTCGCTTGACCCGTGAGCTGCAGACGCAGCGCAACCTTGCCGACCAGGCGGAAGCCTCACGCCTCGCGGAGCTGCGCGCGACGCTCGATACGCGCTTCGAGCGGCTTGAAGAGGCCCTCCGCGCCGCGCGCACTGAGGCCCTGTCGGACCTCACGCGCGTCACCGATGAGGTGCGCCTCGCCATCGATCAGGCCATCAACGGTCTTGCGGCGCAGATCGCGGAGCTCGACGACCACATTGCCCGACGCTAGCAACCAGAACGAGAATGCGTGTGGCCCCTGTTACCGCTGACTGCTCCAGCGCCCAACGTGGGAATCCGATAATCAGACCAGCCGGTGCGATGTCACGGTGCAGTCGTATTGCACCTGCATGCGGCCGCTTCGGTGACGGTCGAGGCGCATTCACAGCCCACAGCCGCGACAGACCATGAATCCCAATAGACCAGCGGTCGATGCCGAATTGGAATCCCTTCAACGCGACACCTTCGGCTACTTTCTGCACCAGACCAATCCGCGAAATGGCCTGGTGCGCGACAAGACCGCACCCGATTGGCCGTCCAGCATCGCGGCCACCGGGCTCGCGCTGGCGGCTTATCCGGTCGCGGTCGAGCGCGGCTTCATCACGCGTGCCGCGGCGGTCGCGACGGTCCTCACCACACTGCGATTTTTTTGGAACAGCCGGCAAGGCCCGGAGCCCGATGCCACCGGTTATCGCGGCTTCTACTATCATTTTCTGGACATGCAGACCGGCCAGCGCGCCTGGCAATGCGAACTGTCGACGGTGGACAGTGCAATCCTGCTGGTAGGCATGTTGACCGCGGGCGCCTATTTTGCCGCGAATACGACTGAGGAAAGCGAAATACGAACGCTTGCCGACGCGCTATATCGCCGTGCCGACTGGCAATGGGCACAAAACGGTGGTGCGACGGTCACGCACGGCTGGAAACCCGAAAGCGGATTCTTGAAATGGCGGTGGGAGGGTTACGACGAGGCGCTGGTGCTGTACATCCTCGGACTCGGCTCGCCCACGCATCCACTGCCCGAAACTAGCTATGTCGCCTGGGCCTCCACCTACGAGTGGAAGAGCAGTTACGGATTCGAGTACTTGTACGCCGGTCCTTTGTTCACGCACCAGATTTCGCATATCTGGATCGACTTCCGCGGCATTCAGGATGCGTTCATGCGCGATAAAGGCATCGACTATTTCGAGAACACCCGCCGTGCGACCTATGTGCAGCGTAGCTACGCCATCGACAATCCGCTCAAGTTCGCGGGTTACGGCAAGGATTGCTGGGGGATCACCGCGAGCGACGGGCCGGGCCCGGCTACCCTCAAAGTGAGCGGCATCGAGCGCCAGTTCTTCGATTACCTCGGACGCGGGGTTCCGTACGGGCCGGACGATGGCACCATCGGACCCTGGGCGGTGGTGGCCTCACTGCCATTCGCGCCGGAGATCGTGTTGCCGGCGATCGACTATATGGTGCATGAGGTCGATCTGAAATTGGGCAACAGCTACGGCTTCAAGGCGACGTTCAATCCGACGTATCCCGACAAATCCTGCAATCCCTACGGCTGGATCTCGCCGTGGCACTTCGGCCTCAATCAAGGGCCCATCGTTTTGATGATCGAGAATCACCGCACGGGTCTGTTGTGGCGCTTGATGCGGCAGTGTCCCTACGTCTGCAGCGGCTTGCGACGAGCGGGATTCACCGGCGGCTGGCTATGAGGTGACGTCCGGATCGTTTCGGTCGGAGTGATCGGGCGGCGTGCGTACTCGCAGTTCGACCACGTGTTCCTTGCGGTCATCAAGCAGCGGAATCTCCGCGCCGGGTAGCGCCACGCCATCGAGCGTCAGCCGCGGCCCTTGGTCCGCATCCGGCGTCTGCCGCACTGTGATTTTGTAAATCGTCTCCCGATAACGGTAGCGCACCTGAAATGAAGTCCAGTTCGCAGGTACGCACGGCGCAAAACCCAATTTGTTGGCGGCGACTTGCAGCCCCAGGAGCGATTCCACGATGAAGCGGTACATCCAGCCGGCCGAACCGGTGTACCACGTCCAGCCGCCACGGCCGGTGTGCGGCGCGAGCGCATAGACATCCGAGGCGATGACGTAAGGCTCCGTCTTGTAGAGAGCAATCGCGTCCGGTGAATTTGCGTGATTGACCGGATCGATCATGGTGAATAATTCCCACGCGCGCTCGGCATCCCCCAGCGCCGCGAATGCCATCGCCGCCCAGACCGCGGCGTGTGTGTACTGTCCGCCGTTCTCGCGCACACCGGGTAGATACCCCTGGATATATCCCGGGTTGGGATCGGAGTGATTGAACGGCGGGTTGAGCAATTGGATTAGTGCGGCGTCTCGGTGAACGAGCTGTCGATCCAGCGCCTCCATGGCCATGCGCGCTCGTTGGTTCTCCCCCGCGCCGGACAATACCGACCAGCTCTGCGCGATCGAATCGATCTGGCATTCCACGTTGGTCGATGTTCCCAGCGGGGAGCCGTCGTCAAACCAGGCGCGACGGTACCATCCGCCATCCCAGCCGCTTTGCTCGATCGCGTTGCGCAGCCGGGCCGACTCGCTCGAGCAGCGCACGGCCAACGCAGTATCTCCGCGCCGCTGCGCCAGTTCACCGAATGGGGTGAGCACCGCATACAGGAAAAAGCCGAGCCAGACGCTTTCGCCCTTGCCACCCGCGCCGACGAGGTTCATGCCATCGTTCCAGTCGCCGGTGCCCATCAGCGGCAAGCCGTGCGCTCCGAAGCGCAGGCTCCGCTCGATTGAGCGGACACAGTGCCCGTACAAGGTTGCCACTTCGTCGGACTGCGTGGGCAGATCGTAATTTGAGGCTTCCCCGTCCTTGAGGGCGCGGCCCTTCAGGAAAGGGACCGGCTCGTCGAGCACGCCACTGTCTCCGGTAATCGAGACGTAGCGACATGTCGCCAACGGCAGCCACAGATAATCGTCGGAGCACTGGGTGCGCACGCCCCGCCCGGACGGCGGGTGCCACCAATGCTGTACATCGCCTTCAGGAAACTGGCGCGCTGCGGAGCGCAGCAGGTGCTCGCGCACCAGCCCCGGTGCGGCATGGACCAGCGCCATTACGTCCTGCAGTTGATCGCGGAACCCGAACGCTCCACTCGATTGATAGAACGCGTTGCGTGCCCAGAGCCGGCATGCGACAACCTGGTACAAGAGCCAGCCATTGGTCAGTACATCGAGAGACCGGTCCGGCGTTTCGACTTGCACAGCACCCAGCGTGTGACGCCAGAACTGCTTCACTTCCGCAAGCGCGTCGTTTGCCGCCGCCGGACCGCGCCAGCGCTGCACCAGTTGCCGCGCCTCCTCGACATTTTCTCCCGCGCCGAGGCGGAAGACGAACTCGCGCGTTTGCCCGGCGGACATCTCGAATGGAACGCGGATCGCGGCACACGGATCCAGCGCGAAGCCCACGGTGCCGGAAAGGCGGGATTGCGCCATCGCAGCGGGATTGCGCAGCGTGCCGTTGCGTCCCAGGAACTCGGTTCGATCGCCGCAAAGCGTTGCGGCTGCGATCTCGTCGACGTCGAAGAACGCGGTGCGGCGGGCGAATTCGGTGTTGTATGGATTGCCCGCGAACAGCGCGCCGCTGCCCGCGTCGATCGCGGTGCTCACGTGCATGCGCGTTTTGGCGGCTTCGTCGCCGAGGACCCATTCGAGGTAGCCGGTCACGGACAGCCTGCGTCGGCGATCCGACGCATTGCGCAACTTCAGTACCGCAAACTTGACGGGTGCGTCGATAGCCACATACATAGTGAGCTCGGAGGCGATGCCATCCTCGCTGTGTTCGAACACGCTGTAGCCGAAGCCGTGCCGCGTCACATACGGCGCTCGGCCGCCGCTGGGCAGCAGCGTCGGAGACCAAAAGCGGCCGTTTTCTTCGTCGCGGATGTAATAGGCTTCGCTGTTCGCGTCGCCGACTGAGTCATTGGACCACGGCGTGAGACGGAACTCCTGTGCGTTCTCGCTCCAGGTATTAGCGCTGCCGCTCTCCGATACGAGGGTCCCGAACGACGGATTGGCCAAAACGTTTACCCACGGTGCCGGCGTCATGTGTCCGAGCCCGATCGTGATGACGTACTCGCGCCCATCAGGAGTGAACCCGCCGAGTCCGTTGCCAAAGATCAGGTTGCGCTCGGGTGGCCCGCTGGGCAACGCGCTGCCTGCTTGGACTTCGGTAATGGCGTCGCGTGCAGCGGGTGTCGGAGGCGTCGCTGGGGGTGTGGCGCAGCGTCGTTCGAGCTGTTGCGCCAGCGATCCGTCGCGGTCGCTGATGACGATACGGGCGACCGATTGCAGGAGAACATAGTCCGCTGCGGGGATTTGCTCGGCTGGGCGCACAAAGATGCCGCCCGGCTGATCGATACGGTCCGCGCCGCCGCAGTCGGCGATCAGTTTTGTGATCTGGTCGTGCAGGGGGGGCTGCTGACCGTCGTGATTCTCGCTGACAATCACAAGGTCTACGCTCAGCCCGTGCCGCCGCCAATAGCCGTGGGCGCGTACGAGTTGGCGCGCCAGATCGATATTCTCCGGGTCCGCAATCCGTAGCAGCACGATCGGCAGATCGCCGGAAATCGCGTAGCCCCAGAGACCCGACTGGCCCTGTCGGTTCTGGCTAAGAACGCTCGCGTCAGCGCGGAGCGAAGCGTTGGCGTAAATGATATGGGCCGCGAGGCGCGCATAGACTTGCGCATCGGATTCGCTGGCATGGAGCTCGTCCAGGACTGATTGGCCGTGCGCGGGCGCTGCAGCGAACACGCGATCCGCCATCTGCCGATCCTGGTATCTCGCGGCCAGCCTCATGCACGCGTCGCGTGAATCGCCGACCCCGGTTACCAGATCGACGATGGCGGTTGTATCCGGGTCGAGAGTGATGCGACAGCGGATCGCAGCCACCGGATCGAGCACGGAGCCTGCGGTCCCGGATAATGTCCCGCCGTCATCCAACGCCTGCGGATCGACCGCAGTGCGGCCGCGACCGATGAAGCGCATGCGATCGGACTCATAGGAAACTTCTCCCGCTGCCGGCTCGGAAGCCGTCAGAAGGTGAAACATCCATGGCGTCGAGTCGCCGGGGGCGCGCGGACGGCGAGTACACAGAATGGCCTGACGCTCGCGCAGGATCTCGGTTTCGACGAATAGCTTGCTGAACGCCAGGTGGGCGGCGTCGGTTGCAGCCGCTGCGAGCACGATCTCCGCGTAGCTCGTGACATCGAGCACCCTGCGCGTGGCCGAACCGTTGGTGATGCTGATTCGGCGCAGCTCGACATCATCCTCGGGCGAAACGGCGATGTCAGTCTTCGTCTCGATAGCGTGATCGCGGCGGCGGAATGCCGCGCGCCCCGTTGCGAACTCTGCTTCGTACGTATCCGCTCGCCGCAGTGTCGGCTGAAAGGTGGTGGACCAGAGGTGCCCGCTCTCGACGTCGCGGATATAGCAGAAGGCGCCCCAGTTGTCGCAGGTCGGGTCTTCGCGCCAGCGTGTCACCGCGAGGTTCTTCCAACGGCTGTAGCCGCCGCCGGCGCTCGTGACCACCAGATGATAACGGCCGTTCGACAGCAACTGCACGTCCGGTATGGCCGTATTGGCGCCGCCTGCAATGCCGACGGGCGTTTCCCAACTAGCAGTGGCCGAGCTGTGCCGGTCGTAACGCCCCGCATCGCCACCGCCGGCTAACGCGTGGAGACCAGATGGTATATCCAATGGCGGCTTCGGCTGGTCGGGGATATTGCGCATCGTTGCTCAGAATTATCGTTGCTCAGAATTCGTGCCGCGATTCGACCTCATCCCACCGGTCATCACGATCCGGCCCATAGTCGCGCTGGTAATCCTCCCGATACGCCATCCTCCCCGCCGCTGTCTCCCGTGCGCCGCTTTTCGTACTGCTTGAGCGGTGGTGCTTTTCCTCGTGATGCAGCTTCGCGTGATTCTCATTCTTTCTGGGTTTCGTCATGGCTTTCTCGATTTGACGCTGCGCGGTACGGTCGGTGCGGTGGCACGCGCAACCGAGCGGCATGTCAGTGCAATCGCCCGTGCGTCGTTCGCAAGGCGCATTGAGATCACTCTATCGCAGTGGCCAATGTAGTCAGTGCGGCATCGCACACAGCGACACGATGCTCCGAAGGCCGTGCTGCCGATCGGGTCTACTTCGCTGGCATGCCGCGTGACATGCTGCCCGAACTCGCGCGCTGGCGTCGCGTGCCGCAGAACGCGTGCACGGCAAGGTCTGGAGCGAGCCGCGACCGGCCAATCACGCATCGTATTTTCGAACGGACCGTCGGACGTTTAGTTGCGTGTGTCAGCGCACAGACATGCTTCCGCATATGTCCGATGATCCTCTGCAGCCGAGCATAGTGCGACGGCAATTCGAATTCGGATCAGGAGTCAAAATGTACAGCGACGGCGGTTTCACTTGGATCTGGCTCGTATGGATCGGTATCGTTTTCCTCATGTTCTCCAGCTTCGGCAACTGGGGGTACACGTACCGGGCGCATCGAAGATTCAACACGGCCCCGAAGGGCGCCCTCGATATTCTCGACGAGCGTTATGCCCGCGGCGAGATCGCGCGTGACGAGTATGGGCGCATGAAGTCCGAGATCACTCGGGCTCCCGTACTGAATGCAGCTCAATAGAGGTGAGGCTCGGTCGCGATGACGCGCCGCGACGTGGGTGCCTAGTCCCGCTAGCCGACATGGTTTAATTGGGTGATCGCTGCCCACGCAGGCGGCATGGATAGCGGGCGAGACATGCCGCAGGCTGCGTGACGCTGCTTGCGTTCGAAGGCCGGCGGGCAGCGATGCCGCTCCGGTGGGCCAAGGCAGGCACCGTGGCAATCGCACGGTGGCGCGACATCACAATGGCACGGTCGCGCAATATCATCAAAATGTCCCCGACTCAGGCGCAACATACGCCTTGCACGGAAGCGATGGCCACGGGAACCGAAGGATGCGCAAGCAAGGTGCGCGCGAGTCCTGCTGCGAAGCCGGTGGCGCGGGCCAAGCCTCTCCCAACCGAGACCAATCGGTTCGTCTACGTCGCGGTGGGAATCGCAGCGCTGGGCGGGCTGCTCTTCGGCTACGACACCGGCGTCATTTCCGGGGCGATCCTGTTCGTCAAGGGCGAGTTCTCCCTCTCGCCGATGATGGAAGAGCTTGTCGTCAGTGCGGTCCTGATCGGTGCCGTTCTCGGCGCCGCTGCCGGGGGCGCCCTTACCAGCCGGTTCGGGCGTCGATGGATGATCATCCTCGCCGGTATGGTCTTCACCTTGAGCGCGATCGGCACGGCGCTGGCGCCGACGGTCGGCTGGTTGATCGGCGCGCGGGTGGCGAGCGGCGTCGGCATCGGCATCGCCTCGTTCATCTCGCCCATGTACATCGCCGAGCTCGTGCCGACGAAGGCCCGCGGCTCCCTGGTGGCGGTCAACATGCTGGCCATCACCACCGGCATCGTCGTCGCCTACCTGGTGGACTATGCGTTTTCGGCGAGCCACGGATGGCGCTGGATGTTCGGCCTCGCGGCCCTGCCCTCAGTCGGCCTGGTCATCGGCATGTGGTGGCTGCCCGACAGCCCGCGCTGGCTGATCAGCCGGTCGAAGGTCGACGAAGCAAGGAAGATCCTGAAGCGCGCGCGGACGACGGCGGACGTCGAGCCGGAGATCAAGGACATCCAGCAGAGCATGGCCCAGCAGGGTGAGGGCGGGATGGCCGGGCTGATGCAGCCGTCCCTGCTGATGCCGATGATCGTCGGCCTCGGCTTGGCGACGTTCCAGCAGATCACCGGCATCAACACGGTCATCTACTACGCGCCGACCATCTTCAAGTTCGCCGGCATCAGCGCAGCAGGGCCGGCGATCCTCGCGGGAGCGGGATTGGCCGCGGTGATGTGGGTCTGCCACGTGCTCGCCATCTTCCTGCTCGACCGGGTCGGCCGCAGGCCTTTGTTGTTGACCGGCGTGGCCGGCCAGATCGTCGGCCTCATCATCCTGGGCGCGGCGTTCGAGTTTCCCCAGCTGGCAAGCTACAAGAGCGACGTCGCCATCGGCGGCCTCGTGATCTACGTGGCGTGCTTCGCCTTCGGGCTGGGTCCGATCTTCTGGCTTCTGATTTCCGAGATCTATCCCCTCAAGAACCGCGGCCTTGCCATGAGCACCGTGACGGTCACCAACTGGGCGATGAACCTGCTGGTGGCCGTAACCTTCCTCACCCTGGTTTCGGTGCTGGGGCATGCGGGGACGTTCTGGGTGTACGGCCTCGTCGCGATCGGCGCCTGGATCTTCATCTATCGGCTGGTGCCGGAGACGAAGGGGAAGAGCTTGGAGCAGATCGAGGCGCACTGGCTCGGGAAAATCCGCGGGCCAATTCTGAAGCCGGAGGCCCGGGCCGCATGAAGCATCTCCAGTTCGCATGTTCCCTGCGGGACGAGGCCACTCCATTGCCCCACTTCTGGGAGCACACCGTCGGCAGCGGCCACGCGCCCCTGGCGCTGCGCGCGGACTGGCAACAGCAGTTGCGCGAGTGCCGCGCGCTGCTCGGCTTTCGTCATACCCGCTTTCACGGGCTGCTGTGCGATCAAATGGGCACACTCATGTGCGAGAAGAACGAGCTGCTCGACTCGTTCTTCAACGCCGACCAGATCTGCGACTTCCTGCTCTCGATCGGCATGAAGCCTTTCGTCGAGCTGAGCTTCATGCCGTCCACCCTCGCGAGCGGCGGCCAGACCGTCTTCCACTATGGCGCGAACGTCACCCCGCCCAAGGACACCGGTCAATGGGCGGCGCTCGTTTCGAGGCTGGCGACGCACTGGGTCGAGCGCTACGGCATCGACGAGGTCGGCGGCTGGTTCTTCGAAGTGTGGAACGAGCCGAACCTGCCGGCGTTCTGGACCGGTACCCAAGCCGAGTATTTCGATCTCTACCGCTGCACGGCCAAGGCGCTCAAGAACGTGGACGCGCGGCTCCAGGTCGGCGGCCCGGCGACCGCGAACAACGAATGGATCACCGAGTTCGTCGACTTCTGCGAGCTGAACAGTGTGCCGCTCGACTTCGTCAGCACCCATCACTACCCGACCGACGCGCTCGGCTCGATCGGCGAAGACACCGAGACGCAACTGGCGCACAGCCGGCGCAGCATCCTGCGCGAATGGGCGCAGGAGACACACCGCAAGGCGCGCGGCCGGCCGGTCTACTACACCGAATGGAGCTCGTCGTCCAATCCGCGCGATCACCTGCACGACGAGCCCTATACCGCGGCCGTCGTCGTCAAGACGATGATGGAGGCAACTGGGCTCGTCCAAGGCTACAGCTATTGGACCTTCACCGACATCTTCGAAGAGAACTACATGCCGGCAACAGCTTTCCAGGGCGGCTTCGGCCTGCTGACCTTGCAAGGCGTTCCAAAGCCATCCTTTCGTGCGTTCGAGCTGCTGCATCGACTCGGCACCGAAGCCTTGCCCGTCGCCGGTGAGCACCACACCGTCGACGTCTGGGTGGTGCGCGGCCGCGAGAGGGTCACTGTTCTGCTGACGAATCACGTCCTGCCGCGGCATCCGATCCAGAGCGAGTCGGTCCACATCCAACTGACTGGCCTGCTCTCGCCGCGCGACGTCTACATCGAGCGGATCGACGACGATCACGCCAATGCCAGGAAGCTCTGGGTCGAGATGGGGCGGCCGGCGCTTCCCATGCCGCGGGAAGTCGAGCAGTTGCGCACCGCATCGCAGATCCTCCGTGAACCCTTGCAGTGGAACTACGAGGGCGACACGCTTCATCTGGGCGTGACGATGCCGGCGCATGCCATCGCCGCCATCAC
>JALYXY010000255.1 GCA_030946875.1 Pseudomonadota bacterium | reverse complement strand
GCGGCCGTCGAGGAAGTGTGCCGTTTCGTTGAGAAGCGACGTATCGCCAGTGGTCAGAACATAACGGCAGGTAGCTAGCGGCAGCCAGAGGTAATCGTCCGAACAATGCGTGCGCACGCCTCGACCGGACGGAGGATGCCACCAATGCTGAACGTCGCCTTCGATGAACTGGCGAGTCGCACAGAGGGCGATCTGCGCTCGCGCGAGTTTTGGTTCTGCGTGAACCAAGGCCATCACGTCCTGCAATTGATCGCGGAAACCATAGGCGCCGCCCGACTGATAGTAGCCACTGCGCGCCCACAGACGGCACGCCATCGTTTGATAGACGAGCCAGCCGTTGGTCAGCACGTTGAGGGCCACATCGGGAGTTTCCACCTGCACCGCGGTAACCGTGTGGGTCCAGTACCGGACCACCGCTTCGAGCGCGTCCTGGGCGGCCGCGGACCCGCGGTAGCGCAGCGTCAACAGCCCGGCCGCATCGGCGTTGTTTGCCGCCCCAAGCCGGAACACAATCTCCCGCTCCTGCCCGTCCGCCACCTCGAAAGCCACTTGAATAGCGGCGCAGGGATCGAGCGCAGCACCAACTTTGCCGGAGAGGCGCGTGTGGCGCATGGCGGCGGGATCGCGCAATGTCCCATTGCGACCGAGAAATTCGGTGCGATCTCCCGTCACGCTGCGTGTCGCGTTGTCGACGTCGAAGAAAGCGACCCGATCCGCGAATTCGCTGTTGTATGGATTTCGCGCGTACAACGCAGTGTTTCCCGAATCGATCTCGGTCGTCACGTGCATCGCCGATCTCGCTCGCAGATCGCCCAATACCCACTCGACGTAGCCGGTGGCCGATAGGCGTCGCATGCGGCCGGAATGGTTGCTCACTTTCAACGAGGAAAACTTGACCGCCGCATCGAGCGCCACGAACACCGTGAGCTCGGAGCGGATCCCGTCTTCGATGTGCTCGAAAACGCTATAGCCGAATCCGTGTCGCGTGACGTAAGGCGCCGCGCCTCCGCACGGAGAAGACGTCGGGGACCAGTAGTGGCCGGTCTCCTCGTCGCGAAGGTAGAAAGCTTCCCCGCTTGACTCGCCTACCGTATCGTTGTGCCACGGACTGAGACGAAACAGGTGGGCGTTCTCACTCCAGGTATAGCCGAGCCCGCTTTCCGAGACCACCGTGCCGAAGCGAGGGTTCGCCAGTACATTCACCCAGGGAGCGGGCGTCGCGCCCCCGGGCGCAGGCCTTATGATGTATTCGCGGCCATCAGGTGAGAATCCACCGGTGCCGTTGAAGAGAATCAGATCATCGCCGAGCGCTGCGGTGTCCGTGACGGCTGGGGGACGGCGGCTGACCGGCACAAGCCGGGGAATTCGCGCCTCGGTCGGCATGCGACGACTGATCTGTTCGGAGAGCGTGCCACGGCTGTCGGTGATGACGGCCCGAGCGACCGACTGGAACAGAATACGGTCCTCGGAGGATATCTGCTCTGCATGCCGGACGAAAATCCCGCCCGGTCGATCGACGACGTGTGCTTCGGCACCGGCAGCGATGAGCCCGTTGATTTGTTCCTGGAGCCGCTGTCGATAAACATTGTGATCTTCGTTCCAGATCACCAGGTCCACGGCCAGGCCCTTGAGACGCCAATAGGCATGCGCCTGCACGAGTTGGCGTACCAGCTCGATATTGGATGCATCGGCGATCTGCAGCAACACGATCGGCAGGTCACCGGAGATTGCGTAGCCCCAAAGGCCTGATTGCCCGCGACGGTTTCTGACCAGGACACCGGCGTCTGCCCGCAACGATGCGTTGGCGTAAATCACCGAGCTGGCGAGGCGGGCGTAGAGCTGCGAATCGGCCTCGGTGGCGTTGAGCTGCCGGAGAACGACCTGGCTGTGCGTCCACGTCAGTTCGAACACGCGATCCGCGAGACGGCGATCGTGGTACTTGTCGACGAGATGCAGCACGCCATCCCGAGTCTCGCCCGCGCCTGTCACCATGTCGATCGTTGCCGTAGCCCCAGGGGCGATGATGATTCGCCGACGGATCGCCGCTATCGGATCCAAAACCGACCCTTGCGTGTTCGATAGTCCTCCAGGCTCGGTCATCGCGAGCGGCGCAGCGACCGAACGGCCACGGCCAAGGAAGCGCAGACGATCCGTTTCGAACGAGATCTCGGGAGAGTTCGCTCCATCCACGGTCATCAGATGAAACATCCAGGGCACTTTCTCCTCGAGCGAGCGTGGCCGGCGGGTACAAAGAATTGCGTGTCGCTCCGGGATGATCTCGGTTTGTACGAAGAGGTTGCTGAACGCCGGGTGCAATGCGTCCGACGTCGCCGACGCGAGGACCACCTCTGCATAACTCGTGACGTCGATCGTCCGCGCACTCCACGATCGGTTAGTAATGTGGACCCGGCGAACTTCGATATCGTCTTCGGGCGAAACGACGATTTCGGTATGCGTCTCGAAATCGAAATCTGTGCGCCGAAACTCCGCCCGCCCTTCGGAGAAGATCGCTTCGTAGTGTTCGGCTTGCTTGAGCGTAGGCTGATGTGCTGCTGACCAGAACTCGCCGCTCGCGTCGTCGCGCAGATAGCAGAAGCTGCCCCAGTTGTCGGAGGTGCTGTCTTCTCGCCAGCGTGTGACCGCAAGATCTTTCCAGCGACTGCTCCCGCCTCCGGCATTTGTCACCATCACGTGATAGCGGCCGTTCGACAGCAACTGCGCCTCCGGAATCGCCGTGTTGGGGCTGGTGAGCACACGCACCGGCAACTCCGGGCCGGCCCCGGACGCGCGGAGACCGGAAAGATCGGGCGCGTGCGAATGGAACAACGTGGCTCTCGGGATGCGCTCCTGGAGAAGAAGCAAAGTCGCTTGAAAGAGCGGGTCCGACTCGAAGCGCCTTTGCATCGGTCGCCCCAAGAGCACATAGGCGTAAGAGAGCAGGCTCATCGCCTGGTGGTGTGCCATGAACGACCGCACTACTGCGCTCGACTCCCCGCGACGTTGCCGCGACGGCGTGTAGTCGATGGCTTCGAACAGGCCGAATCGTCCGGCCAATCCGCTCACGGCGAGACGTTGCAAGTTGAAGCACGCCGCCTCCGGAGCGACCATCAGCGCGAGCGCCGACGCGTAGGGCGCCACGACCAGGTCTTCGCTAAGTCCACGTTTCAGGCCCAACCCTGGAACCCCGAAAGCGCGATACTGGTAGTTGAGGTGGACATCGACAGCGTTGTAGCCACCCTCCGATATGCCCCACGGCACGCTGCGTTGCCTTCCGTACTCGATCTGTCGCTCCACAGCAGCCAGATAAGTCTGATCGAGCAAAGTGTTTTCATAGGTGGGCATCACCAGGAGCGGCATGAGGTATTCGAACATCGAGCCGCTCCAGGACAGCAGGACCGGCTCGCCGCCCACAGAAGTGAGTAGACGCCCGAGCGCGAACCAGCTTTCCTGTGGCAACTCTCCTTGCGCGACCGCGACGAAATTGCACAGGCGCGCTTCCGACGCCAGCAAGTCGTAGTAGCTGACATCGCAGCGGCGCTCCTGGACGTTGTATCCGATCACCAACTGGCGACGTAGCTTGTCGTAAAGGAAGCCATAATCCATCGCGGCAAGTGCCGTCGCCTGCAGCGCAAGCGCTTCGATCGCGACGATTCTTGCCTCTGCGCGCTCCGCCGCTTGCGTGACCAGCGGCTGCGACGTGGCGAACGACGCCAGTTCGCGGAGCGTTGGAATAGCGTCGGTACCCGGGAGATCGGGCCCGCCCGCCGGCACCGTTCGCAGCTCCAGCCACGGTGCGAGAAGAATCAGTTCATCACGTACGTCTGCGCATTGCCCCGCGAGCGCTTCTGCCCAGAAGCCAGCGTCGCTCCCGGTGCTCGTGGGGAGACTCGCGAAGTGTGCCGCGACGTCAGCGGCGCAGGCAGCCAGTCGCTTCACTTGGTTCCACGCATCGGCAAGCCCGGTCGATCCGCCAGCGACCGCCGATTCGAGCGCCTCTTCGAATCGCGCCATGGCAGGGGGCCGATCATCGTCGACGGCGTCAACCAGAATCGAGAACGTGTCGCTCATTCCCTCGCCCCATCGCGGGTTGAGGATCGGAGCATCGCAAAGCGCGGCAAGCCCCGGGCGCAGGGTCAGCAGATGGCCTGCCAGGTTGCCGCTGTCCACCGTCGAGACATAGAGAGGAACGAGAGGCGTTCGCGTGTGCGTGTCGTACCAGTTATAGAAGTGCCCGCGATACCGATCCAGCGATTGCATGGCGCGTAAAGCATTCGTCGTGCGTAGGACGAGGTGCCCTGTTGAGACGTAACCGAGGTCATGCGCCGTCAGATTGGCAAGCAGCGCCAGCCCCATGTTGGTCGGCGAAGTCCGATGCGCGACCTTGACCGCAGGATGTTCCTGTACGTTATCGGGTGGCAGCCAATGGTCTTCCGGGCCGACGTAGGTCTCGAAATATGCCCACGTCTTGCGCGCCAGCTGGCGCAGGAAACGGGCCTGGTCGACCGTGAGCCTGGCACTCCGCCGCGCGCGCGGACGACTCAGCCACCAGGCAGTGGCGGGCGATGCTCCCCACAGTAACAAGATCGGACCGGCTACAGTCAGCACGAAGGGATTGGTCAGAGACAGGCCAACCCATGTAGCGAGGGCGAGGGCAGGGGCGATGCCCATCGAGCGATAGGAGGCGAGCAGGTCAGCGCGGTCGCGTTGCGCCAACGCGCGATCCACGTCGCTCGACGGATGCCATTCCAGCAAGCGCCGCCGAGTGATCACCATCCGCCCGATCGTGCGCACGATCGCATCGAGACAGAAGAACGCTTCGTAGGGCAGAAAGGCGAGCGCGAGCAGCGCTTGCGCCACGTGCCGGCGTGCGGCGCGCTCGACGCCCGCCAGGTGTTGTCTGAACGGCAGCTCGGCAGGTTTGTGGAACAGATCGGACAGGGACGCAATGAGGGACGGCACCAGGAGTATTCCGGCCACCAACGCGGTCCAGAACCACGCAGGCGACAACACGGTCCACCCCAGCAGCAGCAGCAAGGTGAGCGCAGCGGGGACCAGGCTACGCCGGAGGTTGTCGAATATCTTCCATTGCGACAACATCGAGAGCGGGTTGGGTTCGCGGCGCCCATCGGGTCCTTTCACACGTCGCCGCAGCCAGCCCACAAGCTGCCAGTCTCCGCGGATCCAGCGCCGGCGGCGAGCGACATCGGCGCTATAGCGCGCCGGAAACTCTTCATACAATTCAGCGTCGCTCAGCAGTCCGGCACGTGCATAGCAACCCTCCAGGAGGTCGTGACTCAGGATGCTGTTTGCGGGAAAGCGGCCCTTGAGTGCCCGCTCCACCGCGTCCACGTCGTAAATGCCTTTGCCGATGAACGACCCCTCGTCGAAGACGTCCTCATACACATCCGAAACGGTTCTTGTGTACTGATCGATGCCGGGCTCACCTCCGTAAAGGCGCGCGTACCGCGACCGGTTCGTGCCAGGCAGGCTGACGGACACACGCGGCTGGAGGATGCCGTGACCGGACGTCACAATATTCCTGCCCCTGTGTTTGCCGACTTCATCGAAGCGAGCGGCATTCAACGGGTGCGCCATTGCGCCGACAAATTGCCGCGCAGCGTCGCGCGGCAGTTGCGTGTCCGTATCCAACGTGATCACGTACTTCACTTGCGAGAGGATGGCCGTCGCGCCGACGATGAGAGAAAAACCCTCCGGATGACCGCCGCGCAAGAGCGCGTTCAAGTCGCTAAGCTTGCCGCGCTTGCGCTCAAAGCCCATCCAGATCCGTGCCTCTGCATTCCAGAGGCGAGGCCGGTGAAACAGATAGAACACGCTGGCAGGAATGGATTGGCGAGCTTCGTCGTCGTTGGCGTTTCCGCTCTCCGTTCCCAACGCGTGCCTGCCAGGCGCGTATTTTTCATTCAGATCATTGATCCGAGTCTCGGCCAGTCGAAGCAACTGCTCGTCCGCGGGAAGCGATTCCTCGTGCGCGTCGGCAAAATCGGTCAGCAAGCCAAAGTGCAGGTGCGCGTCGCGATTGGCCAGAAACCGGACTTCGAGCGCCTCGACCAGATCCTCGATCTCGCGCGCGCTGGTAAACATCGTCGGAACCACTACCAGCGTTCGCGCCTCCGCTGCAATGCCCGCAGAGAAATCCATGCGCGGCAGCGAATGCGGGATCACCAGCAGCGTGGCCAGCCAGTTCACCAGTGTTACCGCCAACTGACTGGCAGAGAGGAGGGAAAGCACGACAACCAGCGCTAGGATTTCCCTGTTTACTCCGGAGGCATGGGCCTTCGCGGTGAGCCCGGCGGTGAAGACACCGACGATCAGTGCGATTGCGCCAAGGTACACAATCAGTGAAAACCGTTTCCCGATTTTTCGCAACGTCCCGACCACCGATGCACGGACCGCTGCGGCGCGTTCCAGCTCGGGAACTCCTTCATCGATCAGATAGAAGCCGACGTGCGCCGCCCGATCGTCGATCCCTTTGGCGCCAGCGCTTGCTCTGGCGAATTCGATAGCCTTGGCCGCGACCTCCGCCTCCGTCAAGCGACCCCCCTTGGCGATGCGCTCGGTCGCGTGACGATAGCGGTCCCGGGTCGCGAACTCCATCGCGCCATAAACGCCTTGCGGATCCTGCCGCAGTATTTTCTCCACCACCCCATGGGACTCGACGAACTCGCGCCAGTCGACCGCACTCAGCAAGCGAAGACTGCCGATACTGTTGCTGATCGAAACCTGGTCCGACGCCTGTTGCTGATTCTCCAATTGCACCAATTGTTCGATTGCCAGATGCGATTCGGCGAGCCGCTGCTCTACCCATGTCAACGCAAGGGCCAGGACCGCACTTTGTCCTTGCAAACGGCGCGCAAGCTCCGCCACGAACGCGCTGCCCATCGGCGGCGTCGATCGCGCCATGTCGGCGACGACGAGGATGGCGCTTTTCGGATCGTGCTCGGCGGTCTCCATCATTCTGTCGGCCCAGGCATTGGCCAGATCGCGCTCGGACCAGCCGGCTGCAAGCCGCACACCGACGCGACGAAGATTTTCGATCAGAGCAACCCGCAGCATGATCGGAATCGCCCAAAGTTCGCCCAGGTTCAGCGTGGTGACCGATTGGTAGGCGCCGACGAAGCGGCTCAGCGAGTCGACGTCGATGCGGCCATCGCCGTGCGAGATGGCCTCAAATGCGATGTCGTACACGCGCGGTAAACCGGCCCACGGACCGAGCGCCAAACGTGGCAGCTCCCGGCTGTAGCCCCGCGGCAAATGCCTCTTGGCCGTGGCGATCTGCTCTTCGATCAGATGGAAGTTGTCAATCAGCCACTCGCCAGCCGGACTGAGGCGCTGGTTCGCCGATGCGGCGGCGGTCAGCCTTTTGCAGACGCCGATCAACACGCTTTCGTTCGCGGCCAACCGGGGGAGAAGGTGGTCCGGCGCTCGACACGGCGTCAGCCGATGCGCCGCGGCCAGGGTCTCGCCGTACCCTTCCATCTGGTCGGCGCTGAACAATTCCGACCGGAGCGGCAGTTCCTCAATGGGCAGCGAGCGTACCGAAGCGTTCGTGCGCAAGAGCGTACTGAACCGAGTCAGACGCCCAAAAATCGACGTGCTAGTCATCCGCAATGGCGTTGTCCACTTTCATGCTGCGATCACCGCATCGGTGACTGGTGCCGCGGCTGGCATGAGGCATTCGTTGGCGAAGGTGTCTTTCGCGATCTGTCCGCCAGATGAATTGACGGCGATCCAAGACCGGTGCTGCCGTGTCGCCACGGCACGCTGTCGCTGTGTGCGGCTTTCAACACCAGGACGGGCGAGGTTATGGGTAAGACAGCGACTCGGCATACGTCTGCGGAATTCGTGGCGTTTCTCACCGAGCTCGTGGTGAACCAACCGCCGGGCAAAGAGATTCACGTCATTGCGGATAACCTTTCGGCGCACAAGACCAAGCGCGTCGATGCATTTCTGGCTGAACATCACAACGTTCATCTGCGTTTCACTCCAACCTACTCCTCTTGGCTCAGCCAGGTCGAGTTGTGGTTCATTTGCACAGCCTAACGGCCACTTCGGTGGGCGGCTCTCGCCCCATCTCCGGCGCATGCGTAACTTCGATTGCGAAATCGCGTCTTCCTTTCCGATTCGTCGGAAGCGCCGCCAGTGAGTTCGCGAGGTGCCGCCCCGATGCCTTCTGACCGCGAAAGCTCCTTGCAGCGGCACCGGGGCAGACGGAATGACTTTGAAGTCGTGGATTTTGGGCTACGGCAGCGCAGCGTCGTAGCAGAAGGTCGCGAATGGCTGCGGCGGCATGCCGTCACGGGCTCTGCGCGTGTCCGCCGGTGGTGAAGGGACGAGGATACCTCGTGCCTCAGGCCGCGGTCGTCTTCTTCAATGATTCGTAAATATCGGTCGCAGTGCCTGTCGTCGTCGGGGCGGCGCCGCACACAGGACTGCGATGCGATGCAACGTGGCGGAACCACCGGACGTGCTGCGCGATGCTGTTGAGTGTTGTAAGTTGCGCAGCGGTCGGTATCGTAAGTAATCTGAAAGCTCAAACAGAATGCGCAGACGACCGTTGGGTACCGTACACATCGCACTCGGCCGGTGTAAAATATTGAGATGGCAGCTGAAAGGCGTCGGGAAGAAAACACCGTGTCCACCGTGAAGAATAGATCGGACGTCGCCGCGCTTGAACCCTCCACCGAGCATCAGAATCATTTGCTCAATGCGCTGCCGGCGAAAGACTACGAGCGGGTCGCTCTCCATCTGGAGTTGGTACCGCTGTCGCTCGGTGAGGTTCTCTCTGAACCCGGCGTTCAATTGCGGTACGTTTTTTTCCCCACCACAGCCATCATTTCGCTGCTGTACGTCATGGAGGATGGCGCGTCTGCTGAAATTGCCATCATAGGTAACGAAGGCATGTTCGGCATATCCCTGTTCATGGGCGGCGACACCACGCCCAGCAGTGCGGTTGTGCAGAGTGCTGGCTATGGATTCCGGCTCAAGGCCGAATTGCTCAAGGACGAGTTCGGACGCTTCGGTCCGACGATGCACCTGTTGCTGCGCTACACCCAGGCACTGATCACCCAGATGGCGCAGACCGCGGTCTGCAATCGCCACCATTCTGTCGACCAGCAATTGTGCCGTTGGCTGTTGCTAAGCCTGGATCGCCTCCAGGCGAACGACCTGACGATGACGCAGGAATTGATCGCCAACATGCTGGGGGTGCGCCGCGAGGGCGTCACCGAGGCCGCCGGGAAACTGCAGGCCGCGGGGTTGATTCAGTACCGGCGAGGCAAGATCACGGTACTCGATCGTCCCGGTCTGGAGGCGCGAGTCTGCGAATGCTACCAGGTAGTCAAGACGGAGTTCGATCGGCTTCTGCCCTATATCGCCAAGCCCTAGCGCTCTGGGTCTCTTCCATCGGGCGTCGTGATTCGACACCGCGCGCTGATCTGGGCGGGCACCCAGGGGATTTGCGACGCGAACGCGGCGCAGCGGCTGGCGTACACGAAGCCATCCGCTGAGACGCAATGACGCCGGCGCCGCACTGTCCAATCGGTCGGCGCTGAGACGTGCCACCGCGGTCGAGCTTAGGTGGAACGACTGCGCATGGACGCAACGATTGCTCCACCGCGCGCAAACCGAGAGGGGAGTTGCATCGTCAACCCAGCAGCGACAACGCGCGTGCGCAGACGTTGTCGACGGTCAGTCCATATT
>JALYXY010000193.1 GCA_030946875.1 Pseudomonadota bacterium | reverse complement strand
ACGCAGTGCCTTGCCACGCCACGAGCAGCAGCATGATGGGCATTTGACGCATCAACATGATGGAACCTCCCATTGTTTGAAATTACCGCGAGCCGTGAGGCCCAGTGGCCGCGCGCCGCTTCACTTTCGCAAAGCGCCCAGCCTCCGTTGACCTTCAACGCTAAGGCATACTGCCACCCATGACCACGCTTTCATCGCAAACCCTCGCGCAGGTGGCATCCGGCATCGCGCGTCCGACCTACGACCTGAGGCAGGTCCGAATCGGAATCGTTCACTTGGGGTTGGGAGCATTCCATCGTGCCCACCAGGCGGAGATCGTCGACACGATGCTCGCGCGCGATCCGCAATGGGGGATCTGCGGTGTCAGCCTGAAGACGCCCACCTCCAAGGACTTGCTGGCGCCGCAGGATGGCCTTTATACGTTTCTGAAAAAGAGCGCGCAGGGCACCAGCGCGCGCGTGATCGGCTCGGTGCGCGAATTGATGTTTCTCGGCAGCGACCGGGCGGCTTTGATGGCGCGCTTCGCCGATCCGGGCGTGCGCATCGTGTCGCTCACCGTCACCGAGAAGGGCTATTGCCACGATCCCGCCACCGGGCAGCTCAACCTTGCGCACCCGGAGATCGTCCACGACCTCGCACACCCTGACCGCGCCATCAGCGCACCGGGTCTGCTGGTTGCGGGGCTCGCCGCGCGGCGCGCCGCACGTGGGGGTGGCATCACCGTGCTCTGCTGCGACAACCTCCCGCACAACGGCCGCATCGTCGAGGCGATCGTGCTCGCTTTCGCGCGGGCCCATGACGCAAGTCTCGCCCAATGGATCAGCACGCACGTGACATTCCCCTGCACGATGGTCGACCGCATCGTTCCCGCCACGACTGAACGCGATATCGACGAAGCAAGCGCGCTGATTGGCATGCGGGACAACGCGCCCGTGGTGTGCGAGCCTTACTTCCAATGGGTCATGGAGGATCGATTTGCGGGCGGGCGTCCAAGTTGGGAAGACGCCGGCGTGCAGTTCGCCGACGACGTGGTTCCGTTCGAGAGAATGAAGCTGCGCTTTCTTAACGGCAGCCATTCGACGCTCGCCTACCTCGGCTACCTCGCTGGCCATGAATACATCTGGCAGGCGTGCTCGGATCCCGACCTGGGACTCCTCGTCGAACGCCTCATGGCCGAAGAAATTGCGCCGACGGTGCCGCCTCCACCCGGCATCGACCTCACCGATTATCGAAATCAGCTGCTGACGCGCTTCCGCAATCCGGTCTTGCCACATCGCACGCAACAGATCGCGATGGACGGCTCGCAAAAGCTGCCACAACGCCTGCTCGATACCGTGCGTGAGCGACTCTCGAGCGAGCAGTCGATTGCCCATCTGGCGCTGGCGATTGCCGGATGGATCCGCTATGCGACCGGTGTCGACGAGAAAGGCAATGCGATCAACGTCGCGGATCCGCTGTCGGCGCAATTCAAGGAAATCACGCTGCGTGCGCAGGGCGACATCCCGCGGCTCGCATCGGGGTTCCTCGCCTTGACCCCGGTGTTTGGCGATGAACTCGGCAAGCACCTGCGCTTTCGGGCCTTGGTGACCGCCAATGTCGTGTCGCTGTTCGGCAAAGGTGTGCGCGCGACACTTCAGGCGCATCTCGCGATGCATCGCTGAGCCTCCCGCTGCGGCGCTCCGCGGGTCTGCCTGCTCGACGTGGGGGGCTCTGCGGCTCGTGTTTCTTCGAGTCATATGGCTCAACGTCCAGCGTTTCACCCAATCGCCTTTGCATCTCCGCGACTCGTGTGCATAGCTGGCTGTAATAGTTGCGGCGGTCACAAATACCCGTCCGAACCCGGCGCTTATAATCGTGGCCCTATGCACCCGCCAGCGTCGCCTCACACTGGCCGTCGTTCTGCAGTGTGCATCGTGACGAGGTAATCCATGGCTGCTCTCACGCTGCACCCCGACCGCCTGCTGCCCGCCGATCCCGCGACTCGCAAGCTCGCGCGCGCCCTGTACGAGACCGTTCGCGATCTGCCGATCGTGAGCCCGCACGGGCACACGGATCCGCAGTGGTTCGCCGACGACGCGCCATTCCCCAACCCCTCGGCGCTCCTGATCACGCCGGATCATTATGTGTTTCGGATGCTCTACAGCCAGGGCATCACGCTCGAGTCGCTCGGCATTCCGCGCGTTGACGGCGGTGAGGTCGAGCGCGATGCACGCAGCATCTGGCGCACTTTTGCGCAGAACTATCGCCTGTTCCAGGGAACGCCGACCCGCGTCTGGTTCGACCATGCACTGCACGAGGTGTTCGGGGTCGACGAACGGCTGGATGAGTCATCGGCGATGCGCATCTACGACCATGTTGCGCACGCACTGCAGCAGCCGGGGTTCCGTCCGCGCGCTCTCTTCGAGCGATTCAACATCGAAGTGATCGCCACGACCGAATCACCTCTCGATCCGCTGATCCACCATGAGAAGCTTCGCTCGAGCGGCTGGAAAGGCCGGGTCATTACGGCGTACCGGCCCGATTCCGTGGTCGATCCGGAGTTCGAGGCCTTCGCCGGCAATGTGCGCAGGCTCGGCGAGATCACGGGCGAGGATACGGCTCGCTGGGAAGGCTACCTTGCCGCACATCGCAACCGTCGCACCTTCTTCAAAAGCATGGGAGCGACATCCACCGATCACGGTCACCCCACCGCCCGTACGGCTGATCTGACGGCCCACGAATGTCAGCGCCTGCTCGACGCTGCCCTCGCAGGCACTGCAACGCGCGATGAGGCGGAGCTCTTCCGCGCGCAGCTGCTGACCGAGATGGCCGGCATGAGCCGGGAAGACGGGCTGGTGATGCAGATCCATCCCGGATCCTTTCGCAATCACAACCCGCGCGTGCATGCCGCCTTCGGGCGCGACAAGGGTGCGGACATTCCGATGCGGACCGACTATGTCACCGCATTGAAACCGCTGCTCGACCGCTATGGCAACGAGCGCAATCTCACCATCATTCTTTTTACGCTGGACGAAACGGTCTATTCACGTGAGCTGGCCCCACTGGCCGGACACTATCCCGTGCTGAAGCTCGGCCCCCCGTGGTGGTTCCATGACAGTCCCGAAGGGATGCTGCGCTTTCGTGAGCAGGCCACGGAGACGGCCGGTTTCTACAACACCGTAGGCTTCAACGACGACACGCGCGCCTTCCTTTCAATTCCGGCGCGCCACGATGTAGCGCGGCGCGTCGATTGCCGCTTTCTCGCGACCCTCGTCATGGAGCACCGCCTGGAAGTAGACGAGGCTTACGATCTCGCGCCGAAGCTCGCCTACCATTTCGCCAAGGCTGCTTACAAGCTGTAGGCAAGACCGGGGCGGCCATAAAGCTGACTGTCTGACCATGCGACCGATGGCGCGCAGTAACCCGGCGGATGTAAGCTCTTAGGCCTCATGCGCATCTTCCTCGCCGCCTGCGTCTCGTTTTTTCTGCTCGGCCTGCAGCACGAAGCGCTGGTGCATGCATTCCAGCACGATGCAGCGCGAGTGTCGGCGGGCGACAAGGCGCTGCTCCAAAATTCGGCCGAGGGTTCATGCGCCGCGTGCACGGTGCTCTCGGGCGGCGCGCAGGCCGTGCCGAGCGTCACGCCTGCACTGGCGCACCGATCATGGGGCAGTTGCGTACGTTCCCTCGGCAAGGCGTCCTGGATCTCGCGCGCGCCGGTTTACTACCCGAGCCGTGCCCCTCCCGCCGCTTCCTAGCTCGATGGTGCCACGGCAAGCCGTGGCGTTGTTCATCGTCAGCCAAGGAGTGACGCCATGTCTGTTTTCCGTACTGCCTTTTGTCTTGCCGTTGCCTGTACGGTCATCATTCCTCGCGTCGCATGGTCAGCGACGGACCCCGAGCTCGCGCAGATGCGCGAAGAGATTCGCGTTCTCAGGGCGCAGTACGAGGCGCGGATCAGGGCACTCGAGCAAAAACTCGAGACACTGCAGCCCTTGCCCGCCAGCGCAGCGACGCCGCGATCGCTGAAGGAGGAGGGCCCCCGCGCGTCCGTCGACTCAGGGTCCGGGGTGCCCGGCAACGAGGCGACGGTAACGCCGCCTGCGAACATCTCCAGCGGCCCCGCAGCTTCGGGCATTGCAGCGTTCAATCCCGCCATTTCAGTGGTGTTGCAGGGCACGTATGCGAACCTGTCTCGAGATCCGCAGCGCTACTCGCTGGCAGGGTTTCAGAAGGCCGACGAGGTGTCACCCGGGCGCCGCGGCCTCGGGGTGGGCGAGTCCGAGCTCACGATGAGCGCCAACGTGGACGATCGGTTCGCAGGCAACCTGATCGTTTCCCTCACCCCGGACAACAGGGTCTCGATAGAGGAGGCGTACGGATTCATGCCGTCGCTGTCGAACGGCCTCGTGCCGAAGTTCGGGCGGTTCCTGTCGGGCGTTGGCTACTTGAACGAGCAGCATCAGCACGCCTGGGACTTCGTCGATGCGCCGCTGGCCTATCAGGCCCTGCTCGGCGGTCAGTTTGCGCAGGATGGGGCGCAGCTGAAGTGGATCGCGCCGACCGATCAGTTTCTTGAGTTCGGAGCCGAGATCGGCAACGGCGACAGCTTTCCCGGCAGCTTCCGCAATCGCAATGGCGCGGGTGCGCTCGCACTGTTCGGGCACACTGGCGGTGACATCGGCGCGAGCCACAGCTGGCGCGCGGGCGTGTCGTACCTCGAGACCCGGGCGGCGGATCGCGCAGCCACCGTGCTCGGCCCCACCAGAGATCTCGTCGATGTCGGATTTTCCGGCACCAGTCGTCTGGTGATCGCCGATTTCGTGTGGAAATATGCACCCAACGGTAATTCGCGCGAGCGCAACTTCAAGCTGCAAGGCGAATACCTGTGGCGACGCGAGCGTGGCGACGTTACGGTCGACACCGCAGCGACGGGCGCGCAGCCAGCGCCGTTCGCGAGCCGGCAGAGCGGGTGGTACATGCAGGGCACTTACCAGTTCCAACCTTACTGGCGAGTGGGTGCGCGGTATGACCGGCTGGATCCCGGAACTCCGCGCTACGCAGGCAACGCCGATCTTCTCGACATGAGCACGTTCCGTTCGAACCGGGCCGCGGTCATGCTCGATTACACGCCTTCGGAGTTCACCCGCTTTCGCCTGCAGTATGCCGACAGCAAGACGCGGGGCGATGCCAGCGATCGCCAGCTCTACCTCCAGTACATCCTGACGCTGGGCGCGCACGGCGCGCACCGGTTCTGAAGGGGACATCATGCTGAAACGGTTTCTGCTCTGCATCGCCATTGCCTGCGCATTCACCTCGATGGCAGCGCACGCGGCGCTCAACATCTTTGCCACGGTGCCCGAATGGGGCGCGCTCGCCAGCGAGCTGGGTGGTGACAAGGTCAACGTCTATGTCGCGACCAACGCGCTGCAGGATCCGCATCATGTCGAGGCGAAGCCCAGCCTGATTGCCCGCGCTCGCAGCGCCGACCTCGTCATCACGACCGGGGCCGAGCTCGAGATCGGATGGGTCCCGCTCGTGCTGCAACAAGCGGGCAATGCCAAGGTCCGCCCGGGGCAGCCGGGCTACTTCGAAGCAACACGGTTTGTCTCGATGCTGGAAAAGCCGACGCGTCTCGATCGCTCCGAAGGCGACGTACATCCGGCCGGTAATCCGCACGTCCAGACCGATCCGCGCAACATCGCGCGCATCGCGGCGCCGCTCGCCGCAAAGCTTGCCGAGATCGATCCCGGCAACGCGTCGTACTACCAGGCTCGGTTCAAGAGCTTCGACGAGCGGTGGCGCGCTGCGATCGCGAAGTGGGAGCAGGCCGCTGCCCCGCTCAGGGGCGTTCCCATCGTGGTCCAGCATCAGGCCTTCACCTATCTCATCCAATGGCTGGGCCTGAAGCAGGTCGCCACGCTCGAGCCGAAGCCCGGTGTCGAGCCGAGCGCTTCCTACCTGTCCGACGTGCTCGCAACACTCCAACGCCAGCCCGCGAAGATGGTGCTGCGTCCAGCCTACCAGAGTGCGCGTGCGTCGGAGTGGATCGCCGAGCGCGCCAAGATCAAGCTGGTCGTGCTGCCGTTCACGGTGGGCGGTGACGATCAGGCGCGCGATCTCTTTTCGCTCTTCGAGGATACCGTCGCCCGCCTGCTCAAGGCGGCAGAGTGAACCTGGCGGGCTGGGATGCGAGCATCCTGCTGCCTGCATTGGCGGCGGGGCTGCTGGTCGCTGCGACCCACGTGCCTCTCGGCATGCAGGTCCTGGCCCGTGGCATCGTGTTCATCGATCTCGCGATTGCGCAGATCGCGGGCGCCGGCGTGGTGATCGCCGATCAGATGGGCTTCGAGCCCCAGGGATGGGCCGTGCAGGCTGCCGCACTCGTGGCCGCGCTCGCAGGCGCGCTGCTGCTCACGTGGACGGAGCGCGTGTGGCCCGAGGTGCAGGAGGCCGTGATCGGCGTCGTCTTCGTGCTCGCCGCCACCGGAGGCATCCTGCTTCTTGCGCGCAACGTGCATGGGGGCGAGCATCTGCGCGACCTTCTCGTGGGCCAGATCCTCTGGGTGCAACCAGGTCAGCTCATTGCGATCGGCGTCATCTACGCGGCGATTCTCGTCGCGTGGTTTGCGTATGGGTCACGTCTGGGGCGCGCAGGGTTCTATCTTCTCTTCGCCTGCGCGGTGACACTGTCGGTGCAACTCGTGGGCGTGTACCTCGTGTTTGCGACGCTCATCGTTCCGCCGCTCGCGACCCGTGCCCGGGTTCGACGACGCTTGATGACTGCATGGGCCGTCGCGGCGGCCGGTTATGCGCTCGGTCTCGTGCTCTCCACCGCGCTCGACCTGCCGTCGGGGCCTGTCATCGTGTGGGCGCTCGTCGCCATGGGGTTGGCGGTGTTCGTGACCACACCGGCCGAAGTGCGAAGCGGCAGGTGAATCTCGAAGCGCGCACCCCCCTCGCGCGCGTCGGCAATCACGAAATGGCCGCCGTGCGCGAGGGCGATCTCGTTGACGATGGCAAGGCCGAGGCCTGTGCCGGCGCGGCTCGCGTTGTCACCGCGATAGAACCGCTGCACGACCCGGCTGCGTTCGTGGTCTGGAATTCCTGGCCCGCTGTCCTCGACGACGATCGCGGGGTCGGGGAGCCGTGCCACTGAAACCGTGACGCGGGCGCCCGCGGGGCAGTACTTGAGCGCGTTGTCGATCAGATTGTTGATGGCTTCACCGAGGAGTGCCGTGTCGACGTGCACGCTCACATGCGCCGCGGATTCGTCGAAGCCGAGATCGATCCCGGCAGCGATCGCCTTTTCCGCCCACGCGCTCGCTGTCTCGAAAGCAAGCTCGTACAGGTCGGCCACGGTGCGGTTGCGATGCGACTGCGCTTCGGGCTCGGCGCGCGACAGCAAAAGAAGCTGGTTGGCGAGTCGTGCAGCGCGGCCCGCCGCTGTCTGCAGCCTCGCTACCGCCTCGCGCATCTCGCCGATGGATTGGCAATGGCGTGCCTGTTCGGCCTGGAGGACGATCGCGGTCAGGGGCGTGCGCAGCTGGTGCGCCGCATTGGCGATGAACGATCGTTGCGCACCGGCGGCGTGATCGAGCTTGGCCAGCATCGCGTCCAGCGCCTCGGTGAGCGGTCGCAGCTCTTCCGGCGTGTCGCGGTCGGCAACCGGATGCGTGCGCGTGACGCTGAAATCGCCCAAAGTGCGGCTGAGCGCATGGATTCGAGCGGTTTGCGAGGCGATCGCGCGGTACGTTACGAGGGCCACGAGGAGCAGCACCGCGAGCTCCGGAATGAAGACGGCAAGAAGAATCTCGTCCTGCAGGCGCTCGCGCTTGTGCATGGTCTCGCCGACAGTGACCGTGACCCTTTCGCCCAGATCCGTTTGCGGGAGATCGATTGATGCCCAGCGCATCTTGTGACCGTGCGCCGGCGCGTTGTACAGCCGCGCACTGCGAAAGGCTTCACGGCCGGCGCCTTGCAGCGGAAGGTCGGCCTGACCCGCAATGTGCCCGCTGGTGGAGCCCACGACCCGAAAAAGCGTGAGGTCCTCGTCATCCCACTCGAAGATCTCCTGCGCGGCGCGCGGCAGATCGAGCGCCGCATGTCCCGCCGAGAGACGCACCTGGCGCGCAAGGCTCGCCACCGAATCGTAGAGCCAGCGGTCGTACACGCGCTCGGCGTAGTGCCATGCAACAACGTAGGCAACGCCGCCGCTGATCGCAAACAACAGCAGCAGTGGCAGCACCAGCGTCCTTGCGAGCCGCCATCGCAGCGATTCGCTGTCCACCTGAGCCGCCATCAGCGCGTCGGCAGCGCTCGCAGCAGGTAACCGAAGCCGCGCACGGTGACGATCTCGACGCGGTGGCCGATCAACTTGCTGCGTAGGCGATGAATGTAGACCTCGATGGTCTTCTCCCCGATGTCCTCGTTGAGCTGCGACAGCGTCTCGGTGAGCTGTTGCTTGGTCACCACGCGACCGAGGTTCTTGATGAGCCGGCGCAGCACGTGCAGCTCGCGAGGCGTAAGCGGCACCGGCTGCCCCCCGGCCTCGACTTGCATGCCGTCCGACAACAACTGAAGCCCCCCGATGCTGACGTCCTGTGCGCCGGCGCGGCCGGTGCGGCGCAGCACCGCGCGTATGCGTGCATCGAGCTCTCCGATGTCGAAAGGCTTCACGATGTAATCGTCCGCGCCCGCACGAAGCCCGCCGATCCGGTCCATCTGCTGGTCGCGGGCGGTGAGGCAGATCACCGGAAGCGCGTTGCGGGTTTCGCGAAGCTCCCGCAGGATTTCGTAACCGTCGATATCCGGAAGGCCCAGATCGAGCAGCACCAGGTCGGGCGCGGCACGGTCGATGCATTTGAGCGCGTCCGCTCCCGTCGCAGCGGTCGACAGCGTGTAACCAAGGCGCCCGAGCTCCAGAGTGAGGAGATTGGCAATCTCGGCGTCGTCCTCGACGATCAGTACGTTCGGCTGCAAGACAAAACACCTTTCAGTCGATGGCCCGTGCACATCGAACAACCATAACATGCATGCGTGGCGGTTTGAGTGTGCAGGTGATCCTGCAATCAGCGGCACGTGCTTTCACCGCCGCTGGAGTGACGCAGCGCGCCATGGCAGTGGGGCGGCGATCCCCTTGTGCAGCGCATGGGAACCACAGCATCGGCACTTCAGTGCGCCCGCAGTTTGAGGACCGTTGCAACTTCGGCGTCCGTTGCAACTTTGGCGTCCGTTGCAACACTAACGGCGGTCCTCACCTCGTACGTCACACGGAGATTTCAATGATCGAGATCAGGAGGTCGGCCGACCGCGGCCATGCGAGGCACGGCTGGCTCGACTCGCGCCACAGCTTTTCGTTCGCCGATTACCATGACCCCGAGCACATGGGATTCGGTCCCCTGCGCGTGATCAACGAGGACCGCGTCGAGCCCGGCATGGGCTTCGGTACTCATGGTCATCGAGACATGGAGATCATCAGCTACGTGCTGGAAGGCGAGATCGAGCATCGCGACAGCATGGGGAATGGCTCAGTGATCGTCCCTGGCGACGTGCAGCGGATGAGCGCGGGCCGTGGCGTGCAACACAGCGAGTACAACCCCTCGCGCGACAAGGCGGCCCACTTTCTGCAGATCTGGATCGAGCCCTCGGTGCGCGGAGTCGCGCCGGGCTACGAGCAGCAGCACGTATCCCAGCAGGAGAAGCGCAACACATTGCGCCTCATCGCCTCACCGGAAGGCGGAGCGGGCGTGGTGCGCATTCATCAGGATGCGCGGGTCTATGCAACCGTGCTCGACGGGGATGAAGCGGTGTCGCACGAGCTTGGGACGGCGCGTAGCGCGTATGTGCACGTCGTCGTGGGAACCAGTCACGTGAACGGGGTGCGTCTTGAGGCTGGGGACGCGGTGAAGATCCACGATGAGGCGGTGGTAAGGATCGATCGTGCCGACGCGGCCGAGCTCCTGCTGTTCGATCTTCCACGCTCCGACAAGGGACAAGGGCGATGAAGCGGTCCAATGATCTTCTGGTGCTATTGGGGCGCGTCGCGCTCGCGGCGCTTTTTGTCTGGTCGGGTGCCGGCAAGATCCCTCACTTTGCGAACATCGCGAGCTCCATCGCGAGCAAAGGGTTGCCGCTGCCGCAGGTGCTGGCCGCCATCACGGTCTTTGTCGAGCTCGGACTCGGTCTCGCGATCATCATCGGCTGGCGCACGCGCGCCGCGGCGTTGCTGATCGCGCTGTGGCTCATTCCGACTACGGTGCTCTTTCACAACTTCTGGGCGGCACCGGCTGCACAGGCCATGATGCAGCAAATCCAGTTCATGAAAAACCTGTCGATCTTCGGCGGAATGTTGCTGCTGATGGCCTTGGGTCCGGGCCGCATGAGTGTGGACGGCGGCCGCGGACGAATGTAGGCGCGTCCACCGGTTGTTGCGCCGGCGCCCGCGCATCCGAGCTACTGCTTGAGGGTCTTGCGCTCGACATTTACCACGGTGCCGCCATCGAACAGCAGCGTGGTGATGGTATCGGGGTCGCCAGGCGCGGGCAGATAGGTCCAGCGCGCCTTGCCTTTTCGTGGAGATCCGGCAATCGCGTCTGCCCGCCCGAACCTTGCCAGTACCTCTCCGTCGGTCATTCCGGCGTGCGCGTGCCGGCGCTCGGCAGCGTTGGGGCGCGGCGCGCGTGAGCTTTTGGCCACACGCTCCGGCCGGGCGCGGACGCTATTCGAGGGGGCCTCGCGCGTGCCTTGCGCTGCATTCGTGGCGCCATGTGACCGCGTGCCCGGCACGATGGTGAGCGGCGGCGGATCGACTGCAAAATCTCGCAGCTCCTTGCCGGCCGGGCAGGGGAACTCCTGATAGATGGGGCCGGCGCTATCGGCAGCGCACTTGAACACCGCGGCGCCAGCATCGACCGAAACGGCGAACATCATCGCCGCGGCCGTGCGGGCTGCGGCCCGCGACCGTGCCCATCGCGGGCACCCGCGCCCCGGGAGCACACTGGGATGGGCAAGGCCGTACGTCGATGTCGTGCGGCGCCGGCAGAGCGCGCGCTGGAGTATGTCTCGAGGATTGATCTTCAACTCGGAATATGCCCAAATCAACGCTACCTTAACCCGTTTGCGGAAGGGCTGTCCCTAGGTCTTACGATGGAGCCTGGTCTCGACATAGCAGCTCGCGTTCACGACATTGCGCCGTTTCACGTCATGGAGGTGCAGACGGCTGCCCGAGCACTGGAAGCGGCCGGCCGGACCATTGTTCACATGGAGATCGGCGAGCCGGATTTTCCGACGCCGCCGCAGGTGATTGCCGCGGCCCAGCAGGCCATCGGCAGCGGCGCGATCTACTACACCTCGGCGCTGGGGCTTCCTGCATTGCGGCAAGCGATCGCCGACGATTATCGGGTTCGTTATGGGGTCCAGGTATCACCCGAACGCATCATCGTCACCGCCGGGTCATCGGCGGCGCTCCTTCTCGTCATGGCCTTGCTCGTCGATCGCGACGACGAGGTCTTGCTCGCTGACCCCGGGTACCCTTGCAACCGGCATTTCGTGCGCGTGCTGGAAGGGCGACCCGTGCCGATCGCGGTCGGTCCCGAGTCCAGCTACCAGCTCACCGCCTCGGCCGTCGAGGCGCACTGGAGTCCACGCACTCGCGCCGTGCTCGTCGCTTCGCCGTCGAATCCAACGGGCACCACGGTGTCCGCGCCGGAGATGCAACGGATCGCCGCCACTGTTGCACGTCTCGGCGGGCGCCTTGTCGTCGATGAGATCTATCTCGGGCTAGCCTACGCTGCGGCGGGGGCCTCGCCGGCAACGACCGCGCTTGCTCTGGGAGACGCGGACGACGGCGTGTTCATCTTGTCGAGCTTTTCGAAATACTTCAACATGACAGGCTGGCGCCTCGGCTGGATGGTTGCGCCCGAACGCCACATCCGCGATCTCGAAAAGCTGGCGCAGAACCTCTACATCTCCCCATCGACCGTATCGCAGCACGCTGCGCTCGCCTGTTTTCACCCTGATACCCTAGCGCTGCTCGATGAGCGTCGCAACGTGTTCAGGGCCCGACGCGATTTTCTCGTTCCGGCGCTGCGCGGGCTGGGGTTCGCGATTCCCGTGATGCCGACGGGTGGCTTCTTCGTCTATGCCGACTGCTCGCGCTTTGCGTCGGACAGCGAGACCTTCGCGCGTGAGGTCCTGCACGGTGCTGGGGTCGCCTTCACGCCGGGCATTGATTTCGGTTGTCATCGTGCCGATAAACACGTGCGTTTGGCTTATACGGTCGACCAGGCAAAGCTCGAGGAGGGTGTTGCTCGCTTGCGGCAGTTTCTCGGTCGCCCGGTGCCCAAAGTCCAGTGAAGGCGTCTCAAATGAACGCTGCTTTCCCCCCGCCCGCTACCCCGCCTGTGCGGAACGCCGCGCGACGTCTGCGTACCGCACTGGCAGCGCTCGCGACGCTTGTGCTCGGGGGGTGCTCCGCGATCGATTTCTACTGGCAGGGCGTGTCCGGTCAGATGAATCTCATCGCTCGCGCGAGGCCCATCCGGGACGTGCTCGAGACGACCGATGATCCACTGCTGAAGACCCGGCTGCTTCAGGTGCAGGCGATCCGTGCCTTCGCCGTGCGCGAACTCGGGCTGCCGGACAATCAGAGCTATACCCGTTACAGCGATCTGGGGCGGCCCTATGTGGTGTGGAATGTCGTGGCCACGCCGGAGCTCTCGCTGACGCCGAGGCAGTGGTGCTATGCCATCGTGGGTTGCGTGTCCTATCGCGGCTACTTCAACGAGGACCAGGCGCGGGCCGAAGCGCAGCGCCTCGTGTCGGGTGGAGACGATGTCAACCTCGGTGGCGTGGCCGCGTATTCGACGCTGGGCTGGTTCGATGATCCGGTGCTCTCGACCTTCGTGCGTTACCGCGAAACCGAGCTCGCACGCCTCCTGTTCCACGAGCTCGCGCATCAGATCGTCTACGTCAAGGACGACACGGCCTTCAACGAATCGTTCGCCGTGGCGGTGGAGGAGGAGGGCATGCAGCGCTGGTTGAAGGCGCAGGCATCCCGGCCTGACGCCGCCCAGCTGGCCGAGGACGCAGCGCGCACGCGCCGCCTCAAGAGCGACTTCCGCGCCATCGTGCGCTCGACCCGGGACCGCCTGCGCGAGCTGTATGCCAGCAAAATCCCCGAAGCGCAGAAGCGCGCCGGCAAGGTGGTCGCGTTTGCCGAAATGCGCGAGCAGTACGAGCGGGCAAAGGCGGGCTGGGGCGGTATCGCGGCGTACGACCGCTGGTTCCAGACGGGCGCCAACAATGCCGGCATCGCGGGCGTGGGACTCTATGCTGACCATGTGCCCGAGTTCGCGGTGCTGATCGCGGCCCATCAGCACGACATGCCGCGGTTCTACGATGAAGTGAAGGCGCTGGCGAAGCTCCCAAAACCGGCGCGCGAGACCCGGCTCGCAGCGCTGGCCCGCCCCGCGGCGATCGCGGGCAGCAACAGCCTTGGAAGCCGCCTGCTCGCCCCCGAGCCCGGCGCTCCGTCGACCGGTCCCTGAGCCTCACTCCAGAGCTGGTTCCTTGCCGGAACAGCGCAATCGCGCTAGACTCGCAGGTTCCCTTGCCTCACCTGCCGCAGACAGGGAGGCCATTGGCGGCTTCGCGCGAGTTCCGCGCGACCCGACGCATTCCGGGCTGACTGGAGCATCGGTTGTCCGCCCAAACATGTCCACGAGGAGTTTCCTGCATGCGTCACTACGAAGTCGTATTCATCGTGCATCCCGATCAGAGCGAGCAGGTGCCCGCCATGGTCGAGCGTTATCGCACGATGGTGACCGCCCGCAACGGGCGGATTCACCGTCATGAAGACTGGGGTCGGCGACAGCTCGCCTACTCCATCGCCAAGATCCACAAGGCGCATTACGTGCTGCTCAATATCGAATGCGATCGGGAGACCGTGGCCGAGCTCGAGCACGCGTTCAAGTTCAACGATGCGGTGTTGCGGCATCTGATCGTCTCGGTGAGTGATGCTGTGTCGTCTCCTTCACCGATGATGCGTGAAGAAAAGCCGCGCGCGGCTCGCGATGGTGAACGGGGCGACCGGGGTGATCGTAGCGACCGCGGTGATCGTGGCGACCGCGGGGATCGTGGCGACCGGGGCACGAGCGATCGTGGTGACCGTGGCGATCGGGGCACAGCTGAGCGTGGTGCCGATCGCGCCAGCGCAGACAAGCCCGCGCCGACGCCGGCCTGATTGCAGTCGCCAGGGCCCATCGGCCGAGCGTGATTGCCGCTGCAAGCCAACCGGCTCGTGCTCGACGCGACGATCGCCGAGCGCGGCGACCTTCGCTTCACGCCGGCGGGCCTTCCGGCGATGGACTTCACGCTGCGGCACATTTCGCGGCAAATGGAAGCAGGCACCGAGCGGTCGATCGAATGCCAGATCGCTTGCGTGGCTTTCGGGGATGTCGCCCGGGGCCTCGCGGGCGTGCCCGTCGGGTCGGCGCTGAGGTGCAAGGGGTTCCTCGCTCGCAAATGGCGAACCGGGATCACCCTCGCGCTGCACGTTCATGAATTTGAGTTGCTGACACACAACACTTAAGGAAGACACACATGCCTCGTCCTCAAGGCAGGTTCGGCAAGAAGAAAGACGGCAAGAAGCGCGAACGCGGCAACAACCTGTTCAAGCGCAAGAAGTTCTGTCGGTTCACCGCGGATGGCACGAAGGAGATCGACTACAAGGATATCGACATCCTCAAGGACTTCGTGCAGGAGAACGGCAAGATCATGCCGGCGCGCATCAC
>JALYXY010000190.1 GCA_030946875.1 Pseudomonadota bacterium | reverse complement strand
CAATCGAGAGAGCTTCGGTCAGGAAGGGTGCGCGACCGCGCCCCTGCAAGTCCGAGAGCGGCGTGCCCGTCGCGTGAAACACCTCGAGCGCGCGGCCGATGCGTTGCGCGTCGGAGCGATGGATTCGCGCGGCGCTCGTCGGATCGACGCGGGCGAGCTCCGCATGCATCTCGCCCCAGCCGCACTGCGCAGCCCTGAGTTCCAGCTTCGAGCGGAGCGACGCGTCTGCGGCAGGCAACGAGCTGAGGCCGCTGAGGAGTGTCTTGAAGTAGAGCATCGTACCGCCAACGAGCAGGGCAATGCGCCCGCGGGCGCGAATCGCTGCGATGGCCTGCATTACATCGGCCGCGAACCGCGCTGCGGAATAGCTTTCGGTCGGCTCGACGATGTCGATCAGGTGATGCGGCACTGCCTCGCGGGCCGCGCGATCGGGCTTGGCCGTGCCGATATCCATGCCGCGATACACCTGCGCCGAGTCGACGCTCACGATCTCCAGCGGGAAGCGGCGGGCGAGCTCCAACGCGAGCGCGCTTTTGCCTGATGCAGTGGGCCCCATCAGAAGCACCACGGGCGGGACCTTCACCACGCCCCCTGCGTCAACGTCCGCGATGAAAGAGCCGATCGAGATCCGCGAGCGTCAGCTGGAACCAGGTGGGTCGGCCGTGGTTGCACTGGCCCGCCCGTTCTGTTGCTTCCATTTCGCGCAACAGGGCGTTCATCTCCGGAATCGACAGGCTGCGGTTCGCACGCACCGAACCGTGGCACGCCATGCTCGCGAGAAGCTCGTCGCGATGCGCCGCGAGCACGTCGCTCTGACCGAATTCACGCAAGTCGTGCAGCACTGCGCGAGCGAGTGTCGCGGCATCCGCATCCGCAAGCGCCGACGGTACGCCGCGCACCGCCAGGGTCGTCGGGCCGATCGGCGCGAGCGCGAAGCCGAGGTGATCCAGTGCCGCAGCATGCTCCTCCGCCGCCGCCATTTCGAGCGTCGAGGCGGTAAAGGTCGCTGGTACCAGCAATGGCTGCAGCGGCACGTGCGAATCGTGCGATTGCTTCAGCCGCTCGTACACGATGCGCTCGTGCGCGGCATGGGTGTCGACCAGAATCAGGCCGCTGTCATTTTGGGCGAGGATGTAGACGCCGTGCAGTTGCGCGAGCGCGAAGCCCAGCGGATGCGCGCTGGCGTCAGGCAAAGGGCTTGCGGATTCAGCCGGGACGCGTCCGCCGAAGAGCGCCGCGTAGAACGGCGCGGGCTCGCTCGCTGCAAGTGACATCGTGCCCTGAAGTGGCGTGGACGGCCGATCGTCACGCGCAAACCCCGTCCACCCAAGGCCTGGCGCTGTACGCGCAGCCACCACGCCGAGCTTTTCGGCAGCGGAGATCGCCGGCTGCTCCGCGCCATTGGCGGCGAGCGCGCGCTCCACGGCGTGTCGCACGAACTGATGAACCGCACCGGACTCGCGAAAGCGCACTTCGGTCTTTTGTGGATGCACGTTCACGTCGACCAGGCGCGGTGGAAGCTCGAGCCACAACGCATACGAGGGTTGCCGATCGTGATGGAGCACATCGCGATAAGCGTCGCGCAAGGCATGAGCAAGCAATCGATCGCGCACGAACCTGCCATTGACGAATACGAACTGTCCGCTCGAATGCGCGGCGTAGGCGGGACGCGCGGCAAAGCCGGAGAGTTGCAGCGGCCCGGCAGCGGCGTCCACCTCGGCGCAGGCCTCGATGAAGACGTCGCCGAGAATCGCCTCGACCCGTGCGCGTCGACCCTGCGCGAGCAGCCGATGGGCAACGCGACCGTTGTGCTGCAGGGTGAACCCGACCTCCGGATGGGCGAGCGCGATCCTGCGGAAGGCCTCTTCGCAGTGGCCCCACTCCGTGGATTCGGTGCGCAGAAACTTCCGCCGGGCGGGCGTGTTGTAGTAGAGCTCTTGCACCGTCACGATCGTGCCGGCGGACAGCGCGGCCGGCATGGTGGCGCCGAGCTCGCCGCCATCGCACTCGATGCGCCACGCATGCGGCCGGCCTTGCGCACGCGAGGCGATCGACAGGCGCGACACGGCCGCGACCGACGCCAGCGCTTCGCCACGAAAGCCCAGCGTGGCGATCGCCTCGAGATCCTCGGTGCTCGAGAGCTTCGAGGTCGCATGCCGCGCGATCGCGAGCTTCAGATCCTCGCGCTCGATGCCGCTGCCGTTGTCCGCCACGCGCAGGCGAGTGATGCCACCCCCCGCGATGTCGACGTCGATCTGCGTCGCATGCGCGTCGAGCGCATTTTCGAGGAGCTCCTTCAGCGCCGCCGCCGGCCGCTCGACCACCTCGCCCGCAGCGATCTGATTGATGACGTGGTCTGAAAGCGCGTGGATTGCCGACATCAGCCCGCGCCACCGAGCGCGCGTGCCCAGCGCGAGTAAAGCGAGCTTGCAATCTCCTGCAACGCGCCCACCCTCGTTCGGAGATCGCGTTGGATGTCAGCGGCGCTTTGCACGTTCGGGGTCGATCCCAACGGCAATTCGGCGCTGCCGGTGGCGCACCACGTGCGCACAAGCTCGTCCGTCATCTCCACGTGACACTGCAAGCCGATGTGCCGATCGTCGAAGACAAATGCCTGGTTCGGGATGAACTTGTTGTGCAGCAGGCGCTGGGCACCCGGTGGGAGGGTGAAGGTATCGTAGTGCCATTGGAAGCTCGTGAAGCGTGCCTGACCCCCGAACCATTGGCCTGCTGCGGCTTCATCGACGTCGACATCGATCCACCCGATCTCGGGCTTCTCTGCGCGGGTGACAGTCCCCCCGAGCGCATAGGAAAGGAGCTGCCCGCCGAGGCAATGGCCTACGACCGGAACCTTCGCGTCCACAGCATGGCGCAGGAACTCGCACAAGGGCGAGATCCACGGAAGCGGATCGTTGACGCTCATCGGCCCGCCCATCATGCCGACTCCCGAATAGGCGCGCAGATCCGGGGGCACAGGCGCGCCGCCATCGATTGCGATGACCTCGTAGGGGATGCCGCGACCCTCGAGCCATTCGGCGAAAAACCCGGGACCTTCGGAAGCGGAGAAACGAAAGATGGCAACAGGTCGCATGACGCGATCGCCCGCGACTAGAATCACCCGATTCTAACAGTGCCCGCTGGCTGACAACGACGTCAGGGGAGCGCCTATCGCCCGTGCGTACATGCAATGTGCGCGCAGCGCGATCACCTCAGGAATTGCCCATGGATCTCCTGCGCAAGTTCGTTCACTGCATTGCGTCGACCGCCGCTGCGATCTGCCTCGCGGGTCCGGTCCAGGCGCAAACGACCGGTAGCGATGACATTCTCCCGCCCAATTCCAATCTCCACCTGCGCGGCATTCCTGCGATCCCCTCCTCGATCGCCAGGCGCATTGCCCCTTATACCGAGTTCACGCCCAAGGGCGCTGTCTCGTGGCACCCGTTCAGGCGCGAGCTCATCGTCGCCACGCGCGCTGGCAACACGACGCAACTGCATCGACTCGCCGCACCCGGCGCAACGCTCGAGCAGGTCACACGGGGCTCCGATCCGGTGCGCGTCGGCACCTATCTCGCGCCGCGACCCGAAAGCCTTGTCTTTGCGCGCGACAGCGGCGGCAATGAGCAACTGCAGATCTATCGGCTCGACGCACAGGATGCCGATCCCGTGCTGCTCAGCGATCCTGCGCAGCGCAACCTTCTTCGCGCGAGGAATCATGCACGTGATCGTCTGCTCGTCGAGTCCGTCGATCTCGACAAGACCGGTCGTCGCGAAACCGTCGACACACGACTGACGCTGCTCGATCCTCTCGACGTGCGGCGGTCACGCTCTCTCGGGTCCCTTCCTGGAACCGGGTGGGGCAACTACGCGTTCGACTTCGATGATCGGCGGGTCGTCATGGTCCGGGAGCTTTCGGCGACGCAGTCGGAAGTGTGGTTGCTCGACCTCGCCAATGGTGCACGGACCCGGATCATCGAAGGGACGAAAGCGGATGGCAGCAGCGTCGCGACTTCGGATCCGAAATTCACCCGCGACGGGCGCGGTCTTTTCCTCGCCACGGACCGCGACGGCGAATTCCAGCGCCTCGCCTATTTCGATCTGCGCAGCAAGCGTTTGACGTATTTCGGGCAGGCGACACGCTGGGACGTGGAGCGCATTGCGCTCTCGCCCGACGGCCGCACGCTCGCGGTCATCACCAACGAGAACGGCACGGGCGTGCTGCGCCTCTACGACGCGGGCACCCGCAAGGAGCTCGCACGCCCGCAACTGCCGGTCGGCACCGTGGCCAACGCGGTGTGGCATGACAACAGTCGTGACCTCGCGCTCAGCGTCAATTCGCCGCAGAGTCCTGGTGACGTGTGGGTGGTCGACGTGCGGGCGAATGCGGTCGAGCGCTGGACGACGACCTCGGCGCCCGGAATCGACGCAAGCCGCTTTGCGACGCCGGGTCCGATCTCATGGAAGAGCTTCGACGGCCGCACGATCACCGGTTTCATGACCCGTCCGCCTTCGAGTTTCACGGGCCCCCGTCCGGTTCTCGTGCAGATTCACGGCGGCCCGGAAGCACAGGCGCGACCCAATTTCCTGGGCCGCCTCAACTACATCGTCAACGAGATGGGTGTCGTGCTGATCGAGCCCAATGTTCGCGGCTCCAATGGCTATGGCAAGACGTTCCTCTCGCTCGACGACGGCATGAAGCGGGAAGATTCCGTGCGCGACATCGGCGCGCTACTGGACTGGATCGCCACGCAGCCCGAGCTGGATGCCGCCCGGGTTGCGATCGCCGGCGGCAGCTACGGCGGATACATGAGCCTTGCGACGGCGACGCATTACTCGGATCGGATCGCTGCGGCCGTCGACGTGGTTGGCATCGCCAACTTCGTGACATTCCTGGAGCGCACCGAGAGCTACCGTCGCGATCTGCGGCGTGTGGAGTACGGCGATGAGCGCGATCCGGCGATGCGCGAGTTTCTGACGCGCATCTCACCCGTCAACAATGCGCAGCGCATCACGAAGCCGCTGCTGGTGGTGCACGGAAGGAATGACCCGCGGGTGCCGTATACGGAGGCGGAGCAGATCGTGGATACGCTCGGTGGCCGCGGCATCCCGGTGTGGTATCTCCTCGCCGACAACGAAGGTCACGGCTTCGTGCGCAAGGTCAACAGCGACTTCTACTTCGCGACCGTGGTGCGCTTTTTGGGCGAGACGCTGCTCATCAAGGACTGATGTGGCAAGCAGCGGCACGCGCAAGCCTGCATACGGGCGGGCGGCCTATTACAGCTACAGCCCGCGGGTGATGCGGGCGTACGCCGAATGGTTGTGGATCGATTCGAAGTTCTCGGCTTCGACGCTGAAGCCGTCGAGGCGTGGGTCAACGGCCAGGCGTCCGGCGACACCGCGCACGAGATCCTCGACGAAGCGCGGATTGTTGTAAGCATGTTCGGTGACGTACTTTTCATCCGCGCGCTTCAAGATGCCGTAGAGCTCGGATGACGCTTCCGTCTCCGCAACGCGAATGAGCTCCGAGAGCGACACCGGCTCCCGCTCCCGCGCGGTGATGGTGATGACCGAACGCTGGTTGTGCGCGCCGTACTCGGAAATCTCCTTCGAGCACGGGCACAGCGAGGTCACAGGGACCGCGACCGCTACCGTCTGCCGGTAATCGCCCCCCTCTAGCTCACCGGTCAGTCGCACCTCGTAATCGAGCAGACTGGCCACACCCGACACGGGCGCCGTCTTGCGGACGAAGAATGGAAACGCAAGCTCGATGCGTCCGCCCGGAGCGTCGAGCAGCACGAGCATGGCGTCGAGCACGTCGCGCAAATTGTGCACCGTGAGCGGCGGTTCGCTTCCCGCGGTGCGCGCCTCGAGCAATGCAATGAGCCGTGACATGTGCGTGCCCTTGCGCTCGGCGGCGAGGCGCACATAGACATTGCACGTTGCGATCGTCGGTTGACCGGGCTGACCGCCGTCCGCGAACAGCAGTGGATAGCGCAGGCCTTTGATCCCGACATCGTCGATGCCGAGCTGGCGGTCATCCGAACGCGACTGCACGTCGGCGACGGGAAAGAGGTGCTGCGGTTGCTCAGGTCGGTTCATGATGGTTGGGCGGATCGCACGCGCCGTGGTGATTATGCCCGAGCCGCATCGGCGCCCGGGCTGAAGACGCTTCGTTGGTTCACGTCGGGCAAGCTCACAGGATCAGTGGCGACGCTCGACGATCCATTCCGCAAGCTCGGTCAGCCGGCGGGCCCGGATTCCGAAGGTCGACAGGGCGGCGCACGCTTCATCGCGAAGCTCGGCGGCGCGACTGCGCGCGGCGGCAAAGCCAAGGACCGACACGAAGGTCGGCTTGTCTTGAGCCGCATCCTTGCCCGCTGTCTTGCCGAGCGAGGCAGCGGTTCCCTGCACGTCGAGCACGTCGTCGACCACCTGGAATGCGAGCCCGGCGGCGAAAGCGTACGCATCGAGGGCAGCGATCATGTCTGCGGAGACAGGCGTCGAACAGCTGGCGCCGAGGCGGACGCAGGCGCGGATCAGCGCACCGGTTTTCATGCGGTGCATCAGCTCGAGCTCCGGCAAGCTCAGCACTTTGCCGACAGCAGCGAGGTCGATGGCCTGACCGCCGGCCATCCCCAGCGCACCGGACATCTCGGCGAGCAGTGCACAAGCCTCGCCGGAATGGCCGATGCTCGATCGACCGAGCACCGCAAAGGCCAGCGACTGGAGCGCGTCTCCGGCGAGCAGCGCGGTCGCCTCGCCAAAGCGGATGTGACAGGTGGGTTTTCCACGACGCAGCGCGTCATTGTCCATCGACGGCAAGTCGTCGTGGACGAGTGAGTACGCGTGGATCAGCTCGACGGCCACCGCCGCGGCGTCGACATGCGCGGCATCCGCTCCGGCGAGTTCGCCGGCCGCGTACGCGAGGAGCGGTCGGACGCGCTTGCCTCCGCCGAGAACCGCATAGGACATCGCCTCGTTGAGGATCACCGGTGCGTCGGGGCCGAGTGCCAGTGCTTGCTCGAGCGCCCTCTCCACCCGTTCCTGCCGCTCGGCCGCCCAGACGTGCCACGGGACCTCAGGATTCATCGTTGCGCTCAGGATCGAAGCACTTGAGCACACCTCGCTCGAGCACCTGAACCTGTTGCTGCGCATCCTTCAAGGCGTTCTGGCAGAACTGCAGGAGCTCGGCTCCACGTTGATAAGCCGACAGCGATTCCTTGAGCGGGAGCTGTCCGCCTTCCATTCGCGCCACGATGGCTTCGAGCTCCGCGAGGGCAGCCTCGAAAGTTTGAGGGGTATCGGAGGTCATGGGCAGTGTCGCGGGAACGCGCGAAAGAAGAGCAGGTCTACGTCAATGCTTCAGGCGCGAACCGGAGTAACAGCTCGACGCGACGGGGCTGGCCTCGCCGGTCAACTGATTGGCGGCTCAGGCGTTTTCCGTACTCGCGTCGCGGCGCACGCAAATCCCTGTTGGACGACGACATGCAGCCCACCGCGTTTCGTTGACCTCAGCACGCAAGCCACTGTATACTAGCATCTTTTGACGACGCGGCCCTTCGAGTCTTTTCGTGCGGCCGACTTAGCAAAGCGGTCCGGGCGGCCACGGTTCCGTATGTGTCCCCGCTGCAGCCACCAACGCAGCGGCACATGGCAGAACCGCCGAATACGTCCCGGGTTGTTGGGTTGGGTTGGAGAACCTGCACCGAAAGGATTGGCTGATGTCCGATCTCGCGACTGCGCATCGCCTGCGTCCGGCGAACTCGCAGCTTCCTGCTTCCTCGTATTGCGATCCCCTCGTGTTCGCGGCCGAGCAGCGCCTGCTGTTCGCCCGCGGCCCCGGCTACGTCGGGCACGAGCTGATGGTGCCCGATCCGGGTGACTATCACGCGCTCGCCTGGCGCGGCAACGCGCAGGCGCTGGTGCGCAACACGCAGGGCGTGGAGCTCCTCTCGAACGTCTGCCGGCACCGTCAGGCGATCATGCTCGAAGGCCGCGGCAACGCCCGCAATATCGTGTGTCCGATCCATCGCTGGACCTACGACCTCAAGGGCGAGCTTCTGGGCGCTCCGCACTTTCCAGACAAGCCGTGCCTCAATCTCGCCCGCTCGCGCCTGCAGCGGTGGAACGGCATGCTGTTCGACGGTGTTCGCGACGTACAGAAAGACCTGGCGGGTCTCGGTGTTGCGGGCGATCTCGACTTCAGCGGTTACGTGCTCGATCGCGTCGAGATCAAGGAGTGCAACTACAACTGGAAGAGCTTCCTCGAGGTGTACGTCGAGGACTACCACGTGCAGCCATTCCATGCCGGTCTGGGCATGTTCGTGACCTGCGATGATCTCGCGTGGCAGTTCGGCAACTGGTTCTCGGTGCAGACCGTCGGTGTGAACAACGCGCTCGCCAAGTCCGGCACGCAGACGTACGCGCGATGGCACAAGGCGGTGCTCGATCTCTATCGCGGTGAGATGCCGAAGCACGGGGCCATCTGGATGGTGTATTACCCGAACGTGATGGTGGAGTGGTATCCCCACGTGCTCATCATCAGCACGCTCATTCCACGTGCGG
>JALYXY010000187.1 GCA_030946875.1 Pseudomonadota bacterium | reverse complement strand
CATCGAAGATCGCGGCCCATCCGCCTGCGCGATCCGGCTTCTCGCCTGTGATCAGGCATTGCCGGTGCCCTCGGCACCTTCGGGAGGGTCGACAGTCGCACCATCGCGCTTGATGAGCGCACTGTCGTAGCGAACGCCGTTGCGCTTCTCCTTGTGCTTCAGCACCTGACGGTCGAGCTTGTCGGCAAGCGCGTCGATGGCTGCGTACATGTCCGCCTGCACGGCCTGGGCATGGATGTCCTTGCCGCGGGTGTGCAGATTCACCTCGATCTTGTGTTGGAGCTTGTCGACCGACATCACCACGTTCACGTCGATCACGTGATCGAAGTGCCGGGTGACCCGATCGAGCTTCGCGAGCACGTACTCGCGGATGGCGGGTGTGATGTTGAGATGATGGCCGGTGACATTCAGGTTCATCGAGCACTCCTCGAGGTCTGCTGCAGACACAGCATGCCGGATGAGAAGCGCGACCCGGACAGCATGCGTCTATATGGCCTTGCGCATGTTGACCGGAGGGATCTGCAGCGCCTCCCGGTACTTTGCGATGGTGCGTCTTGCGACCACGATGCCCTGATCACCGAGCAGATCCGCGATGCGGCTGTCGGTGAGCGGCACCTTCGGGTCCTCGGCGCCGATCAGTTGCTTGATCAGTGCACGGATGGCGGTTGCCGAGCAGGCGCCTCCCGTGTCCGTGGCCACGTGGCTGCCGAAGAAGTACTTGAGCTCGTAGGTGCCCCGTGGCGTGAGCATGTACTTCTGCGTCGTCACGCGCGAGATGGTGGATTCGTGGAGGCCGAGCATGTCGGCGATCTCGCGCAGCACCATCGGACGCATTGCGACGTCGCCGTGCTCGAAGAACCGACGCTGCCGCTCGACGATCGCCTGCGCCACGCGGAGGATGGTTTCGAAGCGTTGCTGCACATTGCGGATGAGCCATTTGGCTTCCTGCAGGTGTGCGGCGAGCTGCTGGTTCGACGATTCGCGGTTGCGCGTCAGGATGTCGGCATAGATGCGGTTCAGGCGCAGCTTGGGCATTGCTGCCTCGTTGAGCGAAGCCACCCACTGGCCACGCACCTTGCGCACGACGACATCCGGAATGACGTAATTCGCTTCGGCCTTGGCGAACATCGCGCCGGGCCGCGGGTTGAGGCTCGTGATCAGCAGCCGTACCGTGCGGACGCCGACGTCGTCGGTGTGCAGCAGCCGCTTGAGCTTCGCGAAGTCGCGCGCGGCCAGGAGCGGCAGATGTCCGTTGACCACGGTCAGGGCTTCAGCCCGGAACGGCGTCGATTCGGGCACGGCTTTGAGCTGCAATGCAAGGCACTCGGCGGCGTCGCGCGCACCCACACCGGCAGGCTCGAAGCTCTGCAGGTATTTGAGCGCGATCGTGAGCTCCTCCGGCTCGAGCTCGGCTTCAGCCGGAAAGAGCTCGGCGACCTCCTCGAGCTGGCAGGTGAGATAGCCATCATCGTCGAGTGCATCGATGAGCGCGCCCACGAGCAGGCGATCGCGCCCCGGCAGATTCATCACAGCGAGTTGCGACAGCAGATGATCGCGCAGCGTGCTGGTTGCAACCTGCTGCGGATAGAAGCCTTCCTCGTCGCCATCGCTGCCGCCGCTGCCGCCGCCCCAGTCGCCGTCGCCGCCGGAGGAATAATCCTCGAAGTCGGGACGATCGGCGCCGTCGAAAGGGCCATCGCGCTCGTTGCGATCGGCGTGCTCGCGCTCTTCCGTGGTCTGCACACGCTCTGCAGGGGCGGGAGCGACGCCGGCCACCGCCAGCTCGGGCGCGGGGGATTCGTCCTCGCCGTCGGCCTTTTCGAGAAGCGGATTCTCCTGCAGCATTCGCTCCACCTCGGAATTGAGCTCGACCGTCGAAAGCTGCAGCAATCGTATGGACTGCTGCAGCTGAGGGGTGAGCGTGAGGTGCTGACTGAGCTTGAGCTGAAGGGTCTGTTTCATCGTTTGCGTGCGGCCTCCATCCATCGCAGGGGGCCGCGTGCAACGTATGCGGGCGTTGTTCTGTCAGAGGCGGAAGTGCTCTCCGAGATAGACCTTGCGGACCGCTTCATTATAAACAATCTCACCCGGCGCGCCCGAGGCGAGGACCCGCCCTTCGCTGATGATGTAGGCGCGGTCGCAGATTCCCAACGTTTCACGCACGTTGTGATCGGTGATGAGCACGCCGATGCCTCGTTCCTTGAGGAATCCGATGATCTTCTGGATGTCGAGCACGGCGATCGGATCGACGCCCGCGAAGGGCTCGTCGAGCAGGATGAAGCGCGGACGCGTCGCGAGCGCACGAGCGATCTCCACCCTGCGCCGTTCGCCGCCCGAGAGGCTGATCGCGGGCGCCTCGGCGAGGTGCGCGATCGAAAGGTCCTCGAGCAAGGCATCCAGCCGATTGACGATCGTGTCGTCCTCGAGATCCTGCAATTCGAGGATTGCGCGCACGTTCTCCGCCACCGAAAGCTTGCGAAAGATCGAGGCTTCCTGGGGCAGATAGGACAGCCCGAGGCGTGCCCGCGCGTGAATGGGCATCCGCGAGAGCTCGCGACCGTCGAGCTCGATGCGACCACCGTCGGCGGCGACGAGGCCGACGATCATGTAGAAGCACGTCGTCTTGCCTGCGCCGTTCGGGCCGAGGAGGCCTACCACCTCGCCGCTTGCCACCTCGAGTGACACGTCGTGGACGACGGTGCGCGCCTTGTAACGCTTCTCGAGGCGTTCGACAGCGAGCCGGCTCGTGCGTGTGGTGGGCGGCGCGCTGCCGGGATCACTTGCCACGTGACGGTGCGATGTCGGTGGCGGCTTTGAGCGGAACTGGAGCAATGCTCCCCTTCGTCGGAGCGCCCTTGCTCGCGTCCTTGCCCGGCGCGGACGCGGACTTCGGCTGAAACACGCCGCGTACGCGCAAGCCAGGCCCATCGGCATCAGCGCTCGGTGTGGAGCTCGCGCGCCCCTCGGCCTTAAAGAGCTCGGTGGTTGTGTCGTACGAAATGTAGTTGCTGCGGATCTCGTCGCCGCCGCGACGCAGCAGCGCGCGGTCGTACAGCTGCAGGAGGCTCTTCGTCCCGTCGTAATCGCCGCGTTGGGCGAATCCCTCGTAGTACTCGTCGACGGCATCGCGCTTCTGGCGAAAGTTCACCGGATTTCCGTAGGCGGTGGCCGAGAGCGAGTTGTCCGGGTTCTGCCGGAACACCACCTTGTCGGCATGGATCGTCAGCGTGCCCTGGGTGAGCACGACATTGCCCTGCAGCGTGCCGACTTTGGTCTGGATATTCACGTCCCCCGAGTCGGCGGAATAGTTGATCGGCTTGTCGCGGTCGGTCTTTTCGGCGCGCGCAACCGGGGCGGCGATGCTCATAACGAGTATCAGCGCAACCGCCGCACCGGCCATCGATGTTCGAGGAGTTATCACTTCGGGGAATCCGGCTGGAAGCTGCCGCGCACGCTGGACTTCATCCTGACGGTGCGCGTCTGATTATCGAGGGTGATGCCAACGCCGTGGATTATTCCACGCCCCTCTTCGATCGTCACCGGCCGGTCCGTGTCCGCAACGCCCTTTTCGGGCAGCACGCGCAGGAAATCAGTCGTGAGGGTGAGGGCGCCCCCGGCTTCGACATCCTTGGCGTCGGGCATCGCTTCGCGACGCGCATTGACGTGGCCTCGAAAGAACATCTTCTCGCGATCGCCGGAAAGCGTGCCCACGTCGGAGTGCACGCTGAGCTTCGGGCGCGCCGGATCGGTGAGGGTGAGTTCGGGAACCACGAAATCGACGCTGTCATCGTCCGGATGATGCTCGGCCCGCTGCGCCTTCAGCGACTGCTTCACTCGCCCGGCTTCATCGAAGCTCGTGGCGCGGAAGTTGGTGATGAACGTGTCCGGGTCGTGGCGCAGGTCACCGTTGCGCGGGCCCTCCGGGGCCTGCACCTGCGCATCGAGCCAGAACGTGAGCGCGGCGAGGGCGGCCAGCAGGAATGCCGGCGACCATGCAGTCCACCGATCCACAACAGCGCGGCTTCGCTTCTTGACCACGGATCAGGCGCCCGAGATCGCAAGCCGTTGGGGCGCATCCTGCGCGGCCAGAAGGAGATCGCACACTTCGCGCACTGCGCCCGCTCCGCCTTCGCGGGTCGTGACCCAATGCGCGCTCGCCTGCACCTCGCTCGGTGCATGGGGCACCGTCGCCGCGAGACCGCAGCGCGCGAGCACCGGCACGTCGGATAGATCGTCCCCGATGTGCGCGCAGTGCGCCGGCTCGAGAGCGAGCTCCGCACGCAGCCGCTCCCACGGACCGAGCTTGTCCTCGACGCCGAGCTCGACGCGTGCGATGCCCAGGCTGCGCGCGCGGTGCACGATGGCTTCTGCCTTGCTGCCGCTGATCCATGCCACGACGATGCCGATCTCCGCGATGCGTTTGAGGCCCACGCCATCGAGCACCGAGAAAGCCTTGTACTCGTCGCCGTCGGGGCCTACGTAGATCCGGCCGTCGGTGAGAACACCGTCGACATCACAAGTCAGGAGCCGAATGCCGCGGGCGCGCGCCATCAGGGCGGAGTCCGATGCCATGGCGGCGCTTGCCATCAGACAACACGTGCGCGAAAGAGGTCGTGCATGTGTACGACGCCGAGCAGCGTGCGTTCCTCGTCGATCACGACGAGCTGCATCACCTTGGGCGCGCTCTCCATGCGCTCGACGCAGTCAACCGCGAGCGCCGCCGGACCGATGCTGCGC
>JALYXY010000186.1 GCA_030946875.1 Pseudomonadota bacterium | reverse complement strand
GCCTATGGTCGAGTTGGCTGTACGAGGAGAAGGACATGGCTGCGGTCGTCCGTTACACAAAGACTTCGAAAGGACAGGAAGAGATCGCGCAGAGGCAAAACAACCTCCGCGGCAAGATGCGCACGATGCTGATCCTGGTGGATCCCGCCAAGTCGAGGGAAGCCTTGCTCGACCAGGGCCAGCAGATCGGCGTGCCGGCCGACTTCCTCGACACACTGGTACGCGAAGGCTACGTTCGCGCATTGAGCGATGGTCCGGAACCCGGTGCAATCGATGGCATCCCGCAGAGCGGGGACGCGGTGGACACATTTCGCTCGGCCAAGGCTTTCATGAACGACTCCATCGTCAACGCGTTGGGCTTTCGCGCCTTCATGTTCACGTTACGGTTGGAGCGTTGCGCTTCCCGCTCCGATCTCGCCGACCTCATGCCTGACTACGTCAAATCGCTGCGCAAGGCGAGCAGCGACGCCGAGGCGAATGCGCTCGCCGCACGCATGCGCGAGCTGCTGACCTGACCGTTTCACGTTGAAGTCCGAGCCGATCGAAGCCGAGCTCACTGCCCTTTCGCCGCTCGACGGTCGCTATGCGGCGAAGGTCGCTTCGCTGCGTCAGCATTTCAGCGAGTACGGGCTGAACCACGCCAGGGTGCGGGTGGAGATCGCGTGGCTGCTGGCGCTCGCGGCTGAGCCCGCCGTGCGCGAGGTGCCCCCGTTTTCTCCCGCGGCGAGCGAACGCCTGCACGCGATCGCGGACGCATTTGCGATTGGCGATGCGCAGCGGATCAAGACGATCGAGCGCACCACCAATCATGACGTCAAGGCGGTGGAATACTGGCTCAAGGAGAAGCTCGCCGACGAACCGGAGATGCGCGCGATCGCCGAGTTCATCCACTTCGCCTGTACCTCCGAGGACATCAACAACCTGTCGCACGCGCTCATGCTGCGTGCGGGCCTGCAGGGCGATCTGCTTCCCGTGCTGCGTAAGGTCATCGGCTCGCTGAGGTCGCTCGCACACGAGCACGCCGATTGCGCGATGCTGGCGCGTACCCACGGCCAGGCGGCGACGCCGACCACCCTGGGAAAGGAAATCGCCAACGTCGTGGCGCGGCTCGATCGTGCGCTCACGGCCGTCGAGCGGATCCCCCTCAAAGGCAAGATCAACGGCGCAGTCGGCAACTACAATGCGCACGTAGTCGCGTACCCCGACGTCGACTGGGAGCACCTGAGTGCCAGGGTGGTGACAAGCCTCGGCCTCGAATTCAACCCCTACACGACGCAGATCGAGCCCCATGACTACATGGCCGAGCTCTTCGATGCGCTCGCCCGCGTGAACACGATCCTCATCGACCTCGATCGCGACCTGTGGGGGTACATATCGATCGGCTACTTCCGCCAGCGGTTGCGCGAAGGCGAAGTCGGATCCTCGACCATGCCGCACAAGGTCAATCCGATCGACTTCGAGAACTCCGAAGGCAACCTCGGGCTTGCCAATGCGATCCTGCGACATCTTGCGGAGAAGCTCCCGATTTCACGCTGGCAGCGCGATCTCACGGACTCGACTGTGCTTCGCAACGTGGGCGTCGCGCTCGGCTACACACTGCTCGGCTGGGTGTCCCTGCAGCAGGGACTGAGCAAGCTCGAGATCGATGCGGCGCGCCTCGCCCAGGACCTCGATTCGACATGGGAGGTGCTCGCGGAGGCGATCCAGACCGTGATGCGTCGCTATGGCGTAGAGCAGCCGTACGAGCAGCTCAAGGCGTTGACCCGCGGCAAGAGCGGCATGTCGCGCGAGACGCTCCATGGATTCGTGGAGAGCCTTGCCATCCCTGATGACGCCAAGGCTCGGCTCAAGGCGCTGACGCCCGCGGGGTACATCGGCAAGGCCGCGGAGCTCGCCCGGCGGGTGTGAATCGCAATATCGTCCTTGACGTGTGCGCGTCCCGCCGGCCGATGCCGGTCTAGCGCTCCACCCCACCTCGGCTTTCGCGTGCGGCACGACGCTCACGCACGAAGGTGCGCAACGCGGGCAGCCCGGTGATGATGACGATCCCCACCACCATCAGCCCGAGGTGCTGCTTCACCCAGGGAATGTTGCCGAACACGTAGCCGCCATACGTGAGCGACGCGATCCAGCCGATTCCCCCCGCCACGTTGTACGCCAGGAACTTGGGGTAACGCATTCCGGCGACCCCTGCGAGGAACGGTGCGAACGTGCGAATCACCGGCAGGAAACGTCCGACGATGATGGTGAAGCCGCCGTACTTCTCGAAGAACTGCTGCGTGCGCCGCAAGTGCGCGCGTTTGAAGAAGCGCGAATCCGGCTTGTCGAAAACACGCGGGCCGATGAGATGCCCCAGTGAATAGTTGACAGTGTCACCGGCCACTGCCGCGACGGTGAGGAGTGCAGCGAGGAGGTGGATGTTGAGTCCCGCGCTCGCGGCGACAGTGCCGGCGATGAACAGGATCGAGTCTCCGGGCAGGAATGGAAACACGACGAGCCCGGTCTCGGCGAAGATCACGAGGAAGAGCAAGGCGTACAGCCACGCCCCATACTGCGCGCCGAGCTGTGCAATGTTCGCGTCGGCGGCAAAGAGCGAATACAGGAGCGCGGTCAGCATGTGGCACTCGAGAGGCCTCGCGCGTCAGTCTTGCAGCATGAACGCCGCAGCGTCCCTCTCGATCCGCAGTCCGGCGACTGAATAACGCCCACGCGAAACGCGCGGCGCATCAGGGGAGGATCTTGTCGCCTTCAGGGCCGGTACGCTTCCTGTCGGGCTTCACGAGATCTTCGCGGGATACGCCCATCCACATCACCAGCGGTGCCATCACCAGCACCGACGAGTAGATCCCGAAGAGGATCCCGATGGTGAGCGCTAGCGCGAAGTAATGCAGCGTCTCGCCACCGAAGATCAGCATGGACGTCACCATGAGCTGCGTGCTGCCGTGCGTGATGATCGTGCGCGAGATGGTGCTGGTGATCGCGTTGTCGATAACATGGGTCACGCTCGCCTTGCGCATCTTGCGGAAGTTCTCGCGAATCCGGTCCGCGATCACGACCGACTCGTTCACCGAGTACCCGAGCACCGCCAGCACGGCCGCGAGCACGGGAAGGGAGAACTCCCACTGGAACAATGCGAAGAAGCCGAGAATAATCACCACGTCGTGCAGGTTGGCGATGATGGCAGCCACGGCAAACCGCCATTCGAACCTCAGGGCGAGGTAGCCGACGATACCGAGGGACACCAGCAGGAGCGCGAGCGCCCCGTTCTCGTAGAGCTCCTTGCCCACCTGGGGCCCGACGAACTCGACACGCTGCTGCGTCGCTGAAG
>JALYXY010000152.1 GCA_030946875.1 Pseudomonadota bacterium | reverse complement strand
ACCCCGAGCTCGCGTATTGGACGCACTCCGGCGACCTCGTGTTCATGACGGTGCTGGGCGGCTTCGCGAGCTTTTTCGGACCGCTCGTGGGTGCATTCACCTTCATCTTCCTGAAGTCGGAGCTGATGGGTCTCACTCAATACTGGCGCTTCGTGCTCGGTGCGATTCTGGCGCTGATCGTGGTGCTGTTCCCTCGGGGTCTCGTGGGCATGGCGCAGACCGCATGGGCTAAGGCGAGGCGCGCATGAGCGCGCTCATCGAGACGGTGGATGTCGCGAAGGCTTACGGCGATTTCGTCGCGCTTGATGGCGTGTCGCTGTCCGTCAAGGAGGGCGAATTGGTCTCGATCGTGGGACCCAACGGTGCCGGAAAGACCACGCTGGTCAACGTGCTCACGGGTTTGCTCAAGCCCACTCGCGGCCTCGTGCGCTTCAAGGGCAGCGACATCGCCGGCATCGGGCCGGTACGCCTGGCCGAGCTCGGCATGGCCCGCGCCTTCCAGCTCGTGCACATCTTCCCGTCACTCACGGTGGCAGAGACGATCGCAACAGCCGTGGTGTCGCAGACACGAAATGCATTGCGGTTCTTCTCGGCAGTGCGGCAGGATCCGAAGATCATGGGGCGCGTGCGCGAGGTCGCTGCGATCTTCGATCTCGCGGGCAAGCTCGACGTCGAAGCGCGGATGCTGTCTCAAGGCGAGAAGAAGCTGCTCGACATCGCGAGCGCGTTCGCGCTTGCCCCCGACGTGATCCTGCTCGATGAGCCCACCAGCGGAGTCTCCAGCGGCGACAAGCACGGCATCATGAAAACCCTGATCGAAGCGGCGCGCCGTGCCGGCGTCAAGGCAATCATCCTGGTCGAGCACGACATGGATCTCGTCGCCGAATACTCGAGTCGGATCGTCGCCCTGCAGGCCGGCAAGGTGCTCGCCGACCGCGCGCCCGCGGAGTTCTTCAGCGATCCCGCCATCATCGCGGCGGTGGTCGGCAAGATGCCCGGCAAGCTCGCCAGGGTGAACTGATTGAAACGACCCCCGCTCACTTCATTCGCTGCCCCCCGAGGGGGCGTGTCAGTGCCCTTCGGGCGGCCGGGCGGACACTGACATGCTCGCCCTGCATGACGTCGTGGTCGATATCCAGAACAGCCGCATCCTGCGCGGGATTTCGCTCGCGATCGGTGCGGGTGAGCTCGTGTGTCTGATGGGGCGCAACGGCGCCGGCAAGACCACGACCTTGCGCACGATCATGGGTTATCTGCGCCCGGTTTCAGGCGCCATCTCGTTCAACCAGAAAACCATCGTTGGAATGGCGACGCACCGCATCGCGCAGCTGGGGATAGGCTACTCACCCGAGGAGAGTCAGGTGTTCGGCGAGCTGACCGTGGCCGAGAACATCGAGCTGCCCACGTGGACACGGCCGCAGGGGCGCGCAGCCAGCGAACGCATCGCACTCGCGTACGACATCTTCCCTCAGCTGCGCCACTATGCCTCCCGCGGTGGCAACCAGGTCTCGGGCGGCGAGCGCAAGATGGTGTCCATCGCTCGCGCGCTGACCCTCGACCCGCAGATGCTGCTGCTGGACGAGCCGTTCGAGGGTCTGTCACCGGCCATCATTCCGAGCATCAGTGAGGGCATCGCGTCGATTCGCCGGTTGGGGCACGGCATTCTCCTTGCCGAGTCCAACGTGCACCATATCCCCGAGTATGCGGACAAGCTGTACGTGCTCGAACGTGGTGAGATCATCTTCAGCGGCAAGCCCGGTGACAGTTATCCGCCCGAGGTGATGAAAGTGATCAGCGGGTCCGCGTGAGATGCGAGCCATCTCGAAGATTTCACTTACGCAGTGGGAGTTGCTTCGCGGAATGGACGAACGGAGACAGTGATGCCCAAGCTCCTGACCAAGGATCAGATCGAGACATTCTGGCGTGACGGATGCGTGTTCCCGATACGGGTGATGCGGGAGGAGCAGGCGCTCGAGTTGCGTGCGCACCTCGAAGCCTTCGAGGGCGAGACCGGCGAGCCGCTCAAGGGCGCGCTGCGGCACAAGTCGCACCTGTTGTTCACGTGGCTCGCTGATCTGGTGCGCAACACGAACATCGTCGACGCCATCGAGGACCTGTACGGCCCGAACCTGTTCTGCTGGACGACGAATTTCTTCATCAAGGAAGCCAACAATCCGGCTTTCGTATCATGGCACCAGGACTCCACCTACTGGGGCCTCGACCGGCCCGATGTGGTTACGGCGTGGGTGGCCCTCACACCAGCGAACACGGGCAACGGCGCGATGGGCTTCATTCCCGGAACGCACACCCGTGACCAGATCCCGCATCGCGACACCTTCGCCAAGAACAACCTGCTCACACGCGGCCAGGAGGTCGCGGTGGAAGTCGATGAGAGCCAGGCAGTCACCATCGGGTTGCAGCCGGGAGAGATGTCGCTGCACCATGTGCGGTTGGTGCATGGCTCGCCTCCCAACCCGTCGAACGATCGCCGCATCGGCTTTGCGATTCGATACATTCCCACGTCGGTGGCGCAAGTCGCGGGCGAGGACAGCGCAACGCTGGTGCGCGGCGTCGACACGTTCCACCACTTCGAGCACGAGCCGCGTCCCACGCGCGACATGGATCCCGCATTCCTCGAGCTGCATCACAAAATCACGGAGCGCAATGCGCAGATCCTCTATCGGGGCACCGATGTGAAGAGCTACGACGACCCCAAGGCGCTTCCCGACAATCGCGCGGCCTGACATGAACCTGTCCGCCTGCGCTCTCGCTGCCGCATGAACATGAACCAGATCGAGAAGGCGCAGCTCTTTCAGCAGATGCATCTCGGGCCCGGGATCCTGGTCATCGCGAACGCATGGGACGCCGCGAGCGCGCGGGTGTTCGAGCACGCGGGTGTAAGGGCGGTAGGCACCGGCAGCGCAGGCGTTGCTTTCAGCCACGGTTATCCAGACAACGAGCTCATTCCGAGGGAGGTGCTGCTGGCCGCCACCGCAGAGATCGTGCGCGCGGTTCAAGTGCCCGTCACCGCAGACATTCTGAATGGCCTCGGCGAAGGAATCGATGCAGTGGTCAGGACCGTGCGCGAGGTGATCGCCCTCGGTGCCGTCGGCGTGAACATCGAGGACGCCTCCGATACCGGCGGGCCGCACCTTTACGATGCGGCCGAGCAGGCCGAGAAAATCCGCGCCGTCTGCGATGCCGTGCGCGAGTGTGGCGTGCCCATCGTGGTGAACGCGCGGACGGACAGCTTCTGGCTCAAGCTCGGTGATGCGCGTCATCAGTTGCGTGAAAGCATCGCGCGCGCCAATCGCTATCGTGAAGCCGGAGCGCACTGCCTTTTTCTGCCATCCGTCGTGGATCGCGACACGATCAAGACCCTGGTCGCGGAGATCGACGGACCGTTGAACATTCTCGCCGCGCCGGGTTGCCCTCCGGTTGCCGAGTTGCAGGAGCTCGGGGTACGTCGCGTGAGCGAAGGATCGGGCCCGATGCGTGCTTGCATGATGCTCGCACATCACATCGCTCGCGAACTGCTCGATCACGGCACCTACAGCCGGTTCCACGAGGATTCGGTGCCTTACGCCGAAGCGAACCGGTTGTTCTCATGAAATTTCGCGCGGCCGTTCTGAACCGCGTAGGCGAGCCGCTGACGATCGACACGCTCGAGATGGGCGCGCTTCAGCCGCATGACGTGCTGGTGCGCATCAGGGCCTCGGGGCTGTGCCACACCGACCTCGAAGTGATCCAGGGTGGACTGGTATATCCAATGCCGATCGTGCTCGGTCATGAAGGCGCGGGCATCGTCGAAGAGATTGGCACGTCGGTGACGCGCGTGAAGCGCGGCGACACCGTCGTGCTTTCGTGGAATCCGCACTGCGGTCACTGCTTCTATTGCGAGCGCAGCCTGCCGATCCTGTGCGAGCCATACAAGTTGCACGAGCCGAAGGGCCATCTGCTCGATGGTGCCTCACGCATGACACGCGATGGCGAGAAGGTGCATCACTTCTTCACCACCTCCACCCATGCCGAGTACACGATCGTCACGGAATCGGGAGCGATTCCCGTGCCCGCCGAGCTTCCGTTCGATCGCGCGTGCATCATCGGGTGCGGCGTGATGACAGGGATCGGCGCCGTGGTGCGGAAGGCGCGAGTGGAGGCGGGATCCAGCGTCCTCGTGCTCGGCTGCGGGGCCGTGGGACTCAATGCCATTCAGGGGGCAACGCTCGTCAATGCATCGCGCATCATCGCGGTCGATGTCAGGCCCGCCAAGCTCGCGCAAGCGACGCAGCTTGGCGCCACCGATTGCGTGAGTGCTGCGGATCCCGACGTGGTCGCCAAGATCCGCGCGCTTACCAGCGGCCGCGGTGCGGATTACGTGTTCGAATCCGCAGGACACAAAGCAACATTCCGGCTCGCCGTGGAAGCGGTGCGTCCCGGCGGACAGGTCGTTTGGCTGGGCAAGATCAACGTCGACGAGGAAGTCGCGTTTCGCTGGGGGAGCCTCATGGGCGAGAAGCGCATCGTGCGCTCGAGCTATGGCGATGCACGGCCTAGCCGCGATTTCCCGTGGATCGCACGCGAGTACCTCGCCGGGCGTGTCAAGCTCGACGAGCTCATCACGCGCCGCATCAAGCTCGATCAGATCAACGAGGGATTTGCGGCCGTGGCCGGCGGCCAAGGCATCCGCACCGTCATCGAATTTGACTGAGCTTCGCCATCCGCCGCTTGCGCCGGACCACGTCGATGCGCCGCATCAGTCGGCGGCCCTCGGCGACCTCGCGCTCGAATCGGGCCAAACGATTCGTGACTTCGCACAGTCGTTCGTCACCCACGGCGAACTCAATTCCGATAAGTCGAACGCGATCCTGATTTGCGCCTCGATCACCGGCACGCATCACCGGCTCGACTTCCTGATCGGCGCGGGCAAGGCGCTCGATCCAGCCCGATGGTTCATCGTTGCGACGGATGCAATCGGCAACGGCCTGTCGACTTCGCCCTCGAACAGCGCCCGCCAGCCGCACATGGCGTTTCCGCGCTTCACGTTGCGCGACATGGTGCACGCGCAGCAGCGTCTGCTCGCGGAGCACCTTGGCATCGAGCGGGTGCGTGCGGTCGTTGGAGCGTCTATGGGTGGCATGCAGGCGCTGCAGTGGGCGGTGAGTCACCCTCGCCTGGTGGAGCGCATCGTGGCGATGACGCCGATGGCCCGCACGTCGCCTTGGGCAGCGCTCGTCACGCAAACGGCGCGGGCGTGCCTACTTGCGGATCCGGCATGGAACGGTAACGGATTCGACGTTGAGCCGGAGCGCGGCTGGCGCGCCTACGCGGGTTTGATGCAGGGTCTGGTGATGAGAACGCCTTGGTCGGTCGAGGAGCAGCTTGCAGGCATCGACGAGGCGCATCGATGGTTCGACGACATCGTCGCCAGGCAGCGCGCGACACGCTTCGACGCGCATGACTACCTTTATCAGTCCTGGGCGTACGAGGCTCACGACATCGGCACGACACCTGGATTCGGCGATACGAGCGCTGCGCTCGCTTCGATCAGCGCGCGCACGTTGATCCTTGCTCCGCCCGTCGATCTCTTCAATCCCGTGTCGTGCGCGGTGGCAGCGGCGGCGGGAATCACGGGCGCGCATTTCGTCGAGATTCCTTCAGTGCACGGTCATAGCGCTGCGACGAGTCACAGTGCGGCAGACGCCCAGTTCCTGAACCGGACGATCGCGGCATTCCTCGATGAAAGCTGAGAAGGCTCGTGGCATGAACGTGCGCTCGCGCTTCCGTTCGGGATCGGCACTCGAACGCGCTCCCGGTGCGACGGCTGGGGCTGTGCCCACGCGTGCGCCCACACAGACCGACCAGGCGTACGACCAGCTCGAGGAGCTCATCGTCACGTTGCAGCTCCCGCCGGGGGGCGCGGTCACCGAATTCAAGCTTGCCGAGAGACTCGGCATCGGGCGCACGCCGGTACGCGAAGCACTGCAGCGGCTTGCGCGTGAAAACCTGGTCGCCGCGCTGCCGCAGCGCGGTTATCTCGTCTCGCATATCGACGTACGGATGCAGCTGCGGCTGCTCGAAACGCGCCGTGAAGTCGAACGCCTCATTGCGCGCTCGGCAGCCCGGCGTGCTACTCCGGACGAGCGCCGGCGCTTCGATCAGCTCGCTGACGTATTCAGGAAAGCATCGCTCGACAATGACGCCACCGCGTTCATTCGGGCCGACCGCGAGTTCAACGAGCTCAGCCTGCACGCCGCGCGCAACGAGTTCGCAGCGGGCGCCATGCAGCTGATGCACGGACTGTCGCGCCGTTTCTGGTACATGCATTGGCGGCAGGCCGCCGATATGCCAGAAACTGCGCATGCGCACGCGCTGCTGGCGCGCGCGATCGCCAACGGTGACGAGCAGGCATCAGCAAACGCGCTGGATCTGCTGATCGACGGAATTCTCGCCTTCACCAAGGCGACCGTGACAACCGCTTTCTAGGCCATCCGCGCGCGCGTTCGCAACGCGTTCAGTTGCTCAGGCGCCGTTCAACTCCACGACCTCCTGCTCGGCCACGAGAACGACCGGTGCGCCGCCGTTTGAAATGCTGTGAGCGTGGGCAAGGGCTTCGCGCCCTGCCTGCGATGCTGCGCAGGCCTGCAGGCTTGCCATGGAAGGGAAGTGGATCTCGGCAATGCGATGGAACGCAGGCGTGCCGGCGCCGGCATCGATTGTCTTGCTCAGGACTGCCTTGGTGGCACCCGCTGCCTGGAAGATGGGAGCTGCCATTGGAATGTGCTCGGCAGCGTACGCACGCTCGAACGCGGCCATATCCTTCGGCATCGGGTACATCACGATGAGTTTCGCTGCTGTCATGTGTCACCTCGCTGGTTGATCTCGCACCATGAGGGCGGCGACGCCTATGGAGCCGTGCGAGAACTGCGCTCCGATGTCGCTGATCGGTTCACCCGGTCACTTCAGACCATGAGCGTGGCCACGCTCCAGGCCAGCAACAGCGCGCCCGAGATCCTGCTGACTTTCAACCCGGCCGGAGCGAGCTTCTCGATCAGAACGAGCAGCGTCAGCGCGACGATCCAGGCGAGATTCATCAAACCGCCGACGAACAGAAGCCCCATCAAAATCCAGCAGCATCCCACGCACCATGCGCCGTGGCGCAAGCCGATGACGAAGGCCCCGAAGCGGCCCGGTCTCCAGTGACTCGTAAGGAACTGGATGGGCGCACGACAGCGTTGCAGACAGGAACGCTTGAGCGGTGACAACTGATAGACGCCCGCAGCGGCAAGCACCCCCGCCGACAGGGTTGCACTTCTGGACCACAGCATCATCGAGGATATGAGGCCTCCCGGCTCCAGGATCCTTTGCAGGACTGCAGCAACCAGCGAGAAGCCCAGCCACACCGTCAGATAGCCCGCAGCAAGAAACATCGGCGACGCGATGTTGGCGGAACTCGCGGGTTGGCGCTGGTGATGGCGCAACACCCGGCCATAGAGAAGCACCAAGGGCGCTGCGCCGGGCGTCATCATCGCGATCATCATGGTCCACCACATGACGATCGCGGTCGCCCAGGCGAATGGCTCCATTTCCATTCCAGCCATCGGTTCGGCCTGACGATGCGGGAACAGCGTCAATTCCGTCATGTCGAGCCCGCTCATGCCCATGCCGGCGCCGCGCCACAGGTGAAGCCAGGCAAGACCGACGAGCACCGCGAGGCCGCTCGCGATGATGAACTGCTCGCGCCGCAGCACCCTTTCGAGCGGGCTCACACTGTCGGACGATGCCGTATCAGGCCGCGGTTGTTGAGATGAAGTCGCGCGAACTGCGCATAGGTGTCCTTCAGCTCTATGGCGAGCTTGCCGCGGGAGCGGCTCGACGCGGAGCCGATCTCCGCGATCTCGTATTCGAAGCCATGCGGCAGATCGATGCGGGCCCGGTGCTCCTGCCCGGTCACTGGATTGCGAATCGGTTCACCGTGGAGATCGAAGACGCCGTGAGCATGCACCTCGCCGTGCCGCGCATCCACATCCACGTCGAAGTCGATTGGCGTGAAGATCGGCTCGAACACGGTGTCGAGCGTTGTCGCAAAGACCGCAAACATCGTGGCGAAGGGCTCCGTGTCCTGACCGGACATGATCTTCAGCAACGCCTCGCGTTGTTGCGGGCTGGCGCTCGCGTCGACTATCGGCTGGCACTTGCCCTTTCCTTCGTGAATCGGGCCGGGCCATTGAAACACGACCCCGAGCTTCGTGCCTTCGAGTCGAACGTCACCGTAGTGCCCCTTGTCAATTGCAATAGCGCCCATCGCCTCGCAGTGCCCATACGTTGGCAGCGCATTGAACTGGCACGGACAGCCATAGGCACAATTGCAGTTGATGAGCTCGCGGCCTTCGATTTCCCACGGTGTCATGTCGCCCTCCCGAGAAGTTGACGCGGGAATCGTACGCCCACGTCGGGGCGCGAGCAACTGGGCCGCCGGGTCGCTGTCCTAGCCAGGACAGATCGGCGCTTCGCTGCCCGGCGGTGGCCGCCGGGGCAGGAGAATCGCGCGTCTCTGCATGAAACGCCGATGTTTTCACACATGAAAGAGATCACCATGACCACGGCAACTCTCGATAGGGTGACACGCTCGCGGGGCGTTGAGCGCCTCGTGGCGGGTCAAGCCACTTCCGATGGCGCAGGGGTGAAGCTGACGCGCGTGCTCACCCAGCCCCTGCAGCGGCGTCTCGACCCCTTCCTCATGCTCGATGCGTTCGGAACCGACGATCCGCGGGATTACATCGGCGGATTCCCGGACCATCCGCACCGCGGTTTCGAGACCGTCACCTACATGATCGCGGGGAGGATGCGCCACCGCGACAGTGCAGGTCACGAGGGCATGCTCGAAAGTGGGGGCGTGCAATGGATGACGGCGGGCCGCGGCGTCATTCACTCCGAGCTTCCGGAGCAAAAGGAAGGGCGCATGGAAGGCTTTCAGCTGTGGCTCAATCTTCCAGGCAAGGACAAGCTGCGCACGCCGTCCTATCGTGATTTTCAGGCCGCCGACATTCCGCAACTCACGACTCCGGAAGGCGTGACCGCGCGCATCATTGCGGGAGAAAGCCACGGCGTGGCAGGCGCGATGCGGCGCGAAGTGACGGAGCCGCTGTATCTCGACGTGGATCTGCCGGCCGGGGCGCTCTTCGAGCAGGCACTGCCGCCCCTGCACAACGCGTTCGTGTACGTCTATCGCGGCGCGCTGAACATCGAAGGAACTTCGGTCGCTGCGCAACGGATGGCCATCCTCGCGCCTGGCGCCGATTGCGATGGCGTCGTGCTTCGGGCCGTCGAGCCGACACGTGCGTTGCTGATTGCCGGCAAGCCGCTGGGCGAGCCCATCGCGCAGTACGGCCCTTTCGTGATGAACACGCAACAGGAGATCGCGCAGGCCGTGCACGATTACCAGGCGGGCCTGTTCAAGGCGGTTTAGATCTGTTTCATTCCCCGGCAAGCTTTCCTAGGCCGGTGCGGTCGTTCGGTTGCGAGGCCGATTTGGTGCAACGCCGGCAACGCCGGTCCGAAACTGTGTTGCTCCGCACGATGCAAACTCGCCGATCCGGCGACATTGTCAGAAAACGGGCCTCTCGAACGACTACCGCATGTAGCACCCTCTTGCCATACATGCACGCCACCCTCCCCCTGCTGCAAGCAACCGACTTCCCTCCAATCGGGCGGCGGCAACTCGAGACGGTCCAGGTCAATCTCGGCTATCGTTGTAACCAGTCCTGCGTGCACTGCCACGTGGCGGCGGGGCCGCACCGCACCGAGCAGATGTCGGGACCGAACGTCGAGAGTGTCCTCGAGTTCGTGCGCCGCCACGACATTCGTGCCGTCGACCTGACGGGTGGGGCACCAGAGCTGCATCCACAGTTTCGCGAGATCGTGGCACGTGCTCGATCGATGGGTGCGCGCGTCATCGACCGCTGCAACCTCACTATCCTCGAGGAGGGCGGACATGAAGACCTGGCCGCGTTCCTCGCGCAGCAGCAAGTGGAGATCGTTGCGTCACTACCGTGTTACCTCCTGGACAACGTCGATCGCCAGCGAGGTCATGGGGTCTTCGACGCAAGTCTTCGCGCCCTGGCCAGGCTCAACGCGCTCGGCTACGGCGCCGACGGATCGGGACTTCCGCTCGACCTCGTCTACAACCCGCAGGGGCCCGCACTGCCGCCGGCGCAACAGCAGTTGGAAGAAGAGTATCGGCGCGAGCTTGCCGGGCGCTACGGGATCGTGTTCAACCGGCTCTACACCCTTGCCAACATGCCTATTCAGCGCTTCGGCAGCATGCTGGTTTCAAACGGGAGTTTCGCGCAGTACATGACATTGCTGCGCAGCGCACATAGCCCCGCCAACGTCGAACACGTCATGTGCCGCAGCCTGATCAGCGTCGACTGGCAGGGGTTCGTCTACGATTGCGATTTCAACCAGATGCTGGGATTGCCACTCGCCCAGAAAGGCAAGTCACGCGTCCATTTGTTGCAACTGGACGCCGTAACGCTCCCGGGAAACCCCATCCGGGTTGCGGACCACTGCTACGGTTGCACGGCGGGGCAGGGCAGCAGCTGCGGTGGCGCTCTGGCATCTGCCGGCAGGTGACGTTCGACCGCAACATTGTCGTCATCGGTGCCGGCTCAGCGGGGCTCGTCGTCTCCTACCTCGCGGCTGAGCTCAAGGCCAAGGTGACCTTGGTCGAGAAGCACAAGATGGGCGGCGATTGCCTCAACACCGGATGCGTGCCGTCCAAAGCTCTGATCCGCTCGGCCAGGCTGCTGTCGCACATTGCGCGCGCGCACGAATTCGGCATCGCGCATGCGACCGCAAAGTACGAGTTCGCCGACATCATGGAGCGCGTGCAGCGAATCATTCGCACCATCGAACCGCACGATTCGGTGGAGCGACTGAGCGAGCTCGGTGTCGAGTGCCTGCACGGCGAGGCGAAGATCACGTCGCCTTGCACCGTCAACGTGACGAACGCCGAGGGTACGCGCACTCTGACCACTCGATCCATCGTAATCGCCGCGGGCGCGCGTCCCCTGATTCCGCCGATCCCTGGAATCGAGGAGGTCGGCTACCTCACGTCGGAAACGCTTTGGTCGTTGCGCGAGTTGCCGCGACGGTTGATGGTGCTCGGGGGCGGACCCATCGGGTGCGAGCTCGCGCAGTGCTTCACGCGGTTCGGGTCAAAAGTCACCCAGGTCGAGGTACTACCGCGCATTCTGCCGCGCGAGGACCCGGACATTTCGGACTTCGTCGCGCGCCGTTTTCGCGTCGAGGGCATCGACCTGCGCACGAGTCACAGGGCGAAAGAGTTCGTCGTGCGCAACGGTGAGAAAGCATTGATCGCCGAACACGACGGTCGCGATGTCGAGCTGGGGTTCGACGTCTTGCTGTGCGTGCTCGGGCGCATCGCGAATACTTCCGGGTATGGTCTCGAAGAGCTGGGCATCGGGACGACCGAAGCGCATACCGTCGCGACGGACGAGTACCTCCAGACGCTGTGCCCGAACGTCTATGCCTGCGGCGACGTGGCCGGGCCGTTTCAGTTCACGCATACGGCGTCCCACCAGGCGTATTACGCGGCGGTCAATGCGTTGTTCGGCCGGCTTCACAGAGTTCGCGCCGATTATTCCGTCATTCCATGGGCGACGTTCACCGACCCCGAAGTCGCCCGTGTCGGGTTGAGCGAGACCGAAGCGAAGGAAAGGGGAATCCCGTTCGAGGTGACGACCTACCCAATCGACGATCTGGATCGGGCAATTGCGGATGAGGAGGCAAACGGACTTGTGAAGGTGCTGACAGCGCCGGGCAAGGATCGCATTCTGGGTGCCGCGATTGTCGGCGAGCATGCGGGCGATCTGATGGCCGAATTCGTGCTCGCGATGAAGCATGGCATCGGGCTCAACAAGATTCTCAGCACCATCCATATCTATCCCACGTTGGCGGAGGCCAGCAAGTACGCGGCCTGGACCTGGAAGCGTGCCCACGCGCCGACCCGACTACTCAAGCTCATGCAGCGCTACCATGCATGGCAATTGGGCCGCAGCGGTGGCCGCCCGCGATGAACGTCGATCTGGGAGCGCCATCCGGCGGCGTTTGCAAACGGTAAAGCGGCCAAGCAATGCGCGGTGGCGCCGTCACGCATGGCACTGGTGGCGGTGCACGCGTGGGACACGCACGGGGCCAAGCAAGCCGGTCTGATCACGGGTTGGGTACACCGCGAGAACAGCCGCTACACGCGTGCCATGTCGGCACCCGATGTGATGGGTGCGTCGTTGATTGAAGTCGTCCACCGCTTGCTTGCGTAGGCTGCTGTCCCGTACGTTGCGGCGGCTGCCCGCCTTGTACGCCGCGGCTTGACCGCTCAGCGCTTGTCCTCTTGGATTGCTTGTCGCAGCACGTGCAGGTGACGCTGAAACCGCGAGCAACCTCGGCACATTGCAGTATGCAGCTTCAGCCTGAACCGCTCGCCGCGTGTGAGTTCCCGATCATGGGTCTGCGAGATGAGAAGCCCCACGTCCTCGCACGACGGCATTCCAACGTTTCTCATCCGCATTCTCTGACCCCTTACTCTCAGCGAGGCGCTTCGCCGGCGAACCACTTTTTTTCCAGGCAGCGGCGTAGAGTGGCCCGCGCCCGGTACAACAGAACGTAGATGTAGGCTGGCGAGAGCTCCAGCTCAGTGCTGATTTCTGCGACTTCGAGCTCCATGTACTCTCGCATGACGAAGACCCGTGCCGTGCTGGCCGGCAGGTTCTCCATGCAAATTGCCAGTACATCCAGGAATTCCCGCTGCCTGACCGCCTGTTCCGGATCCCCCCAGCTCGTAGGCTTCTCCGCCCACTCGCCGTCATCGTCATATGGCGAGTCGAACACTTCGTGCAGCGGGTTCGCTGTGTCCTCCCGATGATCTCGCGATACTTCGGATCGACGATGGCGCTTGCGGATCACGTCCACGATCTTGTGCTTCAGGATGCCGGTAAGCCAGGTGCGCAGACTCGCGTGCTCCGAGAAGCCTGTTGCGGCAAGGGCGGCCAGCATCGTTTCCTGGACTACGTCCTCCACCAAGTCGCTATCGCGCAACTGGAGGCGTGCGACTCGCATGAGATAGCGTCGGTGCTGCTCGAGCTCCCCCGCAATCTCCCGCCCGCGCGGCAGCGCTCCCGGATCGCTGGGGGTCGAAACGTTGCGATTGCGCGGCACTGGTTGCTCCCCATCGTCGCCGCCGAGGCCAAGGCGCCCAGCATACGCATTTCCGGGATGCGACGCGGCTCCAGCGCTGCTTGCTCGTAAGGCTTTATCGCAGCAGCGGGAGCTTTTCTGACACCTGTGGCCTGTCCGAATCGTCGCGTTGCCTACCGGTAGATACGTACCGCCCGGAAGGCACAAGGCTCGCGACCGCGCGCTTTCCAGTTGCACTCCACCACAGTCGGTGAAGATAGGTTGTCAGAACCGCGAGGGTCGTGCGATTAATGGATGCCGGCTGGATCGACAACGCCGGTGCAACCCATCTATCCCATCGCATGATTGAAGTCGACCCTGCATTTTACGGGGTCCTTATCCGGAGATCCTTCATGAATACCAATCGCTCACTGGCCAGCGCAACGCTTGCGGCCGCGCTGGGACTTGTACTTGTCACCCCCGCCGCGTCCGCCCAGCAGCAGGGCAAGCCGATGAACAAGGAGCAGCAGATGACCATGGAGCGCATGGTCAAGAACAATCTGGAGAAGTGCTACGGGGTCGCGGCGCGGGGCAAAAATGATTGTGCCGAAGGTGCACATTCCTGCGTCGGACAGTCGACACGCGATCGCGATCCCGAATCATTCTTGCTCGTACCCAAGGGCGAGTGCCAAAAATTCGCCGGCGGCAAGGGCCACGCCTGATCGCACGCTGTGCGCGTCACCCGCTCCACGCCGCGCGTGTCCGCCAGCCCGATTCCGGCGTCGCCAGGAATCGGGCTGCGCTTTCAGCATCATCGTGCCGTGCTCGAAGAGCGGCCAGCCGTCGCTTGGCTGGAAGTACACCCGGAGAACTACATGGGCGGGGGCACCGCCCTCGCGTACCTCGACGCGATCCGGCGCGATTACCCCCTGTCACTGCACGGCGTAGCACTGTCGCTCGGCAGCGTTGACGATTTGGACGAGCGGCACCTGACGCGATTATGCGCACTGGTCGAGCGGGTCGGCCCCGCACTCGTTTCCGAGCATCTTTCCTGGAGCGCCGTCGACGGTGTGCACTTTCCGGATCTGCTTCCGCTGCCGTTGACTGAGGAGGCGCTGGCCGTTGTCTGCCGCAACGTGGAGGTGGTGCAGGATCGGCTGCGCAGGACCATTCTTGTCGAGAATCCGGCGTCCTGTCTGCGTTACCGACATTCGACCATTCCGGAGGCGGAGTTCGTCGCTGCCGTCGCGACGCGTACCGGTTGTGGCATCCTCTGCGATGTCAACAACATCTACGTCAGCGCGTGCAACCACGGCTTCGATGCGCACCATTACCTGCGCTCCCTGATGGGGGCGCGTGTGGAGGAGATTCATCTGGCAGGCCACCAGCGCCGGCAATTCGATGACGGTCGCGAGATCCGGATCGACGATCATGGATCGCGCGTCTGTGATGAGGTCTGGGCGCTGTTCGCGCAAGCCGTGGAGTTGTTCGGGCAGGTACCAACGCTGATCGAATGGGACACCGACGTGCCGCCGCTCACCGTCCTGCTCGGTGAAGCGGCCCGCGCCGGAGCCATCATGACTGCGGAGATGCAGAATGCATCCGTTGCGTGACTTGCAGCAGGCGTTCGCCGCGTCGATGTTGTCGGAGAAAGCCGACGCGGTGTGCGCGGCTGTCATCGCGGACGGATTCACGGCCCAGGAACGGCTGCGAATTCACCGCAACACGTTCGTATCCACGGCGAGCGCAGCGCTGCGCATGACCTATCCCGTGATCGACCGGCTCGTCGGAGATGATTGTTTCAACGGCACAGTCGAAGTGTTCATTCGTGCGCATCCGCCTGCCAGCGGCTATCTGAACGATTACGGCGCCGAGTTTCCGGCGTTTCTTGAACACTTCGTCCCTGTGCAGGGGCTACCCTATCTGGCTGACGTCGCGCGTTTCGAGTGGGCGTTGAGTGTTGCGGCCAACGCCCCTGATGTTGGCGCACTAGAGCCCGCTGCGTTAGCGGCGATCGATCCGGAGCAGCACGCGCTGCTCGGTTTCGAACCGCACCCATCGCTCAGCTTGCTGGCGCTTTCCTATCCTGCCGATCAGATCGCGGACGCGGTGTTGAGCGGGGACGACAACGCCATGACACAGGTCGACGTGCATGCCGGACCGGTGCAGCTCGCGATCCATCGTGGCGCCTACGGCATAGAGACTCAGCGGCTCGATCCTGAAGCGTATCGGTTCGTGATACGGCTCTGCAGTGGCGAACCCTTGGGCACTTTTCTCGAAAAGGGCTCAGCCGACGTGGCGCAACTGCTCGCCGAGCAGTTCGCAAACGGCCGGCTGTCGGCATGCCGCGTCCGGTCGGCTACCACCGGAACGCCATGACGCCATCATGACTGACGCACTGGTCGCAGCACGGCCGCGATGGTTGATCGTGAGGCATCTGACGCGGATTCGCGTCTGGCTGGAGGCGGTTCCATACTCGTTGCTCGCGCTGCCATTGCGTTTTGGAGTGGCATGGATCTTCTGGAACTCGGCGCAGGTGAAGCTCATCAATTGGCAGCGCACCATCGATCTCTTCCGGGATGAGTATCGGGTACCGATCCTGCCACCGGAGCTTGCCGCCACCTTGTCGCTTGGAATCGAGCTCGTCTGTCCCGTTCTGCTGCTCTTAGGCCTTTTCACTCGATTTGCGGTCCTGATACTGCTCGGCATGACTGCGGTGATCCAGATCTTCGTGTATCCCGACGCATGGCCGACGCATTTGCAGTGGGCGGCGATGATGCTCGTGTTGCTGTGCCGGGGCGCGGGTGCGTTCTCGATCGACCATTTGATCGCGCGTCGCTGATGGTGAGAAAGGCTTTCTGACGGGCGATGAAGGCTAGCCATTGCGGGTCTCGGCAAGCGCGCTTGGCTGGATCGGGCGATGCTGGATCAACGGGCGAGCGCGACGATCCAGTTGGGGAGCGCAGCCATTGGATGGCACCCGCACTTGCCGGGGGCCTGCTCCTGGGCTTGCTGTGGCTGGAACGCGCCCGGCCTTTGCGTCCAAGACGTGAGCCCACCGGCCGGCGCCTCGCTCGCAATTGCGCAGTAGGCGTGCTGACGGGGGTGACAGTGCTGCTCGTCGAACGGCCGGTTGTGCAGGCGGTGGCAACGGTGATCGAGCGGCGCGGATGGGGACTATTGCCGCGGCTCGCGTTACCCCGACGACTTCGGTTGCCGCTGATGATCGTGCTGATGGATTACACGCTCTACTGGTGGCACGTCCTGCTGCATCGCGTTCCACTGCTGTGGCGCTGCCATCGCGCGCATCATGCCGACCTCGACCTCGATACCTCGACCGCATTGAGGTTTCATGCAGCCGAGTTCCTGCTGTCGGTACCTTGGCGGGTCGCGCAAGTCGCCTTGCTTGGCATTTCGCGCAAGGGACTGTCGATATGGGGAGCGCTGACTGCCGCCGAAGTCATGTTCCACCATTCGAATGTGCGGTTGCCCCTCGCCTTCGAACGTCGGCTGTGTCGATTCGTCATCACACCGCGCCTGCACGGAATTCATCACTCGATCGTGCATCGAGAGCAAGATTCCCATTTTTCGAGTGGCCTTACCCTGTGGGATTTCCTGCATGGCACGGCGCGCATCAACAAGCTTCGGCGCACGGTCACCATCGGCTTGCGGGAATATCGCACTCCCGAGCAGGTTACGCTCTCGCGCACGCTGGCCATGCCCTTCGCGGACCCGCCGGATGACGCTGGCGGCGGGCATGAGCATCGGCGCTAGAGTTCCGGCGCCGCCGCGCATCGATCATGGAATCGTGCTATCCGTCTCAGCGGATTTCTTCGTGAAAACCGCGTCCGTTCACCGGCAGCCGCAACTTGTGGCAGAGCAGGATGTACAGTGCGCGCAACACGCTGCGGATAATGCCGAACTCGAGGAATCGACGCGCATCGGTGAGCACCATCTCCCGCAGGAGCACCGTACGGAAGGCGCGGCGGAGCTTCTCGGAGAACAGCACGTCCTCGAGGAAGGCGACCTCGGGAAAAGCGCCAAGTTGGCGGAAGGTGGTTGCGCGAACGAACATCGCCTGGTCGCCGTAGAAGATGTGGGTGAACCGGCAACGCAAGTTGTTTGCTTTCGACACAAGCCACAGCAACCAGTGGCGTTGCGCGAAACGATGGCTGAACGCACCGCCATCGCACCCTTCCTGCAACACACGGGATTCGAGCCACGACAGTGCGTCCTGCGGGAGGCGTGTATCGGCGTGCAGGAAGAGCAGCCAGTCGCCTCGCGCGACAACGGCGCCGGCATTCATCTGCACAGCGCGTCCCTTGCCGGCGGACAGGAGCTGCACGCCGCCATGCGCCCGCGCCAGGGCCGCCGTGGCGTCAGTGCTGCCGCCGTCGACCACGATCACCTCGTAATCGCCGGTCTGTCGCAACAGCGTCATCAGCGTGTCGGGCAGCACCTTCGCCTCGTTGTAAACCGGCATCACGACGGAGATCATGGTTGATCAGACAGTACGCGGCAGAATGAGGGGAGCGCCATCATGACAGCAGATTACGATGTATTCATCATCGGAGCGGGACAGGCCGGACCGCCGCTGGCGCGAGCGCTCGCGAAGGCCGGCCGGCGCGTAGGGCTCGCGGAGCGAAAGCACATGGGCGGGTCATGCGTGAACTTCGGCTGCACGCCGACGAAGGCAGCGTTCGCATCGGCGCGGATGGCACATCTCGCGCGTCGTGCCGGCGAGTACGGCGTACGCGTGCCGTCGGTCGAGGTCGATTTCACGGCGGTGCTCGAACGGGCGCAGGGCATCGTCGCGCAATCTGTGGCAGGCCTCGAGCGGCAGTTCAGCGGCACCGACAGCGGTGAACTCATACGCGGTCACGCCCGCTTCGAGGGACGCCAGGGTGTTGTTTTCCGACTGGTTGTAGGTGAGCGCGCGATCACTGCCACGCAGGTGGTGGTGGACACCGGCACGCGCAATCTCGTGCCGTCCATCGAGGGCCTCGAAGACATCGACTTCCTCGACGCCGACCACTGGCTCGAGCACAAGCTGCTGCCACAGCGCCTGCTGATCGTCGGCGGAGGCTATGTGGGCCTGGAGATGGCTCAATTCTATCGGCGCATGGGCGCCGAGGTCATCGTCGCTCATGCGGGACCGCAGATTGCCGAGCACGAGGACGCCGATGTCGCCGCGGCGCTGCAGCATATGCTCGAGCAGGAGGACATTCGATTTCTGCTCGAGCATCACGCGAAACATTTTTCGACAACGGCCGCTGGCGTGCGCACCACCCTCGAAGCTGGCGGCCGGCAGCAGGATATCGAGACCTCGCACGTCTTTGTAGCGGTGGGGCGAAAGCCGAACACGGACGATCTGGGGTTCGACACGGTGGGCGTGAAGCTATCGGACAAGGGCATCGTAGAAGTCGACGAGCGACTTGCCACCAGCACCCCTGGCATTTGGGCAGTAGGCGACATTCGCGGCGGTCCGATGTTCACGCACACCGCCTGGGACGATTACCGGATCGTGCGGTCGCAGCTCGCCGGAGATCGGGCGCGTACTACGGATCGCATCGTGCCCTACGCGATGTTCACGGACCCCGAGCTAGGGCGCGTAGGCATGACAGAGGGACAGGCGCGCAAGGCCGGCAAGAAGATCCGTGTGGGTCATTTTGACTTGAGCGGAAATGGCAAAGCACGCGAGATCGGAGAAGCGGAGGGGTTCGTCAAGGTGATCATCGATGATGGAAGCGAACAGATCCTCGGCGCGGCAGTGCTGGGCGTGCATGGTGCCGAGCTCGTGCACATGTACGTCGACCTCATGAACGCGGGGGCCAGTTACGCGGTGCTGCGCGACGCCATTCACATTCATCCTACCCTTGCAGAAGCCATCCAAAGTGCCGTAGCCGACCTATAGCCCCAAGGCATGCGACACGCCGGTGATTTCTGTGCCCGCAGCGCGCCGCAACGGGGCAACAATCGATCGAGGCATCATGGACTTTGGCTATCTGAAGGGGCCGCTACCGCGCTGGACCGGCGCTGTGTCCTCGTTGTTCGTCGGCGTCAAGTTGGCCGAGGAGATTTCACGTGACATATCGTTTCGGCAGGCGGCACTCGCACCCGATTCGAGGATGCGGCGTTTCTTCGAGTTGCAGTCGAAGCAGGAGGCGATGCATGCCACAGTGTTCGATGTTGCCGCTCGGCTCACCGCCAGGCGGGCGGGCTGCCCCGCGTCGCTGAGCACGGCGCTCGATTGCTTCGCCGCGCGTTTGCACAGTGATCTTGACGCCGGCCTGTTGCCGGAGTCGGTGGTCGGATTGCAGGGCGTGTTCGAGGCGCTCGGTGAAGTCGCGTTGTCGGCTCCCCGGGGTCGTATCGCCGGATTTGCTGCCCGGTTGGTACCGCTTCGAAGCACCTTTCTAAAGCAGGAGCGCATGCATCACCGCTATGGTCGACGCTGCCTGCAGCAGCTCGTTGCCGACGATCGAGTGCGTGAACGACTGCGAGCCTCGAGTCGGGAATATTTTGCTTTGGGAGCGGCGGTCCTCGCTGCCTCGATCGAGTTATTCGACGGGTTCGAGGCCGAGCAGCGAAGATATGCGGAGGACGGTGACGTCGCGATCTGCGGCGTCGAGACGGAGTTGCATTGTCTGATCGCGCGGTGACGCTTGCTGAGCAGACGAAATGGGGCCCACACGGGCCCCTTCAAACTCATCACACGATCTTATCGGCCGGTGACGTGTCCATTCGACGAGAGGCCGCCGCTGTCATCGACCATCGGGCCGTTGCCAACCTGGGTACCCGACATGCCGCGGACGCGGGCCGAAGTACGGTTCATCTTGTCGCTCGCCCATCCACGTACGCCGCCGTGCTCCTCTTCAGCGGTCGTGCGCGAGCGGCGCGCCTGGGCTTCGTTTGCGTCGGAATCCGTGCTCTGCATCGGCGCGGCCATGCCGGTCGCGCTACTCGTCGACGGCGCCATGCCCGGCTGCGTGGTATTTCCGTTGCCGTAGCTTTGCGCATGCGCGGAGCTCGCGCCCGCGAGGGCGACGGCCAAGGTCAGAAGCATGGGTTTGAATTGGGCTTTCATATGCGAATCCTTTGTTGGTTGCGGGGACATTGCCCCATGGAATTGAAAATTGGTTCGGTTCGCTGCCTTGATCCATACGGCGAAACGCCGCGTTTGGATGCAGTCATCAGACAGGGCGTATTCAAGGAGAGATAAGTCACCACCGCCGAGTAGCCGAAAGATACGGTATGCATGACTCCGGGGCTGTAGGAAGCGCGCACGAATCCTGTAGTCTCACGCAACGACCCGGGTGGGCTACGCGAATGATCCCTGCCGCACGGCATGTGGCGTACGCGGCGACGTCACTTGCTGATCGCCTGTGGCGGACGCGATACCCACGCCTGCCTGGCCGAATTGCGGCAGGATGTCGCGCTGATCGCATGGTTGACGTTACGAACGGCGCGCTAATTGACCACAAAGCGCACCGTAAGCTCCAGCCAGGTCGATGATGCGCCAGACAACCCGCGGCTCGAAGTCCGCAACGTGGACGAAATACCTGGACTCGAGGCGATGTCGTGCCTGGAGATGAGTTGCATGAACTCCCCGGTTGGCGCCGCGCCTTTCGAGCAGGATGTTCCGCGGCCAGCCGGTCGTCCGGATACGAACCCGGGATGGTGATCCTTCCCCATGGAAAGGGCAGTCGCTGGTGTAGTTGTAGATCGGTCCGTCGAAGATCCTGCTATTGGACACCGGCACGACGCCGCCGGTGAACTGACGGCTCTTGACCCACATGGCAGGATCAGCGGCCTGCACCGCGGGAGGCTGGCCCGATCCCATGATCGTCGTCTGCATGAACCCCCAATGAACGCGAACGTGAGCACGAGCTTCTGCCCGTTCGCGGACGTCATGCCCAACCACTTGATGCCCCATAATCCCGTGGGTGACTCGCCGCCTTGGTCGGCCGATACGATGCTTTGCCGCTGAGGTTTACCGCGGCTGACGGAGGTTAGCCGAAATCAGGCCTTTGCGGCGCTGGCTCGCGCTGCGCGATCGTGCTGACGCAAGCAACGCGCTGGCACGGCTTCTGCAAGCGTGAGCCTGAACATCACGAAGCAGCGCGATGGGCGAACGCTCACGCAACGTGCGAGTGCTGCCAGGCTGGGACGCGTCAGAGCTTGGAGTTGCGAACCCGCGCCGGAGCAACGTTCACGTTCGGCGACATCCGTACCTACCGGGAATGGCTTGCCTGAAATCTTTGCCGAAGGTGATGCAGCGGCCGGTCTAAAACGGCACAGCGAGGAGGCCGCCGTTGCGCGCTTGCGAAATGCGATCACGTCGATGGTCAGCTTGAAGGCGATCACTTCGAGCCGAAGCGAGGCTGATCGGCAGTTCAACCCGTCGACCCCTACGTAAGTAACCCCAGCGGTTTGCGACCGAAACAACTCACCAAGGATTCAGACCGTGCCCATGCCCACTCCAGCGTCGACCTCCACTCCAATGCCTGCGTCCACTCCGCGGCTGTACGAAGTCTTCCATAGCGGCCTGCACGAGGAAATCGCGGTATTCGGGCCCGACTCGAAAGCCACGCGCAGATTCTGTGACGAGACGGGAATGGCCCAAGATTGCATCCTGCACGTCAACGATGCAGCAGACCTGCTCAAGCTTGACCCCGAGATCCCGCTGGTTCTGTTCCCCCTGTGGTGGAGGAGTGCGGCATCTCCGGCCGTCATCACCGCTGCGAAACTCGCGGGGCGGCGAATCGTCACGGCATTCCCCTTGTGAATCGCTCCCGTCATGCCCGCTGATGGGTCTTACGCACCACCTTGAGTTTGCGCGTTTACCTCTACTGAGGTTCCGGTCCGCGCGCTGAGGGCCAACGCGTCCAGGGTGAGCGCGATGTCGATCGATTCCTGCGGGCTCGCCCCTGCCCACTCACCCCAACCGTGCGTGATCAGGTCGCGAAACGCATCCGCTTCAGCCAGAAACCCAACGGCGGACTCGGTTTCAATCACCTCGCGCCGTGCATCCCAGCCGGTGCCATGCCTGACCTCTAGCAGCGCCGGGAAAGTTGCGGAGGTATCGTTGAGATAGGTGGTGCTGATCGATCCCGCGTCACCTGCAATGAAGGCATGGCGGTGCCGTGCTGTGGCAAAGCTGCAGGAAATTTGTGCAAGCAGCCCGCTCGCGTACTGAAGGCTAGCCAGGGTAGTCACATCCACCCCCGAAGGCGACCATTGCGCCAGCGCGTGAACGCGGGCAGGAACACTATTCGTGACCATACGTAGGAGGCTTACCGGATACGAACCCGCGTCCATAAGTGCTCCGCCGGCGAGCGCCGGATTCATGCGGATATTGGCCGGATCTGTCAGGGGGAATCCGAACGAGGCCTGTATCAGCTGTAGATTGCCGACGGTGCCGGCCACAAGCAGCTCGCGCAGCTTCAGCGTCTGCGGTTGCGCACGGTACGGGTATCCCTCGACGATATAAACCCCATTTCGGCGCGCGGCTTCGAAAATCGTCATCGCCTCGGCGGCGGTGGCTGCGAGTGGCTTTTCGCAGAGCACGTGCTTGCCCGCGTCAGCCGCGGCAATTGCCCACTTGGCGTGCAAATTGTTGGGGAGTGGAACATACACTGCATCGATTGACGGATCCACCAGCAGAGTCTCGTAGCTCGAATGCGCCTTGGCGATGCCATGTTCGCGGGCAAAGTCGGCGGCGCGTTCGAGGTCGCGGCTCGCCACCGCGGCCACGAGGACCTTACGAGACGGGCGCACTGCATCGACGAAAAGCCGCGCAATCTTCGCCGCGCCGAGCACGCCGATGCGCAGCCTATCGTCGGAGCTCATTGCTCCTCTCGCGTCACGGGAGTCACGGCGCGCCGTTCAGCGGCCCACCAGTCACCTGAAAGCATCTGCGCCATGCACTCCTGAATGTGCGTAGTCGTAGCTGCCTGCGCCGAGCGCCAGTCGCGGTCGAGCGCGTAACACATCAGTCGATGGTGCTCTTCGACGACCACCGGCCCTCGAAACACCGACGCGAGCACCAGGTAACGCAGGTACTTGTCGTAAATGCCCGCGTGGACATCGAGCAGCAGTCGTGAACCGCACGCGGAAATGAGCGCATTGTGGAATTCGCGATCGTAGCGGCGGAACGCTTCCTCTTGCGAACGATCGCCCGCCGCCATGCGCCTTTCCGTCGACGCGAGCTTGTGGTGTGCGGAGACGACGCGCGCCTCCCACTCGACGTCGCCCGATACGAAGGAGCTTCGCAGCGCATCGCATTCGAGCAGCTGACGCATGGCAGCAACTTCTCCCAGATCTTCACGAGAGATGGCTGCCACCTCGAACCCGCGTGCACCCTCTGCGGTGATCAGTCCCTCGGAGGCCAGGCCGTTGAATATTTCACGCAGTGTGCTGACCGCCGAACCATACGCATCGCGCATTCGCTCGAGCCGCAGCTTCTGGCCAGGCACGAGGCGGCCATACAAGATGTCGGCCCGCACGCGGCGGTAAGTGAGCTCGCCTATCGCATTGGGCGAAGCCGCGGTCTGCCCGGAGCTGCCGCGGGCATGGTAGGGGGAAGTCTCAATCATGGATCGTATGAGGATATTGCAATCGGCTGATGAACACCATAGTATCCGTTTACTTTAAGCTGGTGGCGCGCTGGCGGCATCTACCGCCCGCCTCGCGCCTCGGCACAATCAGAACCGAATGGAGGCGTCATGCAGGCGAAGCTCACCCGTCGTTCACTGCTAACAACCGGGGCGTCGATGTTGGCCCTTGCAGCCCTTCCTCGCGTCCAGGCTCAGTCGAGCAAGACGAAGCTCCGGTTCAGTTCGGCCTTCACGGAGCAGGACCTGCGAGCCGACGCCTACAAGGCCTTCGCTGCGGCCATCAAGGATCGTTACGACTTCGAGCCTTACTGGGGCAACACGCTGTTCAAGCAAGGGACTGAGCTCATCGCGCTGCAACGCGGAAACCTGGAGATGGTCAATCTTGCGCCTGCGGATATCTCCAAGCAGATACCCGCCTGGTCTTTGATGACCTCGGCCTATCTGTTTCGAGACGCGGCACACCTAAAGAGTACGTTCAAGAGCGACGTAGGACGCGAATTCATCAAGATGGCTCGGGATCAGTTGGGCATCCAGATCATCACGCCAGTTTACTTCGGCTCACGCAACGTCAACCTCAAGCCTGACCGTCCGATCAGGACTCCCGCCGACCTGGCGGGCATCAAGCTGCGCATGCCGCCTGGTGAATTCTGGCAGTTCCTGGGAGAGTCGATCGGGGCCAACCCGACACCCGTCGCCTATGCGGAGGTGTACACCGCCCTGCAGACCGGGGCGATCGATGGCCAGGACAATCCGCTCGTCGCAAGCAAGCTCATGAAGTTCTACGAGGTCACCACGCAATTCGTGCTCACTGGGCACGTCATCGGATACGACGTGATGGCGCTCTCAGCCAAGATCTGGGATGCGATGTCGCCTGCACAACAATCCGGCTTTCAGACGGCCGCGGACAAGGCAGTCGACGATTACGTGGTCAAGTTCGGCGCCCAGGAGAAGGAGGCGCTTGACTTTTTCAAAGCTCAGGGCAAGAAGGTCTACACGCCGGATCTGAACGCGTTCAGGACATTCGCGCAAAAGAAGTACCTCGACCAGTACGGCAAGGACTGGCCGAGGGGCGCCCTCGAACGCATCAACGCGCTGTAGCCGTTCCGCCGGCATCGACCAGGCGGGAAGGGCGCAGGCGTCAGAAGTTTCGTAGGATGTGAGCGGCGTCCGAGGCGCGCAGCGTCTCCTTCGTTCGAGTACCCGGGGGACGGATCATGTCGCGTGATCGGCATGTGGCAGTGACATGGCTGAAGCGAGCAGCGGAGCACGTGATCGTGGCTCTGATCGCGTTGATGTTTCTTTCGTTCCTTCTCCAGATTGGATCCCGGTATGTGATGAATCGGCCGCTGGGCTGGACCGATGAGGTGACGGTTCTGTGCTGGGTTTGGCTCGTCCTTTGGGGCGCCGCATTCATCCTGTTGCCCGAGGATGAGATCAGGTTCGACATCATCTACGGTCTCGTCTCGCCGGGCACGCGCCGAACGTTCACCGTTCTCGCCAGCGGCTCACTGGTGCTCCTGTTCGCCGCGTCCCTGCCCGCAACCTGGAGCTACGTCGTTTTCATGAAGCGCGAGAAGTCTGCCTTTCTAGGAATGCGCTTCGATTATCTGTACGCGATCTATGTGATCTTCGCGGTGGCCTGCATTGTCAAGCATGCGCTCATCGTGTGGCGCGCGCTCAGCGGGAAGCAGCCCGCTGAAACCAAGGCGGTCGATCCGGCGGAGCGGGTCTGATGCCGAGCCCGTTGACGCTGTGCGTCGTCGCCTTGGTCGGGCTTGCGGTCATGGGCTTGCCGATCGGCCTGTCGATGATCTGCGCTTCGGTGCTCTACCTGCTCGTGGCCGGACTCGACCTCGGGACAGCAGCGGAGCAAATCCTGAACGGCCTCTTCAACAGTTACGTGCTGCTGGCGGTTCCGCTGTTCATTCTGGCCGCGGATCTGATGAACAGCGGGAGTCTCACCGATCGCTTGCTGAAGTTTTGCCTGCTCCTCGTCGGTCGGTTTCGTGGCGGACTCGGCCACGTCAATGTCGTGGCGAATATCATCTTCGCGGGAATGTCGGGCTCGGCCATCGCCGACGCGGTGGGCATCGGGCGAATCATCATCGGCATGATGACTCGGAACGGCAAGTATCCGGTCGAATACGCGGCCGCAATCACCGCCTCTGCCGCAATCATCGGTCCGATCATCCCGCCTTCGATTCCGATGGTGATCTATGCACTCGTGTCGGACACTTCCATTGGCTACCTGTTTCTGGGGGGAGTGATCCCCGGGCTCATGCTCGGCCTCGCGTTCATGATCATGAACACCATCATTGCACGGCGGCGCAACTATCCGGTTGAGCCTCCCGTGGCTCTACGCGAAATTCCTCGTATCACGCTCGATGCATTTCCCGCGCTGATGCTTCCTGTGGTGCTGTTGTTCGGGATCTATGGTGGCGTGATGACTCCCACCGAGGGTGCCGCAGTCGCCGCGCTGTATGCGCTGCTCGCGTCCGCGCTGATCTACCGCTCGATTTCGATGAAGCAGCTGTACACCGTGCTGCTGTCAAGCGCCAGAGCCACGACTTCAGTTGGCATGCTGATCGCGGGCGCGTTAGTGTTCAACTACGTCGTCACCATCGAGAACATCCCGCTGTCGGTGCAGAGGTTCATTGCGACGTTTCATCTCGCGCCTTTCGGTTATCTGCTTCTCGTCAACGCAATACTGCTCGTTTTGGGGTGCCTTCTCGAAGGCACGACAATCCTTCTCGTGATCGTTCCGATTCTGATCCCGACGGCGAAGATGCTTGGCGTCGACCTTGTCCACTTCGGCGTCGTGGTCGTGGTCAACATCATGATTGGGCTCTTGACGCCGCCCTTCGGGCTCTTGCTGTTCGTGGTGGCAAACATGACGAAGCGGCCTCTCATGGCGATCGTACGTGAGGCAACGCCGTTCATCATCGTAGCGGTGGTCGTGCTGGCGCTCATCACGTTCATTCCCGACATCGTGCTATGGCTGCCTCGAGCTTTTGGCTACAAGCGCTAACCTCAGCCATCGGAGCTTGCGCAACCATGACAACCACCAAGGCGATCTACGTCCTGAACGGCCCCAATCTGAACCGACTTGGGCAACGTGAGCCCGAGATCTACGGCACGCTCACTCTCGCCGATATCGAGGCAAACTGTAGGAGCGAAGCCGCTGACGCCTCCGTCGAATTTCGACAGTCGAACAGCGAATCGCAGTTGATCGACTGGATTCACGAGGCGATTGACCACGGAAGCGGCATCATGATCAATCCGGCGGCGTACTCGTTCACGTCGATCGCCATCCTCGACGCGCTCAAGATGTTCGGCGGACCCATCGTCGAGATCCACATTTCCAACATTCACAAGCGAGAGGAGCACTACCATCACTCTTACGTCTCCAAGATTGCCACGGCTGTCATTGCGGGCCTGGGTCCGGAGGGGTACGTGGTCGGGATGCGGGCAATACGTGGAATGATCGCGCGCGTCTCTTCGTAGAGCGAGGGGCCGCGGATGGCATTACTCGGCAATGCCGCGATGCTGCTCTGGTATGACATCGTTCCGGAGCGGGTCGAAGAACATGACGACTGGCACACCCGCCAGCACTTTCCGGAACGGCTCGCCATCCCGGGGTTCGTCCGGGCGCAACGGTGGGTCTCGTCGTCATCGAGTCCGCGCTATCTCGTGGTGTATGAGGTTGCGGACATCGACGTACTGTCCTCCGCACCCTACCTGAAACGGCTCAACGAGCCGACGGTTTGGACCAGCAGCATGATGCCCAGCTTCAGAGGTATGGTGCGAGGTTTTTGCCAACTGCTGAGCTGTCACGGTTCAGTGCTCGGAGCCTACTGCGTCTCCGTCAGATTCGACGCCGCGCCGGGAATGGGAGATCGACTGCACCAATGGCTGGAGCGCGAGCTGCTTCCCAAGGTGATGCGAAGCAGGGGGTTCGCGAGTGCCTTCGTGCTGCGATCCGGGCGCACGCCAGAGATGACGGCAGAGCAGCTGATTCGCGGCCGTGACGCGGGTGTGGATCTCGTGTTGCTGGTGACTGCCTATGGGTCGGAGCCGCTTGCGGCCCTGATGGAAAATGAGCTGCATTCGACCTCGCTTGCGGCGCAAGGTGCCGCCTCGCGTGCCACTACGGATGCGTTCCAGCTCGCTTGCATATCCCACGCGTTCAGCGATGAGCCACGTATGGCACCATTGGCGTAGGTCGGATGTCGGAGTTCGTCATGACCGCAGGCGCAAGGGATCCACGGGTCGAAAGTGCGATCGCGCACTGGGCGCCGCGATTCATCTCGAATGGCGTGCTGCTCGCCGATTTTCAGGAAGTGACCGATGGCATCGCGCGCTGGGATGACTGGTGCGCTGCATGGTCGACGCGCGCTGCCGTTCACGAGCAGCTCGGTCGCGATGCACTCGCGCAAGGGTTCGGGCTGAGCGCAGGCGAGCATCTCACTCGTGCGGGGGTGTACTACCACTTCGCCAAATTCCTGTTCGTCCACGATCCCGGGCAGATGCGAACGGCCCATATGAAGGCCGTGCAGTGCCGGCAGCTTGCCTTGCCGCATCTGCGGCCCCCGGGCGAGCGGGTCGAGATTCCGTTCGAGGGCGGCATGCTTGCAGGCATTCTGCGGCGTCCGGCCGATGCGCCCGCGCGCCTTCCGGTTCTGATCATGATTCCCGGTCTCGATTCAGCGAAGGAGGAGCTCGAGGCTTACGAGCTGCCATTCCTTGCGCGGGGCATGGCGACGCTGATGGTCGATGGCCCCGGACAAGGTGAAGCCGAATACCAGTTTCCGATCCGTGGCGATTACGAGGTCGCCGCCACCGCCATTGTCGAGTGGATCGTCGGGCGCCATGATCTGGACGCAGCGCGCATCGGCTTGTGGGGCGTCAGCCTCGGCGGGTATTACGCGCCGAGGGCCGTTGCTTACGAAAAGCGCATTCGCGCCTGCATTGCGCTTGCCGGACCGTACGACTGGTTCGAGATTTTCGACGCACTGCCGGAGCTCACTCGCGAGGCCTTCCGGGTGCGCAGCCACGTCGAAACGCAGGAGGCGGCAAAGGAGCACGCGCGCAGCCTGACGTTGAGTCGCGCAGCCCGCGAGATCGAATGTCCGCTGTTTCTGGTCGCAGGCAAGCAGGATCGACTCGTGCCGTGGCAGGATGCGCAGCGCATCGCGGCCGAGGTGAAGGGGCCGGTGGAGCTGCTGGTCATCGAAGATGGCAATCACATCGCCAACAATCGACCGTATCGTTACCGCCTGCGCAGCGCCGACTGGATGGCGGCGCAGCTCGGGTTACCCAAGGTATGACGTCATGGTCCTGGAGGAGATTCAACGTGCATAGATATTCGCGTCGTCAATGGCTGTCAGTGCTGGCCGGCTTCTTCCTTGCAGCGGCCGCGGGCGCGCAGACGTTCCCCACGAAAACGATCCGCCTGGTGTCCGGTGTTTCCCCCGGCAGTGCCTCGGACACGATTGCGCGGATCATCGCCGAGAAGCTCCAGGCGAGCCTTGGCCAGCCCGTCATCGTCGAGAACAAGCTGGGCGCCGGGGGCCTCATTGGTGCCCAGTACGTGGCGCGCGCGGAGCCCGACGGTCACACCATCATGATCTACACGTCCGCATGGACCGTCGCGCCTCTACTCAATCCCGAGACACTGAAGGCGGAGGAGCTCGTGCCGGTCGCAGCGATGGCCACAGTGCCTACGACGCTGGTCGTGTCTCCGGCAAAGGGCTACAAAACGGTCGCGGATCTCGTCGCCGCCGCGAAGGCGAAGCCCGGTGGTCTCGTCGCGAGTTCCGCCGGGATAGGCAGCTCGACCCACATGAATCTCGAACGCTTCCGCATCGCAGCGGGAATCGACGTGCTGCACGTGCCGCTCAAGGGCTCACCGGAAGCGCTCACCGAGGTGCTCACCGGCCGGTCCGACATGTACTTTGCGTTGACATTCCAGGCCGTGCCCTACGTGCGGGACGGAAGACTGCTTGCACTCGCGATGGGGTCGCCGAAGCGCAGCGCCTTGCTGCCCGAAGTGCCGACGACGGTGGAGGCGGGCTATCCCAACTCCGACTACAACTTCTGGGTCGGCGCCCTCGTGTCGTCGCGCACACCGCGCGACGTCGTGCAACGGCTCAATCGCGAGATCAACGCGGCCGTGAACGCGCCCGACATCCGCGAACGTTTCCTGAAGATCGGCGCTGATCCGCTGATCATGTCGCAGCCTGAATTCGACTCGATGATCCGCCAGGAATTCGAGGTGAACGCGCGGCTCATCAAATCCGCAGGCATTAAATCGAACTGACCGGCATCCCGGTTGCGGGCCCAGGCCCGGCGCGCTAAAGTGCTCCTGCCTGGGTCAGCCCAGGCTAGCGCTGTTGCCTGCTGGACGTGAAACGGGAGGGTGCGATGCCCCAACCGATAGAGCCGGTCTCGGAACGTGTTGTGACGTGCGAGATCTGCTCGTACGGCAACGCTCCCGACGCGTCACGATGCGCCCGCTGTGGCGTTCCCGTGGACCTCACGCAATGTCCCGACTGCGAAAGCGTCAATCCGCGTGCCGTTGCGTGCTGCCACGCCTGTGGCGCTCGCCTTCGCACTGAGATGCAAAAACAGCAACCCCTCCCTGGTGCGCCCGAGCGCATCGAAGCAAGCTCCAGACCTTTCGACGGTCAGCCCGTACGGCCCGGACGCAAACGATCGCGGTCCACGCGATGGGCCGAACATACCGGTACGTCGTTCGGACTTGTGCTGGTCGTCGGATTCGTCGGTGCACTCTTTGCAGTGTTCGCGGGCCGGGCCGAGCACGTGCCAGCAAGCGCGGCCAAGCCGGCGGGCGCGCTGAGGCCCGAGGTGCAAGCATCGGTAGCCGTGCAAGATGTTCACCCAACCCAAGCGACGATGCCGCTGCATGAGCCCGCAGCGAACGACGGGGCAGGCGCGAGCGCGGTCCAGCCATCGTTGCCGACTGCAGATCCTGGTGCCACCGCCAAGGAGCGATCCGCTGCAGCTCGGATCGCCAAGCCAGCGGGGTCGCGCCGGGAGCGACACGTCGCCACCGCGCCAGCGCGGGCACGGCCGCAGCGACACGTCGCCACCGCGCATCCGCATAGTCCGCCAGTCGTTGCGACGTCTCGAAAGTCAAAGCCGGGTTCAGTCGCGGCCACATCGTTGAACGACGGGCTTGCCCGATGTGCAGAGCAATCGATCTTCGGTCGAACGTGGTGCGAGCATCGGGCAAGGGTGCTCTTCTGCGAGCGGGCGGGCCCGAACCGCGCGGAATGCGGCGCCCTGCTGACCGCGGCGGATGATCGTTAGACACCGCGCAGGAGTTGCCAAGCTCGTCATCCGCTTCGCTGCTCCTGCGGCATGCGCCTGCACCGGTGGTGGATGCCCGCTAATCTGTTCCGCTTGCTGTGCTTCGACGGCGATCGATGCCGCTACCTGTTCACCGAGTGCATGATCAAGGAGCGCTGAAGCGATGGAGCTGGAGTTTTTGATGTTCCCCGATGCACCGCCTCCGCCGCCCACGGCGCCGTACAGTCATGCGGTGCGGGCAGGGGACTTTCTTTTCGTCACCGGACAACTCGGAGTGGATCCCGGCACGGGCAAGGTCGTCGAGGGTGACATCGGTGAGCAGGCGCGGCAGGTGATGCGCAACCTGCAGACCGTGCTGCGCGGCGCGGGCACGACGCTCCAACGCGTGGTCATGACGCGCATCTATCTCGTGAATTTTGCGGCCGACTATGCCGTGGTGAATGCGATCTACGAGTCCTGTTTCGAGCGGGGGCGTTTCCCGGCGCGCACCACCGTCGGCGTCACCGGCCTTGCGCTGGGTGGTCTCGTCGAGATCGATCTGATCGTTCGATTCTAACTATGCACGCGCCGTGCGC
>JALYXY010000132.1 GCA_030946875.1 Pseudomonadota bacterium | reverse complement strand
GCGAAATACGCCGACCATCAACCGCTGTACCGCCAGGAAGGCATCTTCGAACGCGCCGGCGTCGCCATCCCGCGCTCGACCCTCGCGCAGTGGGTGGGCGTCTGCGGCGTGCGGTTGCAACCGCTGGTGGATGCGCTGCAAACGGCGCTGCTCGCCCGGCCGGTGCTGCACGCCGATGAGACGCCGGTGGCCATGCTCATGCCTGGCAAGGGCAAGACGCACCGGGCCTACATCTGGAGCTATAGCTCGACCCAGTTCGACGACTTGCATGCCGTGGTGTACGACTTTGCCGATAGCCGCGCCGCCGCGCATCCGAAGCAGTTCCTGGAAGGCTGGTTGGGGAAGCTCGTGTGCGACGACTACTCGGGTTACAAGGGGCTGTTCGCCGCCGGCCGCACCGAAGTCGGATGTCTCGCGCATGCTCGGCGCAAGTTCCACGATCTGGCGATCGATCACAAGAGCGCGTTGGCCGAGGAAGCGCTGCACCTGTTCGGCGCGTTGTACGATGTCGAGCGGCAGGCGCAGCAACTGAGCGCCGATGAACGACAACGACTGCGCCAGGTGCGATCCCGTCCGATCGCGGACCGGATGCATGAGTGGTTGTTACTGCATCGACAGCGAGCAACTGACGGCACGGCCATAGCTAAGGCAATCGATTACAGTCTCGGCCGCTGGCCAGCGCTGATCCGCTACCTGGACGACGGCACGCTGCCGATCGACAACAACTGGATCGAGAATCGGATACGCCCGATCGCGCTGGGCCGCTCGAATTGGCTGTTTGCAGGATCGCTGCGCGCGGGCAAGCGTGCTGCCGCCGTCATGAGCTTGATTCAATCTGCGCGACTCAACGATCACGATCCGTATCAGTACCTGAAGGACATCCTCGAGCGGCTGCCGACGCAACCCGCTAGTCGAATTGGTGAATTGCTGCCGCACAATTGGATGCCGGCGAGGACTCAACGCTGATTCGGCGCTGCCGCGCAAGGTGTGTTCGCCAGCCGCTTACGTGGCATCGCCAGGCTGGGACGAGCTGCGATGAGCTCAAGGACTTCGGCGGCTGGAAATCGCGGGTGATGGTGGACCGCTACGCGAAGTTCGCGACCGAGCACTTGACGGCCGCAGCAGCGCGCAAGCGCGCATCGAGCGCAGCCGTGGAAGCGAAGAGTCGCCGGCTAAGGCAACTCTTTGGTTTTGTTGGTAGGCCGTACTGGACTTGAACCAGTGACCAACGGATTAAAAGTCCGCTGCTCTACCAACTGAGCTAACGGCCCGCAAGCATGAAATTGTAGCGGATGCCGACGCGGCCGCTTCGAGGAGTTGCCACGATCCGCGCGTCCGGTGCGGCGTCTCCGTGAATGCGTGCATACATTCGATGCACAGCGAGCGCCTCAGTGCGATTCGTCGGTCAGGAACGAAGGGAGGGATGCAAACTCGATTCCCTCGTCGCGCATGGCCTCGGCTTCTTCGCGCGAAGCCTTTCCGCGAATCGAACGCGCCGCCGATTCTTCGTAATGAATCTTGCGTGCCTCCTCCGGGAAACGTTGGCCGACATCCTCGGCGCTCTTCACCATCGCACGCAGAGCAGCCACGAACTCCGCGGGCGTAGGCGTGGCAGCCTCTTGCTGCACTTTGGCTGCGGGCGCAGGTGGAGCCTCGACCACGGCCGTTCCCTTGCCCACGCGAACCTTGGCCGATGGCACCTTGCACACTTTGGCGTCGTCGCAGATCGGGCAGCGCACGAGCTCGCGCTCATGCTGATCGGCGTACTCCTGCGTCGAGGCGAACCAGCCCTCGAAACGGTGGCCGGCGGTGCAGGAAAGTTCGAAGACGATCATCAGGGTTAACGTTGTTGCGAGGGCGCGCTTCCAGGTTCAGTCCTCACGATCGACTCGCCACACCTGGTATTTCACCGCCGCCGCCGAACCGGCGATGATCGCGCCCAGCGCAAGAAACGACCCAACCGCCAGTGTGGAAATTCCGGTGAGACCCTGGCCGATGGTGCAGCCGAGCGCGGTGACGCCACCGAAGCCCATCAGGATGCCCCCGAGAATGTGATGCACCAGGTCGTCGGTATTCGTGAAGCCTTCCCAGCGGAACGTATGCGTAGCCAAGGCCATCGCGCCCGAGCCGATGATCATGCCCAGCACACCCGCAATGCCGAACGTGAGCACGCGCGACTGATCGCTCCAGAACAGCAACAGTTCGAGCAGATAGGCCACCGGAGCCGTGAATGAGTAGGACTCCGCTCGCCCCGAGTTGGTGGCGACGAACCGTTCCTCGAGCGTGTTCGGATCTTCGGGCACATAGCCGAGATGGCCGGAGATGTACCACCCCCCAACGATGATCGCGCCGATCAATATGCCGCCGATGACCATTTCGCGGCTCTGCCGGAAGTCGCGGTTGGCGAAGATGAACGCGCCGAGTCCCGCGGTCAGCAGGATCGGCAGCCATGTCTTGGCACCAGGGCCGATGATTGCCGCCGCGATGCTCGGCAGATCGGAGGTGGTCGCTCCGAGGGCGCTCACGTCGAAACGCACGGGATCCAGTGCGTTCACGCGCAGCACCGCGAACAGCCCCTTGAGCGTCATGTATGCCGACAAACCCAGGAACACCAGCACGATGAGCGACTTGAGATTGCCGGCACCCACGCGCAGGAGCGTCTTGCTGCCGCAACCGGACGCCAGCGTCATCCCGAAGCCGAACAGGAAGCCGCCGGTCAAATGGGAGAGCCAGCTGACGCGCGGACCCGTATAGATCGTCTTGCCCAGGTCGACGAGCCCGGCCGCCTGCAAGGCAGTCGCGCCTGCAATGGCCACGGTGATGGCGAGCAGCCACATGCGCATGCGGCGAAAATCGCCGAAGCTCACGATGTCGCTGACTGCACCCATCGTGCAGAAGCTCACCCGCTGGGCGACCGCGCCGAAAAGGGCAGCCACCAGGAAGGCGAGCGCGACCACGATGGGAGCCAGCGCGGCGGGTTGAGACATGCACGATTATCGCATGCACCCTCTCGCGAGCTGACCGGTTTGGGTGCCGTTTAACCCCGTTCGCGGCAGCCGCCCGTTCATAGCGAAGTCAACTGACAAACGGGAGTTGCGATGAGCGTCCAACGTTCGCTTTATCTGCGCCATATCGGAAAGTGGGTACTTACGTCACTGTGGCTTGGCTGCATGGCGACGCCCGCGTTCGCCTTGGGCCGTCTCGCCGACGTGCGAATCGTCGACCGCACGGATGGCCGCGCGCTGCCCATCGTGCAGAAAGACGGTCAAGCCTGGGTGGTCGGCACGCCGGGCCATGAATATCTCGTTCACATCGCGAATCGCACGGGCGAACGGATCCTCGCCGTAATGAGCGTCGATGGCGTCAATGTCGTCAGCGGAGAGACCGCGTCACCCGCACAGTCGGGGTACGTGCTTGCCCGATCCGACAACGTGGAGGTTGCCGGCTGGCGAAAGAGTCTCGCCACCACGGCGGCGTTTTATTTCACCGATCTGGGCGATGCGTACGCGACTCGCACCGGACGGCCGGACAACGTGGGCGTCATCGGCATCGCGATCTTTCGCGGACGTGCACCACTGGTCCTTGACGAACTCAGGGACGACGCACCCGTCCCGCGTTCGGCCGCCGAACCTGCCAACGCTGACACTGCAAAGGCGGCGCGTGAGCCGAACGCCCGGGCCGCAGCTCCGGCGCCGTCACTCGGGACCGGACACGGGCGCGATGAAGCTTCGGCTGCACAACGAGTTCGCTTCGAGCGCGCATCGGACACGCCCGCAGAAGTGATCACGGTCCGCTACGACGGTCGTGCAAATCTGATTGCCATGGGTATTCTCCCGCGCGCAACGATTGCGTCCGGCCCGCGCGCGTTCCCGAGGGAGAGCGCGGGCTTTGTCGCCGACCCGCCTGGGCGGTAGCGTTTGCCAGGTGCCCTACGCGATCGCATACTCCGGCGCGATGGCATCACCCGCACGGACCGAGGACACGACAAGCGTTGCGCCGAGCGACACGGACCTGATGCTGGCCTACGGCTCGGGCGACGCTGCAGCATTCGACGACTTGTACACGCGACATCGCGGCGGCGTGTACCGCTATCTGCTGCGGCATTGTGGCAATGCGGCGCTCGCCGACGAGTTGTTCCAGGATGTGTGGATGAACGTGGTTCGTAGCCGAAGCGCATATCAGCCCACCGCGCAGTTCACGACCTGGCTCTACCGCATCGCGCACAACCGCGTGGTGGACCACTGGCGTGCGGCGGCGAGCCATGCGGCGGTGGTCGCGGACTCGGGTGCAGGCGACGAGGTGCTCGAGGCGGTGCCCGCAGCGCATGCTACGGAGCCGGACGCCCGACTCGAGACTGTGCAGTTGCGCAAGCGCCTCGAGGCCGCGCTGCGCGAGCTTCCACCCCTCCAACGCGATGCTTTCCTGCTGCATCAGGAAGGTGGCCTGACCGCTGGCGAGATCGCCGCGCTGACCGACAGTGAACCCGAAACCGTGAAGAGTCGGTTGCGGTATGCCTCGAACCGTTTGCGATCGTCACTCGGAGAAATGCGATGAGTGCGGGTGATCAGCGAGCAACGGACGCGGAAGTCGATCCGGATGTCACTGAGAGGTATCGGCAGCTGTCGACCGAAGAGCCGCCGGCGCGGGTCGACGATGCGATTCGCGCTGCCGCGCGGCGCGATGCTCACGCCGGTCCACAAGCGCAAGCCGCCGCTAAAAAGCCGCGATCGCGGGCGTGGTGGCCCCTTGCGGCTGCCGCAACGTTGGCGGTTGTGGCCATCGGCATCGTCGAGATGGCGCCTTCTGATCCCGGCTTGGACGAGTCCATGACGCACGATGCTCGGAGCGCACCCGATCGCGGGCCGGATAGTGGGCGGAGTGGGAAGCGCGTCGACGAGATGGTGCCGGTGCCCGCACCCACGATCGCGCCCGTCGCGCCGTCCGCACCACCCGCTGTTGCTTCGCCAGCGCGCGAACAGCAGCACCCGGACGCCACACCGGGCCAACAACGAAATGTGGCGCCGATGCGCAGCCGCGAAACACGATCGGCCCGCTCGGATCAGCCGGTCTCGGTCGTTGAGGCGCCGGCCAGTGGACCTCTTGCCGCGACGGACGATCACGACACCGGTTCCGCCCTGAATGATGACTCGGCCGCCGCGCAGCGAGCGGAGAGCAGCACGCGTATGGCGGCCGCACCCCGTCCGTTCCCCGCGACGACGCCGCCCGACGCCCCCGCTGCCGCACGCGCGGACGGACGGCCGAGCGATGCAGCCGCCCTGGCGAGGCGTCGCGTGACGGTGCCGCGTGAAGGCCCGGCGCGCGAGATGGCGAGCGAAGACCGTGAGATCGCCACGGCCAAAGCCCGCACACCCGCCGTGGGCTCCACTGGCACTCAGCCCATCGATTTCGGTGCCCAGCGCAGGCTGATCGAATCGCTGCTCGAGCAACAGCGCCCAGCGGACGCCCGACGCGAGCTTGCACGGTTGCGAGAAGCGTATCCGGATCGATGGGACGAGTTGCCGGCATCGCTACGTGCATTGCTGCCGGACCGGTGATCGAGTCCCGGGCTGAACACCCGGACTGGCGCGTCTATCTCACCATCCCGCGCGGCGCGGTCCTGGCACAGCTAGATCAGGAGCTCCGCCCGACGCGCCTGCGCCTCGATGATGCGCTTGATGGGCGCCGGCAAAGCGCCTTGTTGCACGGCTTCGCGGGACATCCAGGTGCGATCAGGCGCGTTGACCGCAGGCGGATGCTTCGGGAGGAGGGCGCTCACCGGGTGCAACGTGAGTCGGTAATGCGTGAACGCGTGCTCCACCGGGGCGAGCATTTCGAGGGTCGCATTCTCGAGGCCGTAGCGTGAGCGAAGTGCGGTCGCAACGTCGTCGCCACAACTGAGCTCGGGCAAGCTCCACAATCCGTTCCACACGCCCGCTCCGGATCGACGCTCCAGCATGAAAGTGCCTTCGCATTGGACGACAATGACCTGGATCGCGCGTTGCGGCGAGACGCGCTTCGGGCGCGGCGCCGGCAGGAGGTGCACGCGTCCCGTTTTGCGCGCACTGCAATCGCCCGCAACCGGACAGGCAACACAGCGCGGGCTTTGGCGCACGCATACGGTCGCGCCGAGATCCATGATCGCCTGCGTGTAGAGCTCGATGTCGTCGGCCGGGATCTCGGCCTCGGCGATGCTCCAGAGCAGACGCTGGACGGCGGGAAGCCCAGGGTAGCCTTCCACGGCGCGGTGCCGCGCGAACACGCGCTTGACGTTGCCTTCGAGAATTGCCGCACGCGTTCCGAACGCGAACGCCGCGATCGCGGCGGCCGTAGAGCGGCCCACCCCCGGAAGCGATGCGAGCGCATCGACGTCGTGCGGGAAGGTGCCCCCATGCTCCCGAACGATGACCATCGCGGCCTGGTGCAGATGCTGCGCCCGCCGATAGTAGCCAAGCCCGCTCCACAGGCGCAGAACGTCCTCGATCGGCGCCGATGCAAGCGCCGTCACATCAGGGAACGATTGCAGGAAATGGTCGTAGTACTGGACGACCGTGCTCACCTGGGTCTGCTGCAGCATGACCTCGGAGAGCCAGATGCGGTACGGATCGCGCGTACGCTGCCAGGGCAGGTCGTGGCGTCCCTCTCGCGCGTGCCAGGCAACGAGCCGGGCGGAAAAAGCTGGCGGGTGTTGCGTGCGCAGGCCCTCAGCGGCCGCTGATTCGCTGACGCGCTTTTGACGCTGCATCAGACTGCGGGTAACGCGTGATCAAATCCTCGAGGGAGCGTCTCGACTGCGCGCTGTCGCCGAGCTCGAACTGGCTGGTGGCGATGTTGAGCAGAGCATCGGGAACCTTCTGGCTCTCGGGATAGTTCGCCACGAGCTGGCGCTGTGACGTGATCGCCGCTCTAAAGTCGCGCATCGCGAACTGCGCGTTGCCAATCCAGTATTGCGCCGAGGGCGCAAGCGAGCTCCGCGGATTGGCGCGGATGAAAGCGGCGAAGCTTTGCACCGCAGCGCCGTAATTGCCGCTCTTGAAAAGATCGAGCGCCGCATCGTACGCGCGTTGCTCGGCCGCGGTCTCGCCACCGCCGGCGCGCGGTGCGGGCAACGAGCCGGATACCCCGCCAGCGCCGGCTGGGGGCGGTGGACCGAACGACGCGGTTGCGCCAGGCGTAGCGCTCGTGCCGATGCCAGAAGGCTCAGCGGTGGGACCCGGGGTTGCGCTGCCGACACCCGCTGCGCTCGCCGTCTCGATCCGACGCATGCGCGAGTCGAGATCGACATACAGATCGCGCTGCCGCTTCTGCGCTTCGCCGAGCTCGTAGGTGATGACCTCGAGCTGCCCACGGAGCTGGGCGACGTCGCGTTTGAGCTGCTCGATCTGGTTGAAGATGTCCACCAGACCCTGATTGCGCATCTGCGTCTCGAGCGCGGCGATGCGCTCGTCGAGCACGCGCCGCATCTGGTCGATGCGCTGGTTGGTGGCGTCGATCCGCTGTCGCGCTTCGGTGTCGTCGAAGAGTGCCGCACGCGCGGGGACGCTCGTGGCGAGCACGAGCCCCCACCACGCCGCGAGAACGAGGCGGCGGGCGAGAACGCGAGAAACGCTCACTCGTTGCCGTACACGATGTCGGCGCGGCGGTTCTGCGCAAAGGCCGCTTCATCGTGGCCGGCGTTCTTCGGCTTTTCCTTGCCGAAGCTCACGGTTTCGATCTGCGCATCCGCGGCGCCGAGCACACGCATCAGCTGGCGTACGGCGTCGGCGCGGCGCTGACCCAGCGCAATGTTGTATTCGCGACTGCCGCGCTCGTCCGTGTTGCCCTGGATGGTGATGCGAGCATTGCGATTCGACTGCAGATAACGTGCGTGCGCTTCGACCAGCCCGCGGTACTGGTCGCTGATCGCATCGCTGTCGTACTCGAAGTACACCGAGCGGCGCGACAGGATGTTGTTCGGGTCGCGCAGCGAAGCGTCGTTCGCGCCGGACCCGGTGCCTGCCGTGGTGGCGCTGCCAGTCACCCCACCACCCGGCACGGCGCCCGTGGAAGTGCCACTGCCGGTGCTAGCCGAGCCGCCGGGGGTTGCAGTGCCTTCGTCGACGGGTGCCGCCTTCTGCGGGGTCGTCGAGCAGCCGGCGAGAAGCGCGATCAGGAACGCGCAGGACAGTAGTTTACGCATGGTGCCTCCTAGAATTGATGGTGTAGCGATCGGCAATGCCTGTTCAGCGTTGCAGCGGACCCCAGGACGGCTCGCGCACGTCCGTGGAGGGGGAAACGAGGCGCTGCTTCACACGACCGTCCGATGACACGGCGTTCAATATGCCACGGCCACCCTGCTCGGACGCATACAGGATCAACCTCGAGTTCGGCGCGACGCTCGGACTTTCATCGACGGGACCGCTCGTGAGCACCTGCACCTGGCGCGATGCGTAGTCCTGCACCGCGATCTGGAATCGGCCACCCTCGCGCCGCATGAACACGAACGACTTGCCATCGGGCGATGCACGCGCCGCCACGTTCCATGACCCTTCGAAGGTGAGACGGTCGACGGCGCCGGTTGCAAGCGTCAAGCGATAGATCTGCGGCGAGCCACCGCGGTCGGAGGTGAACAGCAGGCTCTGGCCGTCGCGCGTGAAGTTGGCTTCGGTATCGATGGCGTTGGAATTCATCACTCGCTGCAGGCCGCTGCCATCTGCGTTGATCATGTAGATGTGCGAGCCACCATCCTTGGTCAGCGTGACGGCAAGCCGGCGACCATCCGGTGACCACGCAGGCGCGCTGTTGCTGCCGCGGAAATTGGCGAGCACCTGCCGCTGGCCTGTGCCCAGCGACTGAATGTAGATCACGGGCTTGCGGTTTTCGAGCGAAACGTAAGCAATGCGTGTGCCGTCCGGCGACCAGGCGGGAGAGAGCAGCGGCTCGTTCGAGGTGACGATCGTCTGCGGCCCGAAGCCATCCGCGTCCGCCACCTGCAGCTGAAAGCGCGAGCCCTGCTTGGAAATGTAGGCGATGCGTGTGCTGAATACGCCGGGGTCGCCGGTAATCTTTTCGTAGATGACGTCGGCGATCTTGTGGGCGGTCGCGCGAAACTGCTGGGGCGTGACGACGTACGTCATGCTCGCGAGCTCCGACTGCTTCACCGCATCAAGGAGCGCAAAGCGCACGTCGATTCGGCCGTCGGCGAGGGGGGTCATGCTTCCCACCACAATCGCATCGGCGCCTCGGGCGCGGAAATCGCCCATGCGTACTTCGCCGGGACGGCTGGGTCGCGGCACGATGCCCGAGGCGTCGATCAAGCGGAAAAGCCCGCTTCGAGAAAGGTCGGCCCCGACAACGCCGCTGATGCCCAGAGGGTAGTTGGATTCGTTCTCGAAACCCACGATGGAGATCGGCACGGTCGAGCCGCCGCCGCCGACGATCTCGATCGTGAGCTGCGCGTGCGCCGCCAGCGGCAGCCAGGCGAAGAGTGCCAAAAGGCGAAGGAAACGGACCGAGCGAGGCAGCATCAGGATGGGCACGGCAGGCGGCGAAGCGGCGCGAAATGCACGGGGATCACAACTGGGTGAAATTATAGCGAACCTGGATGTGATGACCGACTTCGACCAGTACACCCAGCGTCGGACGAGATCGATGCGCCAGGGCCGCCCGTCTTCACCACGTGAGCGCCACGTTCGATGCAGCCGGCGATTCAATGCAGCGCGATGACGGATGGAAGGCCCAGCTCGACTCGAAGACGGTCGGCCACCCGCCTTGCATCCTCGCGCGAAGCGTATGGCCCCACGAACACGCGAAACAGGCCACTGCTCACCTGGCGCACCTGCGCTTCGACCCGCTGCACGGCCAATTGGTTCGCCACGTGCGCCATGAACACCTGCGCGTTGGGTTGGTTTGCGAAAGCGCCGAGCTGCACCACGTACCCCGCCGGCGTGGCGGTCACAGGCACTGAGTCGGCCACGCGGGCAGGCTCGATCGCGGCCGGCAAGCTCGGACCCGGCGCGGTGCCTGCGGCGGCGAGTGTCACGCTCGAGGTGGAGGTCGAAGCAGCCACTGCAGGCAACGGGCGGGCTGTCGACGCGAAGCTTTCATCGAGCAGGAGCGCTTCGACCTCGACCTCCCCGCTGCCTCGCTGCGCAATCCCGAGCCGATGCGCTGCCGCGTACGAAAGATCGATCAGCCGATCGTTCAGAAACGGCCCGCGGTCATTGACCCTCACGATTACGCTCTTGCCATTCGCGGGATTCGTGACGCGAGCGAACGATGGCAGAGGCAAGGTCGGATGCGCGGCCGTCATCGCGAACATGTCGTAGGTCTCGCCGTTGGCCGTCTTCTGCCCATGGAACTTGCGCCCGTACCATGACGCGACGCCGCGTTCGCGGTAGGGTCGCAGCGAGGTCGCAGGAACGTACTCGCGACCAAACACGCTGTAGGGTCGGTTGGCGAACCGATGCAAGGCTTCGCGCGTCGGAACAGCGTCAGGCACGGCATCGAGATCGCCGGGCAGAGCGTCAGCTGGCCCGTCGTCCTTGTAATAGCCGGGCTTCGATGCCACGGCCGGCGGTTTATACGGCTCGCGCGGAGGGGAACTCGAGCACGCGGCGAGCACGCCTGCCACGATCACGATACGACACCACGAGCCGATCCGATGACCCCTCATCCGGGCGTGAATCCATCATCATGCGAGCGACGGGCGAGCCCGGCGCGTCGAACGTGCGTCGGGGGGCGAACGGGCGCCTCCAGATTCAACTGCGGCCTGGCGCGGAAGGTGCGCTGATGATGCTGGTGCAAATGCTTTTGCCGCTCTATGGCAACGACGGCAACCCGCTCGAACAGCAACACTTCGATCGTGTGCGGCACGAGCTCACCGAAAAATTCGGCGGACTGACCGCTTACACGCGCGCGCCGGCGGAAGGTCGCTGGAAGGAAAGCGGTCAGCGCATTCACGATGAGATCGTCATCTTCGAGGTCATGGCCGAGCGCCTGGCCAAGGCGTGGTGGCGCGACTACCGGCAGGCGCTGGAAACCCGCTTCGCCCAGCAGGTGATCGTCGTGCGAGCGCAGCGGGTTCAATTGCTCTGAAGCCGTCGCATCGTTCAGGTGTTCACGAGCTTGCGATGCGACTGCACGCTCATGAGGATGCCGAGCCCGATGAACAGCGACACCAGCGCGGTGCCGCCGAATGACACGAGCGGCAGCGGCACGCCCACCACCGGCAGGAGACCGCTCACCATTCCCATGTTCACGAATGCATAGGTGAAGAACATCAGCGTCACGGCACCGGCCATGAGACGCGAGAACAGTGTCGACGCGTTCGCGGCGATCACCATCCCGCGACCGACGAGCAGCAGGTACAGGAACAGGAGCACCGCACCACCGATCAGTCCGAACTCCTCCCCGAAGACCGCGAAGATGAAGTCGGTGTGCTTTTCGGGCAGAAAATCGAGATGGGTCTGGGTGCCGTTGAGCCATCCCTTGCCGATCACGCCACCGGAGCCCAGTGCAATCGACGCCTGCGTGGAGTGATAGCCGGTGCCGAGCGGATCGCGTGACGGATCGAGGAAGGTGAGAATCCGTTCGCGCTGGTAGCCATGCAGATGCTGCAACACAAGCGGCGCAGCGGCGCCCGCCGCCACCACCAATCCGATGATCACCTTCCATGACAGGCCGGCGAGATACAGGATGTAAAAACCCGCCGCCCCGATCAGCAGGGCCGTGCCGAGATCCGGCTGGCGCTTGATGAGAAACACCGGCACCGCAATCAGGATGCCGGCGAGCGCGAAGTCCTTCCAGTTGATGCGTCCCTCGAATCGCTGGAAGTACCAGGCGAGCATGAGCGGCAATGCCACCTTCATGAGCTCCGAGGGTTGGAATCGTCCGATGCCGAGATTGAGCCAGCGGCGTGACCCGTTGACCACGGTACCGAACAGCGCAACGGCGATGAGCATCGACACACCGAGCACGTAGAGCGGGACGGCAACGCGCGCCAGCGTCTGCGGCGGAACGTTGGCGACGAGCCACATGAGCACGAGTGCGAAACCGAGGCTCCCGAGCTGGCTCACCACACGCGACACGTTCTGGTCCGTCGCGGAGAAAAGGGTCACGAGCCCGATGCCCACGATGCACAGCGCAACCCCGAACAGGAACGCATCGATGCGCCGGGTGAGCACCTCCCACAGCTGCCCGAACACCGTGCCCATCAGTCGCTCTCGTCGTCCGCATCGGCGGCAGGGCTTGGCTGGCCGGGAGCGGCCTTGCGCTCGCCAGTGATGTAGTAGTCCATGACCTGCCGCGCGATGGGCGCCGCTGCCTGCGCACCGAAGCCGCCGTTCTCGACCAGTACCGCGAGCGCGATCTTGGGCTTCACGGCCGGGGCATAGGCGATGAACCACGCATGGTCGCGCAGGCGCTCGTCGATGTGACGCTCCGAGTATTTCTCACCCTTGAGCGAGAACACCTGCGCGGTACCCGTCTTGCCTGCGCTCGCGTACGCGACGTTGCGAAAGGCCGCTGCGCTGGTGCCTTCCTTGTTGACGCCCACGAGCGCATTCTGGATGACCGCAAGATGCTCGCGCTTCAGTGACAGCGTGCGCTCCGGCTCGCGCACCACCTCGGCGACTTCGCCCGTCTTGGTGTTGCGCACGGTCTTCACGAGATGCGGCCGAAACGAAACGCCGTCGTTGGCGATGATCGCGATCGCGTGCGCGAGCTGGATCGGCGTGAACGCGTTGTAGCCCTGCCCGATGCCTGCCGAGATGCTGTCGCCCAGGTACCACTTGCGGTGCTCCTCGCGATATTGCTTGCCGGCAAAACGTTCGCGCTTCCACTGTCGCGAAGGCAACACGCCCGTGAGCTCGCCCTCGATGTCGATGCCGGTACGGCCGCCGAAGCCGAACTGCGCCAGGAAGCGCGCGCTGTCGTCGATCTCGGTGTCGTTCGCCAGCATGTAGTAGTACGTGTCGCATGACACGACGATCGACTTGTACATGTCGACGCTGCCATGCCCGCCGGGCTTGTCGTCACGGAAGCGATGCGCCTGGCCCGCGATCTGGAAAAAGCCCGGATCATGGATCGTCTGCCCGGGCGTGCGCTTGCCCGAGGTGAGTGCCGCAAGCGCGAGGAACGGCTTGATCGTCGACCCCGGTGGGTAGGCCCCACGCAGGGGCCGATTGAGGAGCGGCTTGTCCGGCGAATCGTTGAGGGCCTCCCAGTTGGCCGAGTCGATGCCATCGACAAAAAGGTTGGGATCGAAGCCGGGCTTGGAGACGAACGCAATCACGTCGCCGTTCGAAGGGTCGATCGCCACGAGTGCTCCACGGCGACCCGCGAAGGCATCCTCGGCGACCTGCTGCAGCTTGATGTCGAGTGAAAGCCTGAGGTCATTGCCGGAGACGGGCGGCTTGCGGGACAGCGTTCGCACCGCGCGGCCGGCGGCGTCGACCTCCACCTCCTCAACCCCCGTGGTGCCGTGAAGCTCGCGCTCGTACGAGATTTCGACGCCGACCTTGCCGATGTAGTCGGAGCCCTTGTAGTTCGCGCCGGCGTCCCAGTCTTCGATGCGGGTGAGGTCCCTGTCGTTGATGCGGCCGATGTAGCCGACCACGTGCGATGCGACTTCGCCGAACGGGTACTGCCGGAAAAGGCGGGCCTTGATCTCGACGCCCGGGAAGCGATAGCGGTTCACCGCAAAGCGCGCCACTTCCTCGTCCGTCAGGCGCGTGCGAAGGGGCAAGCTCTCGAAGTTCTTCGACTCCTCGAGCGACTTCTTGAAACGCTTGCGGTCGCGCGGCTGCACGTCGACGACTTCGGCGAGCGCGTCGATCGTTTCATCCAGATTGCGTACGCGCGCGGGCTGGATCTCGAGGGTGTACGCGGAATAGCTTTGCGCGAGGACCACACCGTTGCGGTCGGTGATGACGCCGCGGTTGGGCACGATCGGCACGATCGCGATGCGGTTGGTCTCGGCCAGCGTCTGATAGTGCGCGTGCTGCGCCACCTGCAGATAGAAGAAGCGCCCGAACAGGCCTGCGAACGCCACGACGATGAGCGTCGCGGCAATCGACAGGCGGCGGCGATAGTGAAAAACCTCGCGCTCGGGATTACGCAGCTCCGACGACGCAAAGCTGCTCGGGGCCGAGAAGCGACGTCTTCTGGAACGGAACGGAAGGCCGAACATCCTTATCGCACTAGAAATCGGAGGCTGAACGTCGTGGCTGCTGGGGCGTCTGGAAGATGACGGACAGCGCAGGCCACAACGCACCCCCGATGAAAGGTGATGCCAGGTAAATCAAGGGAGGCAGTCGTGCTCCGCCGATAACCCGGATGAGCGCCATGAGCACAGCAGTGAGCACCAGCAGGATGACGATCTGCGCGGCCTGCTGCCACAATGGAAATCGCAGGATGCGGCGTCGAAAATAGATCGCCGCATAGGCAAGCGCCGCGTATGCCAGCGCGTGCTGCCCGAAGACCGTCGCGTCCGCAACGTCCATCACGAGCCCCACCAGCCATGCAGCGCCGACGCCGATGAGACGCGGCTCGTGCACGCACCAGTAAAGGAGCACCAGCACCACGAAATCCGGGCGCAATTGCAGCGCGAGGCCCGTGACGGGCATGAGATTTCCGGCTGCGGCGAGACACAGGGTGAAGAGGACGAACCAGATGCTCGCGGGCTTGAGGATCACCTCGGGCCCTAGCGGCATCAATGGCGGAACGCGGGGCAGCGCCATGAACCATGAATCCTGAACGTAGGAGCGAGTCGCGCGATCGATCGGCGGCAGGCCCTGTGAAGACTTGCCGGCGTCGCATCGCCGCGCACGCAATCGTATGGTAATGCACCTGGGGCGCGTCATGCAGACGGCATACGCCGGCGATTGTGCAGAACGTGACGATCGGCGCCCTCATTCCTTCGCGCGTCGGGACCGGCCCTTGCCGCGCTTGGCCGTTTCTGCCTGCGCGGGCTCCTCGGGCACAGGCGGAAGCGCTGCGACCTTGCCGAGCACGAGCAGAAAGCGGCTCCGGTCAACGCCGGCACGGGGCCGCGCGAGAATGCGCGCGAACATCTGCCCGGTCTCGCGCTCGATACTCGCGACTTCGCCCACGGCAAGCCCCGGCGGATACGTGCCGTCGATCCCCGAGGTGACGAGGAGATCCTTGTTCTGGATGTCGGCACTCGGCGCCACGAAGCGAAGCTCCGGCAGCCGCCCCGCACCGGCGCCAAACAGAACTGAGCGCACACCGGAGCGCTCGACCCGCACGGGAACCGCATTGTCCTTGTCGGTGAGAAGGGTCACCTCGCTCATCTCCGGGTACACGCGCGTGACCTGCCCGACCACACCCTCGGCATCGATCACCGCCTCGCCGGCCCTGATGCCGGCCCGCGAACCCTTGTCGACGAAGACCTTCTGCGAAAACGGGTCACGCCCGGTGTAGAGCACTTCGGCCGCGGTGGCCGCCCCTGCGTAGCGGGCCTGCATCTCGAGCAGCGACTTCAGGCGCTCGTTCTCCTGGCGCAAGAGGCCGTGCGCCTGGACGAGTGGCGCCTCCTGCAACAGCTTGCCCTCGAGCTCGCCGCTACGGCGCAACAGCTCCTGCTGATCGGTGAAGTAGCCCGAGACGTGCCGCACCGCATCGCGCGGCAGGAGCAACACGCGTTGCACGGGCGCGAGCACGACCGCCGCCATGTAGCGCACGTGCTCGAGGTAGCGAAGGCGGGTGTCGGCAAACAGGAGTGCCAGGGACAGCACGCCGAAGAAGGTGAGCCGGGCGAGCGGGGAAGGGCCGCGATGGAAGAACGCGGGCGGTTCGGCCGGAATGTGACGCATCAGTGACGGTGCAGCGAAGGCGTCGCGCACACGGGCAACTCCACGGCTTGCCGCGTGTGTCGGAAAACGGGAAGGCGAAGGACGTTCAGTCGGTGGTGAAGATCGTCGCGAGCTTTTCCATGTTCTCGAGCGCCCTGCCGCAGCCGCGTACCACGCAGGTGAGCGGGTCGTCCGCGACGATCACCGGCAGTCCGGTCTCCTCCATCAGCAGGCGATCGACGTCTCGCAGCAACGCGCCGCCCCCCGTCAGCACCATGCCTCGCTCGGCGATGTCGGCGCCGAGCTCGGGCGGCGTACGCTCGAGGGCGCTCTTCACGGCCGACACGATGCTGTTGAGGGGATCGGTCAGGGCTTCGAGGATCTCGTTCGACGACACCGTGAAGCTGCGCGGGATGCCTTCGGCGAGGTTGCGTCCCTTGACCTCCATCTCCTTTACTTCGGAGCCCGGAAAGGCCGAGCCGATTGTCTTCTTGATCTGCTCGGCGGTGGTCTCGCCGATCAGCATGCCGTAGTTGCGGCGAATGTAGTTGACGATCGCCTCGTCGAACTTGTCGCCGCCGACGCGCACCGACCCCGAGTACACCATGCCGCCGAGCGAAATGACGCCGACCTCGGTCGTACCGCCGCCGATGTCGACCACCATCGAGCCGGTGGCATCTGAAATCGGCAGATCGGCACCGATGGCCGCCGCCATCGGCTCCTCGATCAGATACACCTTGGAAGCGCCGGCGCCGAGCGCGGATTCGCGAATCGCCCGACGCTCGACCTGCGTCGATCCGCAGGGCACGCAGATGATGATGCGCGGACTCGGCGAGAACAGGCGCGAGTCCAGCACCTTTTTGATGAACTGCTTCAGCATCTGCTCGGTGACGGTGAAGTCGGCGATGACGCCGTCCTTCATCGGCCGGATCGCAGTGATGTTGCCCGGCGTGCGACCGAGCATCTGCTTCGCGGCGAGCCCGACTTCCTGGATCACGCGCTTGCCGTTGGGGCCACCTTCCTGCCGTATCGCCACCACCGAGGGCTCGTTCAGAACGATGCCCTTGCCGCGAACGTAGATGAGCGTGTTGGCGGTTCCGAGATCGATCGCGAGATCGCTGGAAAAGTAACCTTTGAAGAACTGGAACATGAACCCGCAGTCTGGTGAGGTCTGCCGCGTGCGCCGCGGCGAAATGTAAAAGCCGCCCTCGAATCAACGTCCGGGGGTCGCAGGAATGATGGTTGAGCCTTGGTGCGAACCGCGCGCGGGAAGGATCCCTCACGCGACTCGACTCGCTATTCGCGCAGCCCGCCGCGTCGGGCGCTATGATACCCTAACGCGCTTCGCAGCAAGCACGCGCATTGCCCGCTGTGCGACACCGTCGCGCTTCCGATATGCGGGCCGGCCACGTCGCGCGTCGCTGCATTGCGCGCCGCACTTGTTGTACAAGGCACGCGGACGCCGCCGTTGCAAACACCCATGACCACTGCGATCGACATCCGCCGACTGGCCCGGCTCGCCCGCATCGACATCGACGGTACGGACGAGGCCGCGGTGGGCTCCAAGCTCGCGTCCATCCTGAAGATGATCGACGAGCTGCAAGCCGTCGACACTACAGGCGTGCTGCCCATGGCGCATGCCCATGATGTCGCATCGCCGTTGCGTGAGGACAGGGTCACCGAGAGCGACCAGCACGAGCGCTTCCAATCCGGCGCTCCGTCCACGCAGGACGGCTTGTATCTCGTGCCGAAGGTGATCGAGTGATGCGCCGCCTGCGCGGCTCGCACACGATGCGAACACCCGACGCTGCCGCATGACCTTGCGCGGCATGACCATCGCGACCATGGCCGAGGCGCTGCAGGCGAAGCGCGTGTCGAGCCTCGAGCTCACGCAGGCATCGCTCGACGCGATCCAGGCGCTCGATCGCACGCTCAATGCGTTCATCACCGTGGACGCCGAAAGCGCGCTCGACGCCGCGCGCGCCGCAGACAAGGCCATTGCGGCCGGAACAGCGGGACCGCTCACCGGGATCCCTCTCGCGCACAAGGACATCCTGATGACGGCAGGGCTGCCGACGACCTGCGCATCACGCATGCTCGAGAAGTTCGTCGCGCCGTACGACGCATTCGTGGTGCAGGCTCTCCGGGACGCAGGCACCGTGCTGGTGGGCAAGACCAACATGGACGAGTTCGCGATGGGCTCATCGTCCGAGACCTCGTTCTTCGGCGCCGTGCGCAATCCGTGGCAGCCCTCTCACGTTCCGGGCGGGAGCTCGGGCGGCTCGGCAGTGGCAGTCGCTGCGCGCATGGTGCCTGCGGCCACCGGCACCGACACCGGCGGATCGATCCGTCAGCCTGCCGCGCTGTGCGGCGTCACGGGTCTCAAGCCCACCTACGGGTTGTGCTCGCGCTATGGTCTCGTGGCCTTCGCTTCGAGCCTCGACCATCCGGGGCCGCTTGCCCAGACTGCCGAGGATTGCGCGCTGCTGCTCAATGCGATGGCCGGCCACGACGCGCGCGACGCGACCAGCATCAAGCGTGCGCGCGAAGATTACACGCGGTTGTTGCGCGCGCCGCGCGAGGAGCGGCCGCTCGCCGGATTGCGCATCGGCCTGCCGCGGGAATATTTCGGCGCGGGCAGCCATGCAGAGGTGATGGGCTGCGTTGACGTTGCGCTCGACGAACTGCGCAAGCTTGGCGCCGTCACCGTGGACATTTCCCTGCTCAACGTGAGGCTCGCCGTGCCGGTCTATTACGTGATCGCGTCAGCCGAAGCGTCGTCGAACCTCGCGCGCTTCGATGGCGTCCGGTATGGACATCGCGCGGCGCGGTACGGTGACCTCGATGACATGTATCGCAAGACGCGCGCCGAAGGCTTCGGCAACGAGGTCAAACGGCGCATTCTCGTCGGGACGTACGTGCTCTCGCACGGCTACTACGATGCGTACTACCTCAAGGCCCAGCAGGTCCGCCGCAGAATCGCCGAGGACTTCGCGCGCGCATACGAGACCTGCGACGTGATCGCCGGCCCGACCTCGCCGACGACGGCATTCCCGATCGGCGCCAAGGCGGATGACCCCGTGCAGATGTACCTCATGGATATTTTCACAGTGGCCGCGAACCTCACCGGAGGTCCGGCGATGTCACTGCCGTGTGGCTTCGATGCGGCGGGCCTCCCAGTCGGGATCCAGCTCCAGGCGGATCATTTCGGCGAAGCAAGACTTCTCGATGTCGGGCATCGCTACCAGCAGGTCACCGAGTGGCATCTTAAGGCGCCGCCGATGCTTGATGGAGGGCTGCATGATGCAGGCAACTCACGACGCTTGCGCGACGCCGAGGTCGTGCGATGAGCTGGGAGGTGGTGATCGGCCTGGAGACGCACGCGCAACTCACCACCGAGTCGAAGATCTTTTCGGGGGCTCCGACGACGTTCGGGGCAGCACCCAACAGCCAGGCATCTGCGGTGGACATCGCGCTTCCGGGCGTGCTGCCGGTACCCAATCGCGGTGCGGTCGAGCGCGCGATTCGCTTCGGGCTGGCGGTGGACGCAACCATCAACCGGCGCAGCGTGTTCGCCCGCAAGAACTACTTTTATCCGGATCTTCCGAAGGGGTACCAGATCAGCCAGTACGAAATCCCGGTGGTGCAGGGCGGGCATCTGCGGATTGCGACTTCGACCGGCGAGAAGACGATCCGCCTCACCCGCGCCCATCTCGAAGAGGACGCCGGCAAGAGCCTGCACGAGGACTATCACGGCATGACGGGCATCGACCTCAATCGGGCCGGCACGCCGCTCTTGGAGATCGTCACGGAACCGGATATGCGCAGCGCGGAGGAAGCCGTCGCCTACGCGCGCGCTCTGCATACGCTGGTGCGCTGGATCGGTATCTGCGACGGCAGCATGCAGGAAGGAAGCTTTCGCTGCGATGCCAACGTTTCGGTGCGACGCGTCGGCGACGCGAAGCTCGGCACCCGCTGTGAGATCAAGAACCTCAACAGCTTCCGCTTCCTCGAGAAGGCCATCGAATACGAAACCCAGCGTCAGATCGAGCTCATCGTGGACGGGGGTACGGTGGTCCAGGAAACGCGACTCTACGATCCGGATCGCCACGAGACACGGCCGATGCGCAGCAAGGAGGATGCGCAGGACTATCGCTACTTCCCCGATCCCGACCTCCCGCCGCTGATGGTCGAAGACCGCTGGATTGCCGAGGTGCGGAGCTCGCTTCCGGAGCTACCCGAGGCCTTGCGCGAACGGCTGTGGAGTGAGCACTCGCTCTCGCCTCAGGACGCAATGGCGCTCACCTCCTCGCGGGAGCTCGCCGTTTATTACCTCGCCGTCGTGGACGCTTGCACCCCGGTCTCGGCGCAAACGCGCAAGACGGCAGCCAACTGGGTGCTGGGGGAGCTCTCGGCCGCGTTGAATCGCGAGTCGCTGGAGATCGGCTCGGCTCCCGTCACGGCGCTCATGCTCGCGCGCCTCATCGACAAGATCGCCGACGGCACGGTCTCGGGCAAGATGGCGAAAGAGGTGTTCGATGCGATGTGGAAGGGCGAATACGGAGCCGATCCCGAAGCCATCATTGCCGCGCGCGGTCTTGCGCAGATCTCGGATGAGAGCGCGCTCGACACGCTCGTCGACGCCGTGATCGCGCAGAACGCCGCGATGGTGACCGAGTTTCGTGCAGGCAAGGAAAAGGCCTTCAACGCACTGGTAGGTCAGGCGATGAAGGCCAGCAAGGGTAAGGCAAACCCCGCCCAGGTGAATGCGCTTCTGAGGCGCAAGCTTCGCCCGGAGTGAGGTCCCGCTATCGCGTCGCCTGATTACTGCAGCAGCGGCTTGTAGCGCAGCCGATGTGGCCGGGCGCCCTCTTCGCCGAGCCGCCTTTTCTTGTCGTCTTCGTACTCGTGGTAATTGCCTTCGAAGAAACGCCACTGCGAATCGCCTTCGGCCGCGAGGATGTGCGTGGCGATGCGATCCAGGAACCAGCGGTCATGCGAGATCACGAGCACGCTGCCCGCGAACTCGAGCAGCGCGTCCTCGAGCGCCCGCAGCGTTTCGATGTCGAGATCATTCGACGGCTCGTCCAGCAGCAGCACGTTGCCGCCTTTGAGCAACGTGGCGGCGAGATGCAATCGACCACGCTCTCCACCTGAAAGCTGGCCCACCATCTTCTGCTGATCGGGTCCCTTGAAGTTGAAGCGTCCGAGGTAGGCGCGCGAAGGCATCTCGAAGCGGCCGACGGTGAGGATGTCACGACCGCCCGATATCGCCTCCCAGGCGGTCTTGTCGTCGGGCAACGTCTCCCGGGATTGCTCCACGACCGCGAGCTGGGCCGTGGTCCCGATCGTGACCGTACCCGAATCGGGTGTCTCGCGCTGCGTGATGATGCGAAAGAGCGTCGACTTGCCGGCGCCATTCGGGCCGATCACGCCCACGATCGCGCCCGGCGGCACCTGGAAGGAGAGGGAGTCGATCAGCAACCGGTCGCCGTATCCCTTGCTCACCTTGTCGAATTCGATCACCTGATTGCCGAGGCGCTCGGCGACCGGGATGAAGATCTCCTGCGTCTCGTTGCGCTTCTGGTGCTCGTACGACGAGAGCTCCTCGAACCGCGCGATACGCGCCTTGCTCTTGGCCTGCCGTCCCTTGGGATTGGAGCGCACCCATTCGAGCTCCTTCTGCATGGCGCGCACGCGTCCGGCCTCCTGCTTCGCCTCGATCCCCAGGCGCTGCTCCTTCTGCTCGAGCCACGACGAGTAGTTGCCTTTCCATGGAATGCCGTGACCGCGGTCGAGCTCGAGAATCCACTCCGCGGCGTTGTCCAGAAAATAGCGATCGTGAGTGACCGCCATGACCGTGCCGGGAAAGCGCTGCAGAAACTGCTCGAGCCAGTCGACGCTCTCCGCATCGAGGTGATTCGTGGGCTCGTCGAGGAGCAGCATGTCGGGCTTCGACAGCAGCAGCCTGCAGAGCGCCACGCGACGCTTCTCGCCGCCCGAGAGGTGCTCGATGCGCGCATCCCATGCCGGAAGGCGCAGCGCGTCGGCCGCGATCTCCATCTGAAGATCGCTCCCGCCACCTCCCGCGCTGCCGACGATCGCCTCGTACTTCGCC
>JALYXY010000126.1 GCA_030946875.1 Pseudomonadota bacterium | reverse complement strand
CGATGTCGGGTCGCGCGCGATGTCAGGATGCCTGACCCTGTGCCAAGAGGATGGCCGCTGCGAGCTCCAGGTCGTCTGGGAACGTGATCTTCACGTTGCCGGCGCTACCGGCGACAACGCGCGGTTTCAGTCCCAGCCGCTCCACCGCATGCGCTTCGTCCGTCGAACACTCGACGCCGGAAAGCGCAAATGCCTCGCACATCACGCGATAGCGAAACATCTGCGGTGTCTGCGCGCGCCACAATGCATCGCGCGACTCGGTGCGCAGCACCTCGTCATTCTCGTCGACACGCTTGAGGGTGTCCGAAACCGGGATCGCTAGAAATCCCCCTACTGCGTGGTCAAGCAGCTCGCGCTGGAGCCGAAGCGCTGCCGCAACGTCCAGACACGGGCGGACAGCATCGTGCACCACCACCCAGTCATCAGCCTGTGCTGCGTGCAGCGAGTGCAACGCGTTGCGGACCGAGGTGCCGCGGGTCGCACCTCCGCAGCGTAGCGCGTTCATGTTTTCGCCCAAACTGATAGTGTGGTCGAACCAGTGATCTTCCGGCGCGAGGACGACGTGAATGGTGGAATCTGGAAAGCCCGTCCGCAGACGCTCCAGCGAATGCTGCAACACCGGCTTGCCGTGCAGCAGCAGGTATTGCTTTGGCAAATTTGCCCGGAAGCGGAAGCCGTTGCCAGCCGCGGGAACTACGATGTGACAAGTCATTGGGAGCCTTGCACGGGCGTCGTGTCGACTGGAGGCACGTCTGGCCTCATGCCGCGGCGACGTGAAAGGATGGATATCGCCGCTCGAGCACTTGTCGTGCGACGCGCAACGCGTCCCCGGAGTCGAACATGCCGAATACGGTCGGACCGGAACCGCTCATGAGCGCGCCGAGCGCGCCGTATGCAAGAAGCGCCTGCTTGATCTCCTTGATGATGGGATGTTGGCGCTCCAGCAGGACTTCGAAGTCGTTGTGAAGAGTGGCCGCCATACGTGATACGTCGGCGGCGGCGATCGCCTCCACCATGGAGCGCGATATGTCTGCGCGGTCGACACTGCCCATGAACCAAACGCTCTCATCCAGTGACCGATATGCCTGCGCAGTGGAGACAGCAATGGGTGGGTTGATGATCAGGAATCGAACTGGCACGAATTCGGTCAATGGCTCCACCACTTCACCCATTCCGGAAACGTACGCGGTGTGCGCCCTGCTCAAAAAGAATGGCACGTCTTTGCCGATGCGCGAGCCAAGCTGGTCCAATTCGTGAGTGGAGAGCCTGTTTCCGAAATTGGCGTTCAAGGCGAGGAGCACCGTGGCGGCGTCGGAGCTACCGCCTCCCAGTCCCGCGGCGACAGGGATGACCTTCTCGATGGTGATATGCGCACCGATCGTTGCGCCGATCGCATCCAAATAGGTCACTGCCGCGTGGTGACAGATATTTTCGGCGCCCAGCGGAATCTCGCGCGAGCGACTGCCTATTGTGATGGCGTGCCCGGCCGTGTCTATCTGCAAAGAGATTGTGTCCGCAAGACTGTCCAAGCGAACGAAGACCGAACGGATGTTGTGATATCCGTTCGCCAGCCTGTGCACGACCTCAAGCGTGAGGTTAAGTTTTGCCGGGGCACTGAGAACAGACATCAACGCGGAGAGAGGCTTACGATCGCGAATGCCTGAATGCCTTCGCCTTTACCGAATGGCGTCATGTTCTCGCCAGTCGTTGCGTTGATCCCCACGTCCCTTTCCGTAATGCCGAGGAGGCCGGCGATGCTCCGCTTCATGTCGTGGCGAATGGGATCGATCTTTGGACGGAGGGCTTCGATCGTGACGCCCACGTTATTCACACGGTACCCAGCATCCCGCACATGCGTGCGAGCCACCTGAACGTATATTCGGCTGTCCTGCACGCCGCGCTGGCTCATCTCGTCGGCATATTGGGAGAACAGATCGGTGCCGATAGCCTGCTCCAGCGCTCTACAAAGCGCGTGCAGGACCACGTCGGCATCCGAATTTCCCTCGAGACCTGGTACTTGTGCAACGACGACGCCACCGAGTACGAGCTTGCGCGTCGGATCGGACGAGAAGCGGTGCGAATCCTGCCCCAATCCCACTCTACACATGGCGCTGTTTCATGGACATCTCCGGGAAAGCGGCGTTCATTCGAGTCGCATTGTAATCAGTCGTGCACCAACAGATGCCGAGCCAGCGAACAAACACCTGCATGTCAGCTGCTGTCACATTGCTGTAACACACGGCTCGTAAAATCTGCGTGTCTTTCATGACCAAGGATTGCAGATGCGCAGGTGCGTCGTTCGTGGTTTGCTCGCCGGGGTAGCTGTCGCGTTCATGATTTCACCGGTGCAAGCGGTGGATATCACGGGCGCTGGCGCAACGTTTCCGTTTCCTATCTATGCCAAGTGGGCCGAGGCTTACAAGCAAAAGGCTGGGACAGGAATCAATTACCAGTCCATCGGCTCGGGTGCAGGGATCAAGCAAATCGAGGCGAAGACGGTCGACTTCGGGGCGTCGGACATGCCCTTGAAGCAGGACGAGCTCGCGAAGGCGGGACTGATGCAATTTCCCGCCATCATCGGAGGCGTTGTGCCCGTGGTGAACTTGGAAGGCATCGCGCCCGGACAGATTAAGCTCACTGGCGCGCTACTCGCTGACATCTATCTCGGCAAAATCAAGAAATGGAATGACAAGGCGATCGGCAATCTCAATCCTGGCGTGAAGCTTCCCGACGAGAACATTACCGTGGTGCGTCGTTCCGACGGATCCGGCACAACCTTCATCTGGACGGACTACCTGTCGAAGGCAAGCCCGGAATGGAAGCAGAAGGTTGGGTCGAGCACTGCCGTCGCATGGCCCGAAGGCGTCGGCGGCAAAGGAAATGAAGGCGTCGCTTCATACGTCCAGCGTATAAAGGGCGCGGTCGGCTACGTCGAATATGCCTACGCCAAGCGCAACAAGATGTCGCACGTGCTGGTGCGCAATCAGGAGGGCCGGTATCCGCCGGCCGATGACTCGTCGTTTCAGGCGGCAGCGGGCCGAGCGGACTGGAAGAATGCGCCAGGGTTTTACCAGATTCTCACGGACCAGCCGGGCAAGGACAGCTGGCCCATCACCGGTGCGAGTTTCATTCTTTTGCACACCGCACCGGCGAAGCCGCAGAACGCACAGGAAGTGCTCAAGTTTTTCGACTGGTGCTTCAGGAATGGCCAAAAGATGGCTGAAGAGCTCGACTACGTGCCGTTACCCGCCAGTGTGGTTGCGCTGGTCGAGGACGCGTGGAAAGCGCAGCTCAAGGACGCCTCCGGAAGGCCCATCTGGAAGTGATCACGCGTGCATCACACGCCGCGTAGGCATCATGGCGCCGTGCCGGTGAGCCGGACGGTATGATGTCTCCGGTCGTAGTGTCGATCGCCGTCCCAGAAGTGACACCCACCGTCCCACGCGACGTTTTGCCACTCCGACGGCGCGGCGCTCCCGTCTGGCCGGACCGGCTGTTCCAGCGGGTCACCCAGGCCTCGGCGCTGTTCGTCCTTGTCCTGCTGGCTACGATCCTCCTGGCGCTTGGCTTCGCTGCAGTGCCTGCGCTCGAAAAGTTCGGCGCGCCGTTCTTCTTCACCAATGTGTGGAATCCCGTCACCAAAGACTTCGGCGCGGCGGCGCCGATTTTCGGAACGGTCGTCACCTCGCTGATCGCGCTGCTGATCGGAGTTCCCCTGAGTTTCGGTATCGCGGTGTTCCTGACCGAGATGTGCCCGGCTTCGCTCAAGCGACCACTCGGCACCGCAGTCGAGCTCCTGGCAGCCATTCCCTCGATCATTTACGGCATGTGGGGCCTGTTCGTGTTTGCCCCGCTCTTCGCCGAGCACGTGGAACCCTGGCTCACCGATGCATTCGGCAGTCTCTGGATCATCGGCCCGCTCTTTCGCGGTTCGCCTACGGGGATCGGTGTCCTTTCCGCGGGAATCATCCTATCGGTGATGATCATTCCGTTCATTGCGTCGGTGATGCGCGACGTGTTCGAAGTCGTGCCCCCGCTGCTCAAGGAGTCGGCGTACGGGCTCGGCGCCACGACCTGGGAAGTGGTGCGCAACATCGTGCTGCCGTATGCCCGTGTCGGCGTGATCGGCGGCATCATGCTGGGGCTCGGCCGTGCGCTCGGCGAGACGATGGCCGTCACCTTCGTCATCGGCAACGCATACAAGATCAGCCCTTCGCTGTTCGAGCCGGGCAACTCCATCGCGTCCGCGCTCGCCAACGAATTCAACGAGGCAGCCGATCCGGTGCACAGCGCAGCGCTGATCTCGCTGGGACTCGTGCTTTTCCTCCTTACGTTCATCGTTCTCGCGCTCTCGCGGCTGCTGCTGGCACAGCTCGAGAAGGGCGAGGGCCTTAGCACTTAGCGGCGGCGACGATGCTATCCGTGTACCGCAGACGTCGGCTGCTCAATCGCTTCTACCTGGTGATATCCCTGCTCGCGATGGCAGCCGGCATGGCGGCTTTGCTGTGGATCCTGTCGGTGCTGTTCCTGCGCGGAATTCACGCACTCTCGCCGATGCTGTTCACCCAGAGCACGCCACCGCCGGGTTCCGCAGGCGGCCTCGCCAACGCCATCTACGGCAGCGTGATGATCGTCGGGGCGGCCACCCTCATCAGTACGCCCATTGGCATTCTGGCCGGAATCTATCTCGCCGAATACGGAGGGGAGGGAGCGATTGCCCGTTCCACGCGCTTCATCAACGACATCCTCCTTTCAGCCCCCTCAATTGTGATCGGCCTCTTCATCTACACCGTCTACGTCGCCAAGTTCCAGCACTTCTCCGGCTGGGCAGGTTCGTTTGCATTGGCCTTGATCGCGATCCCGGTCGTGGTGCGCACTACCGAGAACATGCTTCGGCTGGTGCCGAATAGTTTGCGCGAAGCTGCCATCGCATTGGGGGCGCCGATGTGGAAGGTGATCTTGATGGTGACTTTGCGCGCGGTCAGAGGAGGAGTGATGACGGGCGTGTTGCTCGCCGTGGCACGCATCTCCGGAGAGACTGCCCCACTTCTGTTCACGGCGCTGAACAATCAGTTCTTCAGCACTGATATGAATGCACCGATGGCCAATCTGCCGGTGGTGATTTTCCAGTTCGCCATGAGTCCGTTCCAGGAATGGCAGGACCTCGCGTGGACGGGTTCGCTGCTTATAACGATGACCGTTCTGATCATCAACATTCTTGCGCGGACGTTACTGCGGCAGCCGCGCGCCCGATAGGCTTCACGTGAAACCCATTGACCTGCCAGCGCGCGTGGCTTCGGAGCCGCCGCACGTAGCCAAGATATCCATCAGGCATCTGAACTTCTACTACGGCAGCTATCAAGCGCTGAAGGACATTCATCTCGACATCGCCGAGCATCGTGTCACGGCCTTCATCGGCCCCTCTGGATGCGGGAAATCCACGCTGCTGCGCACCTTGAATCGCATGTATTCGCTCTATCCGGGCCAGCGCGCCGTCGGTGAGGTCGAGTTCAATGGGCAAAACATCCTCGATCACGATATCGATCTCAATTTACTCCGCGCCAAGGTCGGCATGGTCTTCCAGAAGCCCACGCCATTCCCCATGTCCATCCACGACAATATCGCGTTTGGTGTACGTCTATATGAAACGCTCTCCGAGCGCGAGATGGACGAACGTGTTGAATGGGCGCTGACCAAGGCCGCGATGTGGAATGAGGCGAAGGACAAGCTCAAGCAAAGCGGGATGGCGCTGTCGGGCGGGCAGCAGCAGCGGCTGTGCATTGCACGGGCGGTGGCGGTGAAACCCGAGGTTCTGTTACTCGATGAGCCGACATCAGCACTGGACCCCATCTCTACCGCGAAAATCGAGGAGCTCATTAGCGAGCTGAAGCAGGAATACACCATTGCAATCGTCACCCACAACATGCAGCAGGCCGCGCGGATTTCTGACCGCACTGGTTACATGTATCTCGGCGAGCTTATCGAATTCGGCGCGACCGACGAGCTCTTCCTTCGGCCCGCGCGCAAAGAGACCGAGGACTACATCACCGGCCGATTCGGCTGACGCTGGAGCCAAATGATGCAACATACCTACAGGCAGTTCGATGCGGAGATGGAGAATCTGCGTACCGGCGTCCTTTCCATGGGTGGTCTCGTCGAGGCGCAGCTCGCCCGCAGCATCCAGGCCCTGACGTCGGACGACGACACGGCCGATCTCATCAATCAGGTGGGTGCAAACGAAGTGCGCATCAATGAGCAGCAGATGCGCATGGACGAGCAGTGCAGCCAGATCATCGCGCGACGGCAGCCTGCCGCCGTCGACCTACGTACGATTTTGACGATCACAAAGATGGTCAACGATCTTGAGCGCATCGGTGACGAGGTCAAGAAAATCGCCTACAAGGCGCCAGATATTCGGGCTGCGGAGCAGCTGCGGCAGGTGCGCCTTTTCGATGTCGCACGAAGCGCGGAGCAAACGCGCCAAATGCTGCAGATGGCACTGGACGCCTTTGCGCGCCTGGATGCGATCGCTGCAGCAAAGGTCATTGAGAGTGATACCGCGATCGACGCCGCCTTCTCCTCGATCCTGCGCCAGCTGGTGAGCTACATGATGGAAGATCCGCGCCCGATCACCGCCGCCCTGGAGATCGTGTTCATTGCGATATCCATTGAGCGCTTTGGCGACCACGCCAAGAATATTGCCGAGGCCGTGGTGCAGGTCGTGAAAGGCAAGGACGTGCGTCACATCTCTCTGGAGAAGATCCAGGCTGAGATCGGCGCTTCCTGATGTACCAGCCGGCGCCTAGATGAACCCCAGCGCGCTCATTGTCGAGGACGAACCGGCGATCCTCGAGCTGCTGGCGTTGCATCTGCGTGATGCTGGCTATCACGTGCGCGGCGTGGCCGATGCGGAGACGGCTCTCCTGTCGATTCGCGACTCCCTGCCGGACCTCCTCCTTCTGGACTGGATGTTGCCGGGAACGTCCGGCCTCGAACTTGCGCGCCAGCTACGTCAGGATCGCCGCACGCGCGACTTGGCGATCATCATGGTGACGGCAAAATCGAACGAGGCCGACAAGATCGCCGGGCTCGAAGCATGGGTGGATGATTACATCACGAAGCCGTTCTCACCGCGGGAGCTTCGGGCCCGCATCAAGGCCGTATTGCGCCGGCGCGCCCCGCACGCGGCGCAGGAGGTGCTGCGTGCGGGCAAGCTCACGCTCGATCCCATCGCGCACCGCGTGATGATCGCTGAGCGCGAGGTTTCCCTCGGCCCGACTGAATTCCGGCTACTGCAATTCCTGTTGGCGAGGCAGGAGCGCGTGCACTCACGTGCGCAGTTGCTCGATCACGTTTGGGGCAACGATGCAGACATTGAAGAGCGCACGGTCGACGTCCACATTCGCAGGCTGCGCCTTGCGCTCGAGCCACACGGCCAACAGGATCTGATCGAGACGGTGCGCGGCAGCGGTTACCGCCTGATCTCGCCACGCGGCGATAAGGCATCGCCACCTGCATGAACGCTATATGGGTGCGCGGAAGCGAAGCGTGCGTCGGTGTACTCGTTTGTGCCGGTGTCACCTGGTTAACGCTCGGACAAGCGTGGGCAGTAACGACGCTGATCGCCGGCAACGTCGCGCTGATCGGCTATTTCCTGTGGCATCTCGATCGACTGACACGCTGGGCAACTTCCGATGCCGACGTCCCGGTGCCTGAGGCGCGGGGGCCCTGGGCCATCGCTTTCTCCGCACTGCACCGGCGCGTGCGCAGCCGCACGGCACATCAGCGCGATCTGGCGCACACCATCGAGCGCATGAAGAGTGCCGTCGATGCCATTCCAGATGGAATGGTGGTGCTCGATGGCGCGAATCGGCTGCGCTGGGCCAATGGTCGGGCGCAGGCGCATCTCGGCCTCGACGCGGTACGTGACGCTGGACATCCGCTCGCCAATCTCGTTCGGCAGCCCGAGATCACGCGCTATCTCGCACGCGCCGATTTCAGCGTTGCCGTTACCGTTGAATCCCGGCGCGATCAGCGTGTCACCCTCTCCATTCAGGGTGTGCCATTCGGCGAGAACGAACGTCTATTGATCAGCCGCGACATCAGCCAAGTCGAGGCCGTTGAGCGCATGCGCCGTGACTTCATCGCCAACGTGTCGCATGAGCTCAAGACGCCCCTCACCGTCGTGAGTGGCTTCGCTGAGACATTGCACGACATGGATCTCGACCGCGCTTCGCGGCAGCGCTATCTCGAGCTGATGCAAGACCAGGCACAGAACATGAAACGTCTCGTGGATGACCTCCTCACGCT
>JALYXY010000117.1 GCA_030946875.1 Pseudomonadota bacterium | reverse complement strand
GTGCACGTGCGTGCCGAGCTGGTCGTCGAGATCACGTTCAACGACCTGCAGGCGAGCCCGCGTTATCCGGGAGGACTCGCGTTGCGTTTCGCGCGCGTCAAGGGATACAGGTCCGACAAGCTGGCGGAAGACGCCGATACGATGGACGCCGTGCGTCGCATCTATGCCGCCCAGGCGGGCAGCACGATCGAGCGGTCTGGGAAGGGAGGCGCCACAGTGCCTCGCGATCGACCGCTATAATCGTCCAACGCAAGCCTCGCTAGACGGACTGCACAATAAAACATCCCGGAGGACGCATGAAACATCTGTTTAAGATTTTGTTTGCCGGCGCGTTGCTGACTGCGACGTTGCCCACGCTCGCGGCGGAGCAATTCATCAACGTGCTCACCGGCGGCACAAGCGGGGTGTACTACCCGCTGGGCGTGGCCCTCGGCAATGCGATCGGCAAGAGCATGCCGGGTGCCAGGACTTCGGTGCAGGCGACCAAGGCATCGGTCGAAAACCTCAACCTGCTGCAGGCCGGACGCGGCGAGATTGCGTTCACCCTTGGTGATTCGCTGTCGGACGCCTGGAAGGGCAACGAGGAGGCGGGCTTCAAAACGCCGCTCAAGAAGCTTCGCGGCATCGCGGCCGTCTACCCTAACTATATCCAGATCGTGGCACGGGCGGACTCAGGGATCAGGACGCTGGCGGACCTCAAAGGCAAGAAGATCTCGGTCGGAGCGCCCAAATCAGGTACGGAGCTCAATGCGCGCGCGATCCTGAACGCCGCAGGCATCACCTACAAGGACTTCTCCAAGGTTGAATACCTGCCGTTCGGCGAATCGGTCGAACTCATGAAAAATCGCCAGCTCGATGTCACGCTGCAATCGGCAGGACTCGGTGTAGCGAGTCTGCGTGATCTCGCGTCAGCGATGGACGTCGTAGTGGTCGCGATTCCCGCCGACGTGATCAAGAAGGTCGGCGATCCCGCATACATCCCGGTCGCCATCCCGGCAAATACCTACAAGGGCCAGTCCTCTGACGTTCCCGCTGCCGCGGTGCAGAATTATCTCGTCACGCATGAGGGCGTCAGCAACGACGTGGTCTACGGCATGACCAAGGCCGTGTGGACGAACCTCGATTCACTCGTTGCGGCCCATTCTGCGGCAAAGGCGATCAACATCAAGACTGCGCTCGAAGGCATGCCGGTGCCGCTCCATCCGGGCGCGGAGAAGTACTACCGCGAAGTCGGCTTGCTGAAGTAGCCGTGTCGAGCTATGGCCTTTGCGGCGCCACGTCCTGCGTGTGCGCACGACGGGAAACACACGCGCGGCCCATGGCTGCTATGCACCGCTCGTCATGAACACGACGCCGCAGGTGTCCGACTCCGGAACGGTCATTCCCGAAGCGGCGTTCGATGAGACGGGTGTCAGTCGAGAGCTCACCGGAATTGCCGCCAAGATCGTCGCAGCCGTAGCACTTGCGTTCTCCGCCTACCAGCTCGTCATCGCGGCGTTCGCGCCGCTGTCGAGCCTTCCGGCGCGTTCGCTGCACGTCGGTTTCCTGCTCGCCCTCTCTTTCCTGATTCATCCGATCACCAAGTCGTCCGATCGTTATCGCATCGCGCTCTACGACGCGGTACTCGCAGCGCTCGGTTTCGGGCTGTCGCTGTATCACCTCCTGTTCGAGTCGGAGCTGATCCAGCGCTCCGGCGATCCGACCATGGCGGACCTCATCGCCGGGGCACTTTTCGTGCTGCTCGTGTTCGAGGCCGCGCGACGCGTGCTGGGACTCGCACTGCCGATCATCTGCGCAGCGTTCCTCGCGTATGGAGCGCTCGGTCAGTACTTGCCGGTTGCGATCGCCCATCGAGGCTATGGGCTCGACCAGATCATCGGCCAGCTCTTCCTCGGCACCGAAGGCATCTTCGGCATTCCGGTGCTCGTGTCGGCCACGTACATCTTCCTGTTCATCCTGTTCGGCAGCTTTCTCGAGCATGCAGGCATGATCAGCCTGTTCAACAACGTGGCGCTGGGCTTCGTCGGGCACACCCGGGGGGGCCCCGCCAAGGTGGCGGTCGTCTCGTCAGGAATGATGGGCACGATCTCGGGGTCGGGCGTCGCCAACGTGCTGACCGTCGGGCAGTTCACGATTCCGCTCATGAAGCGCTTCGGTTACTCGTCGGTGTTCGCGGGAGCCGTCGAGGCAACCTCTTCGATGGGCGGCCAGATCATGCCGCCGGTGATGGGCGCCGTCGCGTTCATCATGGCCGAGACGCTCAACCTCCCTTACGTCACGATCGTCAGGGCTGCTGTCGTGCCGGCGTTCCTGTATTACGCGACGGCGTTCTGGATGGTGCATCTCGAAGCCGGCCACCGCAACCTCCTTGGGCTCCCCAAGGATCAATGCCCGAATCCATGGCATGCGATTCGCGAGCGGTGGTATCTCGTGCTGCCACTCGGTGTACTCGTGTACATGCTGTTCGAGGGCTTCACCCCCATGTTCGCGGGCATCGTCGGCCTGTCGATCACGGCCCTGCTGATTCTTGGTGTTGGAATCACCGCCGGCTTCGGCTCGATGTTGTTCCGGGTCGTCTTCTGGATTGCGCTCGGCATCGTCACCGCGAGCTTCTTTCAATTCGGCATCTGGCCCATCCTGGTTGCGATCACCGGCCTCGTGGCGGTGAATCTCGTGGTGAAGGGCGGCCGCGAAACGCTCGCCATCATGCGCAACAGCCTGATCGACGGCGCGCGTCAGGCGGTGCCGGTTGGAATCGCCTGCGCCATCGTCGGCGTCATCATCGGCGTGCTGACGCTCACCGGCGCCGCCTCCAACTTCGCCGGGTTCATTCTGGAGGTCGGCGCACGCAGCCTCTTCGTGTCGCTGTTCCTCACCATGATCGTGTGCCTGGTGCTCGGAATGGGCATCCCGACAATCCCCAACTACATCATCACGAGCGCCATCGCTGCGCCCGCGCTGCTGAAGCTCGGCGTGCCGTTGATCGTCTCTCACATGTTCGTGTTCTACTTCGGGATCATGGCCGATCTGACTCCACCGGTCGCCCTTGCCGCCTTCGCCGCAGCGTCGATCGCCAAGGCCTCGCCCATGAAGATCGGGTGGAAGGCGACACATATCGCCATCGCCGGCTTCGTGATTCCGTACATGGCCGTGTACGACCCCGCGCTTATGCTTCAGCCCGACAGCGCCGGCCACCTGAGCCTGGTGGCGGTTGCCTACGTGATCGTGAAAACGGTCGTGGCGATCGGTCTCTGGGGCGGCGCATCCATCGGGTACTTGCGTGCTCCGCTCAACTGGGTCGAGCGAATCGCCGCGTTCGTGGCCGCAGCGCTTCTCGTCGCTGCGGTCCCGCTCACCGACGAGATCGGTTTTGCGATGAGCGCCCTCTTCGTCCTGTGGCACTATCTGCGCACACGACAAACCGCAGCGACTCGCCGAACCTGACATTCGCGTGGGACAGGCCCTTTGCGTGCTCGTTGCGGGCGTGCTGCGCGCAAGCGTACCAGCGACCGAGTTCACCCTTGAGTGGAAGCATTCGGTGCAACAGACGCAGTGGCTCGAATCCTATCGAATCGAACGCGGCATGCTGGTGCTGGTGGAGGCGCGGGTAGAAGGTTCGGGTGCCGGCATGGAACCCGGTGCGAATGCGCGTTTCGACGGCCGCGGGTGGGTATGGCAGCCCGCCGGCGCACCGCTTCGATCGATCGATCTCGCGCACTCGACCTTCGGCGGAGATTACCAACTCTGCTCGGACGCGCGCTGCTCGACGCTTCGGGACCTCACGGGCGGCAGCGATGGCGTGGTGACTCTGCGACCGTGCCCCGGGTGAGCTCGTGTTGCGCGTCAGTTAAAGCCTATGCCGCGGCGCTCAGGTCCACGCGCACCGTTGGCCGGGGCACGAGCGTGCTCACGTGCGGTCGGTGAAATCCAAGCTTGCGGTCGAGGAAATAGGTGCGCAGGGTGCGCGCGATGGTACGAAACGCGAGCTCTTCCCACGGCACCTCGTCCTCGCGAAACAAACGCACGTCCAGGCTCTCGGATCCTGCCGAGAACTCGAGGTCGAGCAGCCGAGCCCGGAACATCACGTACACCTGGTTGATGTGCGGCAGGCTGATGACGGTGTAAAGCTCGCCCACTTCGACCCGTGCGTTGGCTTCCTCTAGGGTTTCACGCACGGCGCCGGTGGCGAGCGACTCACCGTTCTCGAGGAATCCCGCCGGGAGCGTCCACTTACCATGCCGCGGCTCGATGGCGCGGAGGCACAGTAGCACGCGGTCACCGAACTCGGGCAGGCAGCCCACCACCACTTTCGGGTTCTGATAGTGGATGGCGCCGCAACCCTCACACACGAATCGCGGCAGCGAATCACCGTCGGGTATGCGCAGCCCGATCTCTGCCGAGCCGCAGTGACTGCAAAAGTTCATGCGCGGATGAAGTGCTCGCGATAGTACTTGAGCTCCATGATGGACTCCTGGACGTCGGCGAGGGCCTCGTGGCGACCTTCCTTGGGAATACCCTTCATGAGCTCGGGCTTCCAGCGCCGGCAGAGCTCCTTCAGCGTCGACACGTCGAGGTTGCGGTAATGGAAAAAATCCTCGAGCTCACGCATCCAGCGCGCGAGAAACCGGCGGTCCTGGCATATCGAGTTGCCGCACATGGGCGAAGCGCGTGCGCCGACATGCTGGCGCAGGAACGCGAGTGCTTCGGCTTCGACGCGTGCTTCGTCGTGCACCGACGCCTTGACCTTGTCGATCAGGCCCGACTTGCCGTGCGTGCCGGTATTCCACGCATCCATGCCGGCCATCACCTCGTCGCTCTGATGGACGACCCACACCGGAGCCTCGGCAACGGTCTCGAGCTCAGCGTCCGTGACGATCAGCGCCACCTCGATGATGCGGTCGACTTGCGGGTTGAGACCCGTCATCTCCATGTCGATCCAGACGAGGCGGGAAGGGTCGAGGGCGGGCATGGGTCGTGGGGAAGACGCGCACCGGTGTGCGAAAATAGGCCTTCATTCTACGCGATCGACCGCGGCGCCTTGGCCGCGCTGCGAGCGAATGCAGCGCCGGCTCACGGGATCTGGTGCGGCGCGAAACTCATCCAGGCGAGACCTCTTGTCCACCTTCGCCACCCTCTTCAGCCTTGCGCTCGTCTGCACGCTCGGGGTGCGGCTGTGGCTTGCGCAGCGACAGATCCATCATGTCAAAGGCCATCGCGCCGCGGTGCCGGCCGAATTCGCCGAGCGCATCGACGTGACGGCCCACCAGAAGGCGGCTGATTACACCGTAGCCCGCACCCGTGTCGGCATGGTGGAAACCATTGTCGATACGTTGATGCTGCTCGTGCTCACCTTCGGCGGCCTTCTCGCGTTGCTCGTACGGGCGACGGGCGCGTTCGACGTTGGTGCGGTGTGGCAGGACCTCACCCTGATCGTGGCCATTGCGTTGATCGCCGGTGCCGTCGGCCTTCCGTTCGCGTTCTGGCACACGTTCCGGCTCGAGGCGAAGTTCGGTTTCAATCGCACGACGCTGAAGCTGTGGCTTACCGACCTCGTGAAAGGCATCGTCGTCGGCGCGCTCCTCGGGCTGCCTCTCGCGGCGATTGCGCTCACATTGATGCGTGTGGCCGGGCCCTATTGGTGGCTTTGGGTGTGGGCCGTTTGGATCGGCTTCCAGTTCCTCATTCTCGCGCTCTACCCCACGGTGATCGCGCCGCTTTTCAACAAGTTCGCACCGCTTCCCGAAGGCCCGGCACGCGAACGCGTCGAAGCCCTGCTCGCGCGGTGCGGGTTCAAGGCGCGCGGGCTCTTCGTCATGGACGGGTCGCGGCGGTCGAGTCATGGCAACGCGTTCTTCACCGGCTTCGGACGCGCCAAGCGCATCGTGTTCTTCGACACGCTCCTGCAACGGCTCGCGCCCGAGGAGATCGAGGCCGTGCTCGCGCACGAGCTCGGCCATTTTCGGCTGAAGCATGTGATCAAGCGAATGCTCTGGATGGCGCTCGTGTCGCTCGCGATGCTCGCCCTTCTGGCGTGGCTCATGCGCTCACCCTGGTTCTATCTCGGCCTCGGAGTGCCGGTATCGGTCGACCGGCCGGGGGTCGCCCTGGTGCTCTTCTTTCTGGCGCTGCCCGTGTTCACGTTCCTGCTCGCGCCGCTGTCGGCGCTCTACTCGCGCAAACATGAGTTCGAGGCGGATGCCTTTGCCGCGCAGCACGCGTCCGCGAGCTCGCTCGTGCATGCGCTCGTGAAGCTATACCAGGACAACGCGGCCACGCTCACTCCCGATCCCGTGCATTCCACTTTCTACGATTCCCACCCGCCGGCGGCCGTGCGTATCGCGCGCCTGCAGAGTCTCGCGGTCGCGGGTCAACAGCGGTGACGTCAAACCCGTGACCATGGAGGCATTCATGTCGTGCTCGCACAGGGCCATCCGCACGGCCTTCGTCATGGTCAGCATCTGCGCGTGCGCGGCTGCGTTGGCGCAGGCTCCCGCGCCGTTCGCTCGAGGCGAGCCGCCTCAAGGCAAAATTCTGGCGGAGCGCGACTGTGTTGCGTGCCATGCCCGGCGCTTCGACGGTGATGGCGACAGGATGTATTTGCGCCCCGACCATCGCGTGCGTACCGCTCAACAGCTTCTTGCGCAGGTCAGCTACTGCAATGCGCAGCTTGGCACCCAGTACTTCCCCGACGACGAAGAACACGTCGCCGCATATCTCAACGAACGCTACTATCACTTCAAGCCGTGAGGCCGACGAACGAAACGGGTGCCCGCGCCGATGCGTCGCGGTTGCACGCCATGGCCGCCATACCTGGCTCGCCCGGCGCTGCTCGCCTTCCCGAATCAGCGGTTCGCCACGCGCTGGATGCTCTGACCGGGTGGACCTTCAGCCAGGACGCACTGCAAAAGACGTTCACCTTTGCCGACTACGCCGGGACCATCGCCTTCGTGAATGCAATCGCCTGGATCGCTCAACGCCTCGACCATCATCCTGATCTGCATGTGGGCTTCGACCGCTGTCTGGTGGTGTGGACGACGCACGATGCCAAGGGCGTGACTGACAACGACTGCGTGGCCGCAGCCCGCACGGAGCTTCTCCTCTCATGACCCAACGCCGTGCAGGTGCAGCCCCGGCGGCGCCCCCTCCCGATGACGCGCAAGGCGGTTCCGAGTCGGGTCTCGTTCTGGCGAGTTACAGACGGCATTTCGCGGTTCGTGTCCGGGAGCACGAGGTGCTCGAATGCGTGCTGCGCGGCCGCAGTCTCGCCGTCGTGTGCGGCGACACGGTACGCCTGCAGCGGATGGCCGGCGGCGGCGCGATCGAGTCGATCGAGCCGCGCAGCACGCTCTTCTATCGCTCGGATGGGTTCCGTGAAAAGCTCATCGCCGCCAATGTCACGCAGGTGATCGGCGTCGTAAGCCCCGATCTCACGATTGACGAGGAGCTCCTCACGCGCTGGAGCGTAGCGGCCGAGGCTCAGTCATGCCGCTTCATCATCGTCGCCAACAAGAAAGACAAGCCGGGCTTTGATCGACTGCTCGCGCGGCTACGTCCGTTCGCCGACCTGGGCTACGCCGTGGTTGCACTTTCGGCGGTGCACGACGTGACGCCGCTCATCCCGCACGTGAGTGGCGAGAAAAGCGTTCTCATCGGACAGTCCGGCATGGGCAAGTCGACGATCCTCAATGCGCTCACTCCCGAAGCGAGCGCACGTACCGGCGAAATTTCAGAATCGCTGGCGACCGGCCGCCACACCACGACCCACGCCATGCTGTACCCGTTGCCCGAGTCGATGGGGGGTGGATGGATCGTCGATTCGCCGGGAATCAAGGCGTTTGGCGTGGCGCATCTGGACCCCGAGGCGATTGTGCAGGCTTTTCGCGAATTCCGCCCGCTGCTCGGCGAGTGCCGCTTTCGTGATTGCCGGCACGATCGCGAACCGGGTTGCGCGCTGCAATCGGCCGTCGAGCACGGTCAGGCCGCTCCGCATCGACTCGATCTCCTGCGCACACTCGTCGCCGACAGCAAGGCGGCGCGATCACCCACACGCTGACCGCCTCACGTCTGTGGCTCGCACGCATGAACGGCGGACGAGCGAGTTGCGATTCAGGGGGCCCAGTTCGCGAGTGTGAGAAGGAGGATCAAAAGCAGCCACAGGACCAGCGCGCGCCATACGAGGCCGACTGCGCTCGGCAGAAGATCGGTGTCTGCCGGCTCACCCACACCAAGCTCCGGACGGTAGTGCGCTTCACCGAGTGGCCCTGCCACCGTGCCGCCGAGCTGGACCCCGAGAGCGCCCGCGCCGCTCGCGAGAATGATCCCCGCGTGCTCACCGTCGGCCTGCGTCGACCACGAGCGCGACTGCGTGCGCCAGCAATACACCGCGTCCTCGAAATCGCCGACGATCGCAAATGACAAGGCGGTGAGGCGTACCGGCACCCAGTCGAGCAGCCACAGCAGGGTGCGCGCAGGACGACCGAAGGCGTCACGCGCGAGAGTAATCGGTGTGGTGTCTTCGCCCGCGACTTCGGCGCGCCACTCGCGCGCAACGAGCGACGTCGCGCGGTAGAGCACCGCGCCGACCGGCCCGGGCAACACGGCAAACCAGAACAGGGTCGCAAACACCTGCACGTACGAATCGAGCAATCCGCGCTCGATCGCCAGTCGAGTGATGTCCTCGGTGCCGAGATCGCCGGCCGGCGACCCCCGCCACGCCGCCAGCGCGCGTCGCGCTCCCTGAAGATTGTTGGCCTTCAGCGCAGCCACGATCTCGGAATACGCGTGGCTGAATCGCCGAAATCCCATCAGGAAGTACAGGCACGCGATGTTCCACAAGAAGCCCAACCCCGGATGCACCACATGGAGGGCCCAGAACAGCCCGCCCGCCACGAGCACGGGCGGGGCGAGCGCGGCCATTGCGGCGAAGATGCCGTGTTGCGTGGTGCCGCCGTTGAGCTTGGTCTCGATGGTGCGCAGATAGCGAACGTAGAAGCGCTCGATCAGGACACGGGAACGCAACGTGCGCCACTGTTCCAGCGCCAGCGCGATGACCACCGCGAAGAAGTTCATGACGAGCCCGGGCGCGTCACGCGCGGAGCTCGGGGCGGTCGCGGAAGTCCTCGAGTGCCTCGGGATTGGCGAGTGCCTCGAGGTTGCGGACGGGCAATCCGTGCACCACGTTGCGCACGGCGAGCTCGACGATCTTGTTGCTCTTGGTGCGCGGAATGTCGCGTACCTGCACGACCTTCGCGGGTACATGGCGCGGCGTCGTGTTGATCCTGATCTGCTGCTTGATCTTTTCGATCAGCGCCTCCTCGAGCGTCAGCCCGTCACGCAGCCGGACGAACAGCACCACCCGCACGTCGCCGATCTGATCCGGCGGCCAGTCCTGTCCGATGACGAGGCTTTCGACCACCTCGTCGAGCTCCTCGACCTGGCGGTAAATCTCGGCGGTACCGATGCGTACGCCACCCGGGTTGAGTGTCGCGTCCGAGCGGCCGTAGATGATGAGCCCGTCATGCTCGGTCAGCTCGACGAAGTCACCATGACACCACACGCCCGGGAAGCGCTCGAAATACGCGGCGCGGTACTTGCTCCCGTCGGCATCGTTCCAGAAGCCCAGGGGCATCGACGGAAACGCGCGCGTGCACACGAGCTCACCTTTGTCACCCGTGACCGGATGTCCATCCTCATCGAAAACGTCAACTGCGAGACCCAGACCGCGCGCCTGAAGCTCCCCGCGCCAGACCGGCCTCGTCGGAAGCCCCAGCGCGAAGCACGACACGATGTCGGTGCCGCCGGAGATCGACGACAGGCACAGATCGTCCTTCACGCACTGATAGACGTAATCGAAGCTCTCGGGCGAGAGCGGGCTCCCCGTCGAGAACAGGGTGCGCAGCGAGGCGAGCGCGTAATCCTTGCGCGGCACAAGAGCGATCTTCTTGATTGCGTCGATGTATTTGGCGGAGGTGCCGAAGTGCGTCATCCTCTCCGCTTCGGCATAGTCCCAGAGGATCTTGCCACGGCCGACGAACGGGGAGCCGTCGTACAGGAGCAGCGTCGCCCCCACGGCGAGTCCTGAGACCAGCCAGTTCCACATCATCCAGCCGCATGTGGTGAAGTAGAACAGGCGATCCCCCGCACGCACATCGCCGTGCAAGCCGAGTTCCTTCACGTGCTGGAGCAATGTCCCACCCGCGCCATGCACGATGCATTTGGGCACGCCGGTGGTCCCGGAGGAATACAGAATGTAAACGGGATGGTCGAAGGGAAGCCGCTCGTAGCGCAGCGGTTGGGGCATGAAGCCGGACACGAATGCATCCCACGACGACGCATTGCGCATGTCGAAGCTTGCCGCGGCAGGAGCGCTTTGCGCGAGATACGACACGACCACGACCCTCTCGACCGAAGGCAGTCGCGCGACGATCTGCGTCACGCGCTCCAGCACGGGCTGCGGCTTGCCGTTGTACCAGTAGCCATCGACCGTGATCAGCACGCGAGGGGTGATCTGTCCGAAGCGGTCGAGCACGCCCTGCACGCCGAAGTCGGGAGAGCACGACGACCAGATGGCGCCCAGCGACGTGGTCGCGAGCATCGCGATCACCGCCTCGGGCATGTTCGGCAGGTACGCGGCCACGCGATCGCCGACACCCACACCCATCGCAGCGAGCGCCTGCGCACATCGCGACGTCATCGCCACCAGCTCGTCGTGCGACATGCGTCGCTCGACACGATCCTCGCCGCGAAAGATCAGCGCATCGGCCGAGGTGTCTTCGGCGCGTACGGCGAGCAGGTTCTCGGCAAAGTTGAGACGCGCATCAGGAAACCATTTCGCCCCCGGCATGCGCTCGCCGTCGATGAGGGTGCGCTCCCCTGGCTCGCCGACGATCGTCCCGGTCTCCCACACGAGACGCCAGAAGCTTTCGCGCTGGTCGATGGACCATCGCCAGAGCGAGGCGTAATCCGGAAAGTCGCGGCCGCTTACCTGCCGCGCGCGGTCGGTGAACGCGGTGATGGTCGCCGCAGCCACCCGCTCCGGGGTGGGTTGCCACAGCAGGGCTGAAGTCGACATGAGTTTGGCCGAGGGCGCGGCAGTGGACCTTGAGCGCCCTGACCTACCGCGCGCCCGGGCTCGCGTCGTCCAGTGCCACACGCAGCCCGCCGGCGAGGTCGTCCGGCAGCGGCACCGGCCGACCGCTCGCGCGGTCCACCCATACGATCTTCGCCGCGCCCTCCGCGTACACAGTGCCGTTCATCGACAGGTCGTAGTAGCTTCCGACACTGCTGTGACCGAGCTCGCCGAGATACATGCGCACTTCCACGTCACCGGGATAGACAAGCGGAGCCATGAACGTGCAGCTTGCATTGACGATCACCGGGCCGGTCGCGCCATAGCCTTCGGGCCGGTGCGCGTACAGCCATTCGATACGCGCCTGCTCCATGTAGCGGAAGTAGACGGTGTTGTTGACATGGCCGAGGGAGTCCATGTCGCCCCAGCGAATCGCCTGCAATGAAATGTGTACGAGCGTTCGCGATTCGTGGCTCACCATGCTCGTCCGATTGACAACAGTCGCTTGATTATACAATCGCCCGACGATCTTCCTCGGGGGCGACATGCAGCGCGAAGCCATGGAATACGACGTCGTCATCGTCGGAGCAGGACCGGCGGGGCTCGCTTCGGCGATACGCCTCAAGCAGTGCGCGATGCGTGATAACCGTGAGCTCAGCGTCTGTGTGCTCGAAAAGGGGTCCGAGGTCGGCGCACACATTCTGTCCGGCGCGGTGATGGACCCGCGTGCGCTCAACGAGCTGCTGCCCGAGTGGAAGTCGGCCGGAGCCCCGCTCGATACGCTGGTGAGCGAGGATCGTTTTCTGATCCTCACCGCTGACAAGGCCCATCGCATTCCCAACGCGCTGCTGCCGCCGCTCATGAGCAATCACGGCATGTACATCGCGAGCCTCGGCAACGTCTGCCGCTGGCTCGGGCAGCAGGCCGAGGCCCTTGGCGTGGAGATCTATCCGGGCTTCGCCGCTACAGAAGTGCTGTACGACGATGCGGGCGCCGTGCGCGGTGTCGCGACGGGCGATGTGGGCATTGCGCGCGACGGCACGCACAAGCCTGAATATCAACCCGGCATGGAGCTGCACGCAAAGTACACGCTGCTTGCCGAGGGCGTGCGCGGATCACTTTCACAAGCGCTGATGGCGCGCTTCAACCTGCGTGACGGAGTGGACCCGCAGAAGTACGGCATCGGGCTGAAGGAGCTCTGGCAGGTCGCCCCGTCGCGGCACCAGCGCGGGCTCGTGCTGCATAGCCAGGGATGGCCGCTCGATAACCGCACCGGCGGGGGCGCCTTCCTGTATCACTTCGGCGATAACCTGGTCTCCGTCGGATTCGTCGTTCACCTGAACTACGAGAACCCGCATCTCTCCCCTTACGACGAATTCCAGCGCTTCAAGACGCATCCGGCGATTCGTGACACGTTCATCGACGGCAAGCGTCTTGGCTACGGCGCGCGCGCAATCAACGAAGGTGGATTGCAATCGGTTCCGAAGCTCACGTTCCCCGGAGGTGCACTCGTCGGCTGCGCGGCAGGTTTCGTGAATCTGCCGCGCATCAAGGGCACGCATAACGCCCTCAAGACGGGAATGCTCGCTGCCGAAGCCGTGTACGAAGCGGTCACTGCAGGGCGCGCGCATGACGAGCCGGTGCGCTACTCCGAAGCCTTTCGCAGCTCGTGGGTCTACGAGGACCTCAACAAGGTGCGCAACGTCAAGCCGGGCCTCAAGCTCGGGTTGTGGCTTGGCAACGCCCACGCCGGGCTCCACATGTGGCTCAACGATCTCGGGCTCTCGGCTCTCGTGCCGTGGACCCTTCGCCACGACAAGCCCGATCACGAATCACTGCAGCCAGCCTCTGCGATGCCGCGCATCGAGTACCCGGGCTACGACGGCGTGCTGACCTTCGACAAAATGTCCTCGGTGTTCATCTCCAACACCAATCACGAGGAGAATCAGCCCGTGCACCTGCGCCTGCGCAACCGCGACATTCCCGTGCAGGTGAACCTCGCCACGTACGCGGGACCGGAACAACGCTATTGCCCGGCCGGGGTTTACGAGTTCGTGCCGGACGAAGCCGCCGACGCGAAGGCTTTGCGTTTGCAGATCAACGCGCAGAATTGCGTGCACTGCAAGACGTGCGACATCAAGGATCCACGGCAGAACATCCATTGGGTGCCTCCGGAAGGCGGCGGCGGCCCCAATTACGTTGGCCTGTAAGTACGCAGATGCTTACGTTTTTGCGTGCTTCGCGTAAGCGGTCACGCCGGAGGATAGTCAACGCGCGGCGGCGGCGGCCATCTTGCTCACACACCCGATGCGGCGAGCGTCTGTCCACCAAGCCATGCCGCGCCACGCACACCGCTCGAGTCGCCGTGACGATGCTGCACGATGCGCGTGTCGATGCGGTCCGAGAACACCCACGAAACGAGGAGCGGAGGCACGCGCGTGTAGAGGCGATCGATATTCGACATGCCTCCGCCGAGGACGATGACGTCCGGGTCGAGGATGTTGATGACGTGGGCGAGCGCGCGGGCCAGACGATGCTCGTAGCGGTCGAGGGTTGCGGCGCAGGCCGAGTCGCCCGCCAGCGCACCCGCCACGATTGCGGGGCCCGCGAGGGCTTCCCCGCCATGTTCGCAATGGTCGCGCTCGAATCCTCTCCCGGAAACGAACGTCTCGATGCAGCCGCTACGGCCGCAGAAGCACGGAGCGCCCGGACGCTCGTCGTCGCGCGGCCATGGGAGCGGATTGTGGCCCCATTCGCCGGCGATTCCATTGGGTCCGTCGAGCACATGCCCGTGCACCACGACGCCGCTTCCCACACCCGTGCCGAGTATCACACCGAACATGACCGCAGCCCCGGCACCTGCACCATCAGCCGACTCGGACAGCGCGAAGCAATTCGCATCGTTGGTGAGCACGATCGGCCGCGCGAGAATCGCTTCGAGGTCCTTCTGCAGCGGCTTGCCGTTGAGACACACGGAGTTCGATCCGCGCAGCAAGCCCGTTGCGCGTGACACGGACCCGGGCGTGCCGAGCCCCACGGTCCCCTTCCGTTGCAGTGAATGTTCGACTTCGCGGACCAGCGCTGCCACCGTGTGGAGGATTGCGCGATAGTCCTCCGCGGGTGTCGGCACACGCCGGCGCAAGAGCACGTTACCTGATGCGTCGAGTGCGATGACCTCGGTCTTGGTGCCGCCCAGATCGACGCCGATCCTGATCGAACCTTGAGTCATATGGACTGCGCGAGAGCGGCACATTGTCGGCCGGCGCTTACAGTCCCTCGCGGCCGCAGACGACTGTTCACCGCGTAGCGCGGCGTCACAGTAGGGACGTGTAGTGCGGGAGACGGCGATGACGGTGGAGACATTGCGGTGCTTTGTCGAGCATGGTGGGGACGGATGGATAGCATACTGCGTCGACGCGGACGTTGAGGCGCGGGGTCGCACGCGGGAGGAGGCGCGCCACGCGCTCGATCGCGCGCTCGAGCACTATTGCTGCGAGCGTGCCCCGGCGTTCTCGCAGGATGATCGGAAGACGATCAGCGCCGTGCGCTGGATCAAGTACTCGGCGGCGCGGTTGATCGGCCATCCGGAGGGTGCCTATTCCCGACAGTGCTACGAGTTTCGCTCGCCGCCCGAACCTGTGGCCGGCCTTGCCTGACTGCGCGCCGGGCGCCTGCCCGGTTAATGTTCCAGTTGCGCCCCGCACGAAGCTCGGATCGAGTCGGACACGTGGAAAAGCCCAACTCTGTTTGCATGAGGCGGCGCATTGCGTGACACTGTCCACGCCGCTCGAACCAGCAGTTGTCCCGACCGTAAGCACACCAGCGAATCTCGATGATCGAACGCACCCAGGAGTGGTTCGTGCCACGCTTCGGCCCGCACCGCTTTCGCGTGCTGGTCGGTCTCCTCTTTCTGCCGTACACCGCGATGGTGCTGTGCTTCACGGTGCTCGGTGCGATGCTCGCACCCGCGGTGGACTGGGAGCGCGTGCTGGCGCTCTGCCTGGTCTACGCGCTCGCGCTCGGCGTAGGCGCCCATGCCCTCGATGCGATCGGACGCGGCGACGCGAAGCCCTGGGGCGCAGCATTTGCACCGCGCACGCTACTGGTCATCGCCATTACGGCGATCGTCGCAGCCTATGCGATCGGGGCGTGGTACATGCAACGTTTCGCATTGTGGCTCTGGCCGATCGCCATCGCTGAAGGTTTTTTCCTGCTCGCGTACAACCTCGAGTGGTTCGACGGACGCTTTCACACCGATGCCTGGTTCGCCTTCTCCTGGGGTGCCCTGCCGGCGATTGCGGGTTACGTGCTGCAGACCAATCGCGTGGGCATCGCCGCGCTCGTGCTCGGCGCAGGCACCGCCGCGTTGAGCCTCGTCGAGATCAAGGCCTCCCGCCCCTACAAGGCAATGAAACGCCACCGGGAGGGTTCCGATGGCGCCCAGCTGTACACGCTGGAGGCGATACTGAAGGCCATCAGCCTCGGGACCATCGCGGTCACCTCGGCGCTTGCGCTCGCGCGGGTGCAGGCTTGAACCCGCCGGCGGTCACGGCTGCGCACTTCGAAGCGCACTGGGCTCAACTCAAGACAGCCTTCGACCGCGATGCACCCGCTGTGGTCGGCCATTATTTCGCGAGGACGCTCGACGTCGATCTCACTCGCGTGCAGCGTCTCATCGTGGAGGGTAAGTCGGTGCGGGGTTGTCTCGTGCTGCTCGTGTGCGAGGCTCTGGGCGGGCGGCCTCGGGATGCGCTGCCCCGGGCCGTGCTGCTCGAATGCGTGCAAGCCGCAACGCTCGTGCACGATGACATCGTCGACAGCGACGCTCTGCGCCGTGGAGCACCGGCTCTATGGACCGAGATCGGCGAGCGCCGCGCCGTCCTGCTCGGCGACCTGATGTTCGCCACCGCGCTCGTGCACGCGGCGCGCCTGAGTCACGCGGATGTGTGCACGCTCGCCGAAGCGATCGCCACGGTGGCGAGCGGCGCGTACCGCGAGCCGATGGATGCACGCGACCTGGCGGCGGTGCCGGCCGCGGCGCATGCGAGCCTTTACGAGCGCCTCATCCATTGCAAGACCGGCGCGCTGTTTGGCGCGGCCGGTGAACTGGGTGCGCTCGCCGCCGGCGCGAGCGGATCGCGACGCGAAGCTGCGATCGCGTTTGCGACCCATCTCGGAGAGGCCTATCAGATGGCCGATGACGTGACCGACCTCCTCTGCCCCAGCTTCGCGCCTCGGACCGCGCAAAGTGCGGCGGCCCTCGCTGTGCTGAGCACCCACTTTGCACCCGAGGCCGGAAATGAGCGCGCAGCCGGAGCCTGCGCCGCAGCGATCGACCCGAGCAGGCTCGCTATGCGCGTGAAACGCGAGATCGATCGTCGCGTCGCGCTCGCGCGCGCTCAGGTCGACGCGTTCGCGACCGGCACAGCGGCCGAGCTTCTGCACGCGGCAGCGGAATTCATCGTGGCCGTGCACGCACCCGCGCCGCGGGCGACCTGAATGCGCTAGCCCGGATACCGCGCACGCACCAGCGCCGAGCCGTACAGCGTCAGATACTCGACGCTGATGTCGCGGAACCCTCGCTCACGCAGCAACGGCGGCAGCTCGCTCACCCAGCGGGTGGACTCGATGAGACGCGGCAAGCCATGGTAGATCTCGCGCCAGCTCGGCAAGGCGCGAGCGACTGTTTGCTGCATCACAAAGAAGTACGCGCGCCAGACGCCGCGCAGGAACGCCACCGGCGGCAGAGTGAAATCGTGCATCAGGAGCACGCCCCCGGGCTTGAGCATCGAACAGTTGGCGTCGATCAGCCGCGGCAGGTCCGCGTATTTGGCGAGGTACGACGAACTGATGCAGTCGAAGGGTGTGGCGCTGCGAAAGTCCTCCGCCCGCGAGAGCACGAGCGACACGTTGCGCCTGGGCTGCTCGCGCAGCTTGCGACGGGCCACGGCGAGATACTCGTCACGCAACTCCACGCCTACGAGCTCGCTCTCGGGACGTGCGCGCGCGATGGCCAGCGTCGAGATGCCCGTCCCGCATGCGAGATCCAGAATGCGCTGCGCGTTCGGTGGAACCGCCGCGACCATGCGGCGCTTCCAGAGTCGGTCGATGCCGAGCGTCGCCCAGTGAACCATGGCGTCGTAGCTCTGCCCGGTCCCGTCGAAGAACTGCTCGACGAGCGCGACTCGGCCATCGGGCCCCGCGTTTGCCGTGGGTTTGCGCACGGCGTCGCCCGGATTCAGCGCTGCGAACGCTGTTGGCGACCTCGGGCGGGGATTGGCTCGATCACATCCGGGGTGCCGGAGGCACGCGGGTCCGCAGGGCCCGCTTCACGAGCGTCCTGCGGTGTGCCGGTCGGTTCGATAGCTTCGGCGATCACTTCGGCGGTATGAGGGAGGTTGACGATCGAAAACTGATAACTCACTCCGCAACTCATAAGTCCTCCTCGATATATCGCCAAGGCAAAGCCCCGGTGATCGATTATGCGCCCGAAATCCAAGACCGAACGTAGGGCACGGCGACCGGCTCGCGTAGGACACCTCCTACGCCAAGTCTGGGCGGCCGCACTGTTCTGTGTGCTGGCCCTTTACGGTCGCGTGATCAGCCACGACTGTGCATAGTCCACCGCATTCACGCGTTCGAAACCGGACAATGTGAAAGCGACCGGGCTCATCGCCATCAGCCTCGCATCGTACAGGGGCGGCAGCTGGTCGGCGTCAACCGGACGCTGGCAATCGACCAAACGCGCAAGGCGCAGGTACCGACGCAGATCGTCGTCGAACACCTGCTCGACCCGCAGATCGCCAATGGCGGCGCCGCGGTTGACGATCTCGCGACGCGGCAGCGCCCGACCGTGATGCCGCATGCGAACCACTCCGAACTGCATGGCCAATGAACCGTATGTTTATACGGTATTGTAGGTCAGCTCGGACCGGAGTCAACGCAAAAGTTGCGCCGTGTTCAGCAAAGTTTGCGCGGCCAGCAACCCGCTCGTACGTGTACCGCGATCACGGACGTCGCGCGATCGACCGCGCAAAGTGTCGTGCCGGTCAGCTGCAGCCGCGCAGCAGAAAGATCACGAGCAGGATCGGAATCGGAATGCCGAGGAGCCACAGCAGGATGTACCCCATCTTCCCCTGCTGCATTGCTGCCGGACGCGGAAAGCGCTGGAGCTTCGTACGCAACGATGTGAGTTGTCTCACGTGATCTCCCGGAGGACGTCGTGGTCGCCCGCATTGCCCCCTCGCCCGTGGGTCCACGACACCCCGCAGGCAGCAAGATCCGTGCGAATCCGCTGCATGCATGCGCAGACGTTGACGCCGTCAGGGCGCATGGCCGATGATTCGGCCACCTCAACGTGCTGGAGAACCACGATGGCCTTGTGCAAATGGCTGGTGCTCGCGACGATCACCGCGGCCGCCTCGATGGGCGCGAACGCGCAGCAGCTCAACGTGATCTGCAGCGTGCAGGCCGAATGGTGCACGGCAGCTGCCAACGAGTTCCAGCGGTCGACGGGCGTCAAGGTGGGCCTCACGCTCAAAGGCTCGGGCGAATCGATGGCGCAGCTCGCTGCGGAGAAGGCCAACCCGAAGCTGGACGTCTGGTTCGGCGGAACGGGCGATCCCCACCTCCAGGCCGCCGAGCAGGACCTGACGCAGCAATATCGCTCGCCCATGCTCGAGCAACTGCAGCCATGGGCCAAGCGGCAGGCAGAACAGTCGGGTTACAAGACCGTGGGTATTTATCTCGGGGCGCTGGGGCTCGGCTACAACACGGAGCTCCTTGCCAAGAAGAAGCTTCCGGCCCCGATGTGCTGGAAGGACCTCGCCCGTCCGGAGTATGCAGGCGACGTGCAGATGGCGAACCCGAATGCTTCGGGCACGGCGTACACGGCCATCGCCACCCTCGTGCAGCTTTTCGGCGAAGAGGAGGCATTCAAGCTGCTCACGGCCATGCACAAGAACATCAGCCAGTACGCGCGGCAGGGCGTCGGTCCGATCAAGGCCACGGCCCGCGGGGAAAACCTGGTCGCCGTGGCCTTCATTCACGACGTCATCACCGAAGCGCAGGCAGGCTTTCCGGTCAAGAGCGTGGCGCCATGCGAAGGCACCGGGTACGAGATCGGGTCGCTGTCCATCGTCAAGGGCGCGCGCAATCTCGAGGCCGCACGCAAGTTCGTCGACTGGGCGCTGACGCCGCAAGCGCAGGCACTCGGCGCCCAGGCCAAGCAGTTCCAGATTCCCTCCAACGTGAATGCGCCCATCTCACCACTGTCACCGAAGGTCGCCGAGATCAAGCTCATCAACTACGATTTCGCGAAGTACGGGCTGTCGGCGGAGCGCAAGCGACTGCTCGAGCGCTGGGATCGCGAAGTCGCGAGCCTGCCGCGGTGATGGTTGAGGCGACCATTCGCTACCTCGCCCGGCTGCTCGCGCTCGCCTGCATGGCGTGCGCAGCGCCATTGGCCCACGCCCAGCTCAACCTCTACTGCAGCTCGCCCAATACCGCATGGTGTCAGGGCGTTGCGAATGGCTTCGAGAAGGTGAGCGGCACCAAAGTGTCGGTGGTGCAGAAGGCCACCGGCGAGCTGCTCGCGCAGGTCAAGGCCGAGCGCGCAAACCCGCGCGGGGACATCTGGTGGGCGGGAGCATCCGACGGGTTTCTCCAGGCTGCCGAAGAAGGTCTCCTCGAGACGTATGCGTCGCCGAACGTAACGCAATTGCACGACTGGGCACAGCGAATCTCCGAGCTCTCGAATCAGCGCGTGGCCGGCGTGTACGGGGGCATCCTCTCGCTCGGGTACAACACCGAGGTCATGGACAAACGCAAGCTTCCGGTGCCCAGGTGCTGGAAGGATCTCCTCAACCCGGTCTATCGCAACGAGATCATGTTGGGCAATCCGAACAGCTCGGGCACTGCCTACCTCATGCTCGCCACGCTCGTGCAGGTGTTCGGAGAGGATGAAGCGTTTCGCTACCTGCGTGCGCTTCATCCGAACGTCAATGGGTACGCGCGCTCGGGCAGTGGGCCCATGACCGCGGTGAAGCAAGGCGAGACTGCGATCGGGAGCTCGGTCCTGCACGGCGTGATCAGCGAGATCGTGCGCGGATTTCCCGTAAAGCCTATCCTGCCATGCGAAGGCGTCGGCTACGAGGTGGGCTCGATGGCGATCATCAAGGGTGCACGACACCTGGATACGGCGAAGCGGTTCTATGATTGGGCCCTCACCGCCGAGGCGCAGAAGATAGGCCTCGACGTCCAGGAGTATGCGATCCCGACCAATCGCAACGTCGTTCTCCCCGCGATGGTGCCGAAGCTCACCGAAGTGAAGGTGATCGCGTACGACTTCGCGAAATTCGGCGCGAGCGATACCCGCAAGCACTTGCTCGAGCGGTGGGAGAGGGAGATCAACGCGGTCGTGAAATGACACGTCTGCCGACGCAGACGGCGCAGGTTCGCAGGTCCTCGCGCGCCGAGCTCGCATGGCTCGCGGTTGCCGCGCTCGGCTACCTCGCGATGCCCTGGTACATGTTGCAGGACAGCGTGTTCGCCCTGTCCTGGATGGGCCAGTTCACGAGCAAGGACAGCGCACCCGCACTTTTGCAGGGGTTGTTGCACGGCCGCGTCTGGCTTCTGCCGATCGGCGCCATCCTGCTTGCAGCCATCCTCTCCGCCTTCCTTCCGCTGCACCCGCGTACCCGCGCGGGTTGCTTCGTCGCGCTCGGCGCTTCGGGTTTCGTCTACACACTGGGCCAGGGCTTCGCGATCGGCGCGACAGGCTGGTCCTTCGACGCACTCAGCTCCGTTCTGCATCCCCTCGCCACCGGTCAATACGGGTTGGGTTCCGGGGCGCTCTGTGTTGTGACGTCATTCGTGATGGTGCTCGCGCTCGGGCTCGCCGGCCGGGGCTACTTCCGCGGTGACGGATTCGTTTCGGCCACGGTGATCGGGATTGGCGTGCTGGTGGGCGTCTTCACCTTTTTTCCTGTGGTGCGCATTCTCATATCGTCGGTCCAGGATGGCTCCGGCGCCTGGGCCCCGTCGACGTTCGGGGCTCGGCTTTTGACCGAAAAGGTGTGGGGCCTGGGGTGCGTCACGGGCGCACGGCGCTGCGGTGTTGCGTGGAATACGCTCATTCTCGCGGTGCTGTGTGCGCTCTGCTGCACAGGCCTCGGCCTCGGTTTCGCGCTCATCGCGACGCGGAGTCGCTTTCGATACAAGCGGCTCCTGCGCATGATCTCGGTGCTGCCGATCATCACGCCGCCCTTCGTGATCGGGCTCGGGCTCATCCTCATCTTCGGGCGGGCGGGTGTCATCAACCATCTGCTGGAGCTCGCCTTCGACATTCAGCCGGGCCGGTGGATCTACGGTCTGCAGGGGGTGCTGCTCGCGCAGGTGTTCGCGTTCACGCCGATCGCCTTTCTCGTGCTCATCGGAGTGGTCGAAGGTGTCTCGCCCAGCATGGAGGAGGCGGCGCAAACGCTGCGCGCGAGTCCCTGGCGCACGTTCGCCGACGTGTCGCTGCCGCTCATGCGGCCGGGACTCGCCAACGCGTTTCTCGTCAGCTTCATCGAATCGATCGCAGACTTCGGCAACCCCATCGTGCTCGGCGGCAATTTCGGGGTGCTGTCGACGGAAATATTCTTCTCGGTGGTCGGTGCGCAGCTCGATCAGGGACGCGCCGCCACATTGGGTATCCTGCTGCTGGCGTTCGCGCTCGTGGCGTTCTTCGCCCAGCGCGCCGTGCTGGGACGCAAGGTGTACACGTCGCTTGCAGGCAAGGGTGACTCCGGGCTACCGACCTTGCTACCCGATCCGGTGCGGCGCATCTGCTATGCGGTCGCAATTCCATGGGCTGCGCTGACTATCGCCATTTACGGCATGTCATTGGTGGGCGGATTCGTTGCGGTCTGGGGCCGCGACTTCACGCCTACGCTGCAGCACTACGAGAAGGCGTTCGCAATCGAATGGGGAGCCCACGGCATCATCTGGACGGGAGCCGCGTGGAGCTCCTTCTGGACCACAATCCGCCTGTCGGCGATCGCCGCGCCGCTGACCGCCGCGCTCGGCATCCTGTCCGCCTATGTGCTCACGCGACAGCGTTTCGCCGGACGTGCCGCATTCGAGTTCGGAACCTTGCTGTCGTTCGCGATTCCCGGCACCGTCATCGGGGTCTCGTACATCCTCGCGTTCAACGTGCCGCCGATCGAGATCACCGGAACGGCCATCGTGCTCGTGGTGTGCTTCGTGTTTCGCAACATGCCCGTGGGAGTGCGGGCGGGAATGGCAGCCATGACGCAGATCGATCAGAGCCTCGACGAAGCATCGATCACCCTCGGCGCCCGCGGTGCAACCACCTTGCGTCGGGTCATCCTGCCGCTTCTCAAGCCTGCGATCGTCGCGGCACTTGTTTACAGCTTCGTTCGCGCGGTCACCACCGTCTCGGCGGTGATCTTTCTCGTCTCCGCCGAGTACGAGATGGCGACCACCTACATCATCAATCGCGTCGTGAACGGCGACTATGGCGTGGCCATCGCCTACTGCTCGGTGCTGATCGTGCTGATGCTGGCCGTCATCTGGGCCATTCAGTGGCTGGTGGGCGAGCGGCGCCTCGGGCGGCGCGCTGCGGTGGTGCCAGGCGTCGCCGCATTGGGACGCACCGGAGCATGAGACCATGATCACTAAAGCCGCCGGTATCGAGTTCCTGGGCGTCAGCAAAAGTTACGGCGACGTGGCCGCGGTGCGCGATGTCTCGTTCTCCATCGCGCCCCGCGAGCTCGTGACCCTGCTCGGTCCCTCCGGCTGCGGCAAGACGACGATCCTGCGCATGATTGCGGGACTCGAGCTTCCGACCGACGGTGTCATCACGATTGGCGACATCGACGTCACGCGCGTAGCGGCAGCGGACCGCGACGTGTCGATGGTGTTCCAGAGCTATGCGCTGTTTCCGCACATGTCGGTGCTCGAGAACGTGAGCTACGGGCTCACCGTCTCGGGGCTGCGCAAGGCGCACGCGCACGAGAAGGCCAGCGCCGCGCTTGCGACTGTCGGCTTGACGGGATTCGATCAGCGGCTGCCGTCGGAGCTTTCGGGCGGCCAGCAGCAACGGGTTGCGGTGGCGCGCGCGCTGGTGCTCGAGCCTTCCGTGCTGCTCTTCGACGAGCCCCTGTCGAATCTCGACGCGCGCCTGCGCCGGCAGATGCGCGACGAGATACGCGATCTGCAGCAACGCCTGGGACTCACCGTGGTGTACGTCACCCATGACCAGTCCGAGGCGCTTGCAGTCTCGGATCGCATCATCGTGATGGACAAGGCCGTGATCGCGCAAGCCGGTGCACCGCGGGAGCTCTACATGGATCCGCACAACGGATTCGTGGCGACGTTCATGGGCGAAGCAAACCATCTGGCCGGCACGCTGATCCGCAGCGGCATGGACGGCGCCCGCCTGCAACTCGGGCCGCTCACGATCGACGTCGTGCACCGGGGTCTGCAGGCAGGAGAAGTGCCGGTCGCGATCCGTCCCGAAGCAGTGGTGCTGCATGCCCCGGGCACGACCGCGCTCGAAGGCACCGTACGCAAGGCGGCGTATCTTGGCGCCGTCATGGAGTACACCGTGAATACGATCATTGGCGATCTTTTCGTGATCGATCCGCATGTCGATACGCCATACGCCATAGGGGCGACGGTGAGTGTCGGCTTCGTCGCGCGCGGTGTCATTCCGCTGCCCGCTGCATGAGTCTCACTGCTGCCGATCTCGACGCACGAGCCGTGCTGGCGCGCGAGCTTGCACGTGCCGGCGGTGCGCTGGCGCTGCGCTACTTTCATCGCGACCTCGCCTATTCGCGTGAAGCGAAGGGACCGCAAGACTGGGTGAGCGAAGCCGATCGCGCAGTGGAGGCGCTCGTGCGTCGCGAGATCGAGCGCCGGTTTCCGGACGATCACTTTCTCGGAGAAGAGGAAGGCGGATCCACGGGCCGCGAAAGCTGGGTGGTCGACCCCGTCGATGGCACGATCAACTTCGTGCATGGCGTGCGTTACTGGTGCGTCTCGATCGGCTTCGTTGCGGACGGGGTGCGCGAGATTGGCGTCGTGTACGACCCTTGCCTGGACGAGCTCTTCTGGGCGCAGCGCGGCAAGGGTGCGTGGTGCGGCGACCAGCCACTGCGCATATCCTCGTGTGGTGCACTGGATGAGGCGCTCGTGGCTGCCGGTTACGTGCCCCGCCATTCACTTGACGAGCATCTCGCCCTGCGACGCCGCATGCTCGACAGCGGAGCCGCGCTCAAGGACATGGGCGCGGGCGCCTTGATGCTGGCGCACACGGCCGCTGGCCGATACGACGCGTTCTACGAGCCGCACATGCACCCCTGGGATGCCTGCGCGGGGCTTCTGCTGATCGAGGAGGCTGGCGGACGCGTGCTGCCCTATCCAGGGTCCAGTCCGCTTGCCGTCGGCGCCAGAGTGATCGGTTCGGCGCCCGGCGTGTTCGATGCGTTGTGCGGGCTCATCAACGCGACGAGCTGACAGAGCGCGAGCTCGTCAGCGCGTCACGGCAAGCCGCAGAACACCGGCCCTTCCACGATCCATCCCCGCGCTAGCGTAGCCGCGGTTTCGCTGCGGCTCGTGAGGTAGCGATGGTTGGCTTGCCCGCCCCTGCCGTTGTTGTACAGGCGGGTGACGGGAATGCGATCGAGAGGGCAATCCGCAGCGGTGGTCGCGGTGCCACCCGCTGCCGGCAACGCATTGAACGCGATCCCTTCGTAAGTCCACGCCGGATTGGCTCGTACGGTGGCACACTCGCTCGCACTGTTGGTATAGAAGTGTGAATCGGGGCCTACGCCGGGCGTTCCGAAGAAACGACACGTGGCAACACCACTGGGCGAACCCGCCGGCCACGCCTTGAACGCAAACCCGGTGCGTGTCCACCCGCGCACGATCGTCCCTGCATCGAGCATGGCGGCTTCGGCAGGCTCGCCGGTGATGAAGTAGTGATCGTTCGCATCGCGATGGAATTCGGTCACGAGCGTTTCGCCGACACTCGGCGCAGAAGGCGCGGTGTAATCGATCAGCGTGTGGTCATCGCCGCCTCCGGCCACGCTTTGCATCCGCGCGATGCGTACCCTTGCGAGCTTGTCGTCCTGCACGTGGGCCGCGAGAAAGGTGAGCGACCACGTGAAGATGTCCTGCGTCGAGGGGATATCGAACCCGTGCTCGACGCCATTCAGGGCCACCAGGATGCGCGATCCCGCAAGACGGCGCACGCCAGCCTCCGCGGCCGAGATCGGGGCGGTCGTGTCCGCGGTTCCCGAGATCCCGAGAAACGGCACGGTGATGCCGGAAAGTCCGTCCTGATCGCGCCCGAATGCCGGATAGAGATCCTGTCCGAAGTACGGGAC
>JALYXY010000082.1 GCA_030946875.1 Pseudomonadota bacterium | reverse complement strand
TTGTTGTTCTGCTCCATGATGCACTTGAAGCGCTCGACCTTGAGTGCCACCGGCTTGGTCACGCCGAGGAGCGTCAGATTGCCCTCGATCGTCGCAGGCGTATCGCCATTGAAGACCACGCGTGTGGATTTGTACATCGCGTGCGGGAATTCTGCGGCGTTGAAAAAATCGGCCGAGCGCAGGTGCTCGTTGCGCGAGCGCGGGCGAGAGCCACGCTCGTTGTCTCCGGTATCGACCGACGAAGCGTCGATCTGGACCTCGAGCGATGCCGTGTGAGCGGCACGATCGACCCCGATCTTGCCGGTGGTCTTGCCGAACCTGCCATGGATGGTCGAGAGGCCAAGGTGATCGACGGTGAAGTTGACGAACGTGTGATACGGGTCGAGCGTATAGGTGTCGGTGGCTGCGACCGCGGGTGCTGCCAGCAGGGTCAATGCAAGCGGAAGGATGCGGCGGAACATGTGGTTCTCCTTGGTTGAGGTCAGGTGGAGCGGGTGGCAAGCCACGCCGCGGTGATGGGCAGCATGGCGGCAATGAGGACGAGGGTGAGCAGGAACAAGCCGTGCAGGAATGTGCCCCTGCGACGGTGACGTGGCAGCGTCGCAGCGATCGGCACGACGGGCATGAGGATCAGCGCATACCACGGAAGCTCCGCCAGAATGAAGGCTCCCGCGGCAAACAACGCGAACGGCAATCCAATGGACAGGGCGCCGAAAAAGCCCGGCGCGACCTCGCGGCGCGTGATCACCTGCGACAGCGCGACGGCTCCGGAACCCGCCGCGAGCGCGACGCCATTCATCAAGAATCCGACGGATGCCGAGATCACGGCTGCGATGCCGACCGCGAGCCCTGCGCCCACTCCCACGGCCGAGCTGCGCAGCCCGTCGTGGCGCACGAGATCGACTGCCGCCACGGTGACCCCGACCGCGACCGCGACGAAGATGGCGAGCGCGATGCGCTGCGTGCCCTCGCGCTGTGCAAGCACCGATGCAAACACCCACCACGTGAGCAGGCCCGCAACCACCGGAACGGCGATGCGGACTCCGCGCTTCGGTGTCATGTGATCGGCCGCGAAGCCGGCGATGGGCGCTGCAAACGCGAGCAGCATGATCTTGCGCCCCGCGGTCAGCGGGGTCATGTCGAACCCCGTGGTGAGCGCGGTTGCCACCGCGACTCCTGCGACGACCGCGAGCCAGGTGAACCGTGTGCGATGTAACGCCAGCGCGATTAGGAACCCGACGAGGAGCGGTGCGACACCCGCCTGCACTGCAGGGGACTCGAGCCAGTCAGCCATGGTCCGTTACGCACATCATACGAAGATCGAAACAGTTTCGATGACGCCATTATTCCGCGAGTGGGTCACGCCGTCACCCGCGAATCATCGCATGCCCGCAACGAGCCAACCACCTTCGCGGTGCGCGGCGCCCGAACGCGTCAGCTCCATCGCGAGCCAGTCGGCGAGGTCGGTAGCCGGCTGGTGCAGGAACTGCGCGTTGAAATCGCGAAAGACGCCGACTCGCTGCACATACGCCGGCAACTCTTCGATCGCGAACCGGCGCTGGATCAGCAGCGCGAACGCAAAGAGCACCTTGAGAGCGTAGGGTGCAAGGCTCGCGGGATTGTCCTCGAAGCGGGCGAGCCGTCCGTATGCAACCTCCAGGGCGGCATCGACCTGGCTGAACGGGTCACCATGTCCGGGAATCACGACGCGTACCGGGAGCGAAGCGATGAGGTCGAGGGTTGCGCGCGTGGCGGCCAGTGCCCGCGGTTCGATCTCGGGCGGCATCAGCACGCCGAACCCGCGGCGCCAGAGCGCGTCCCCGGAGACGAGGATGCCGTGCTCCGCATTGAAGAACATGAGGGCGCCCATGTCGTGTCCCGGGGCCGCCAGCGCCTGCCATTCGAGATCGGCCCAGCCATACGTCTCGCCCGGGTAAAGCTTCCGTGAGACGACGAACCGCTCGGCCTCCTGATCGGCGTAATCGAGGAGCAGGGCCTCGCCATTCCAGTCCTCGATCAGCTCCGCTTCACCCGCGGGTATTGCGATGGGGCACCCATAGCGGCGTGCCACGGCAGCGTTGCCGCCCATGTGATCGGAATGGCAGTGTGTGTTGACGATGAGAGCGAGCGGGTCGTCGGCGAGCGCGTGCGGGCTCTCGAGCAGGCGAAGGGTGACCGGTACATGGCGCACATAGCCGGAGTCGATCAGCACGTGTCCCTCGGAGCTTTTGAGCAGCACGTGATTGGACGACAGCCAGTCGCGGACGATGACCTGCACCTGCGCGGGGAGCGCACTGGTGACGTTCTTCTCGCCCGGGATCATGCGAGCTTCGACAGGAAATCGCGAAGCAGCGTCACCCGCTCCTGCAGTGCCGGCGCGGCGCGTTCGATGCGGATGCGATCCGGCCCCGCGAAACGTATGCGGCCATCGCGCTGAATGAGCAGGATGAGCTTGCCCGCATCGAAAGGGGGTTTGGGCACGAACTGGATCGTCGAGCGCTCGGGACCGCCATCGATCTTCACCACGCCGAGCGGGTGGCCGACGATGCGCAGCCGGTGACACGCGACCAGCGCCTGGGCCGACTCGGGAAGGCCACCGAACCGGTCGACGAGCTCCTCCTGCATGCGTTCAAGCTCATCGAGGGTATCGCAGTTCGCAAGACGCTTATAGAGCACGAGCCGCTCGTGCACGTCGTTGCAGTACGTTTCCGGAAGCAGCGCGGGCACGTGGAGATTGATCTCAGTCGTGACGCCGAGCGGCGCGGCGAGATCGGGCTCCTGTCCCGCCCGCAAGGCGCGCACGGCGGACTTCAGCATGTCGGCGTACAGCTGGAAGCCGATTTCCTTCATCTCGCCGGACTGCGATTCGCCGAGCACCTCGCCCGCGCCACGGATCTCGAGGTCGTGCATCGACAGATAGAAGCCGGAACCCAGGTCCTCCATCATCTGGATGGCTTCGAGACGTTTCTTCGCCTGCGCGCCGAGACCCTCCTCGGGTGGTGTCAAGAGGTATGCATACGCCTGGTGATGCGAACGGCCGACACGCCCGCGCAGCTGATGTAACTGCGCGAGCCCGAACCGGTCGGCGCGATCGATGATGATGGTGTTGGCCGTCGGCACGTCGATGCCGGTTTCGATGATCGTGGAGCACACGAGCAGGTTGCAGCGCTGCTGATAGAACTCGCGCATCACTTGCTCGAGCTCGCGCTCGGGCATCTGGCCGTGGGCGATCGCGATGCGCGCTTCCGGCAGGAGTTGCCCCAGTCGTTCGGCGGTCGTGCGGATGGTCGAGATGTCGTTCTGCAGATAGTAGATCTGGCCGCCGCGCTTCAGCTCGCGCAGCGCCGCTTCGCGCACGATGCCGGGTGAATATTGCGCAACGAAAGTCTTGATGGCGAGCCGGCGCTGCGGAGCCGTCGCGATCACCGAGAAATCGCGAATGCCTTCGAGCGACATCGCGAGTGTGCGCGGGATCGGCGTGGCCGTCAGGGTGAGCACGTCAACCTCGGCGCGAAGCTTCTTCAGCTGCTCCTTCTGCCTCACGCCGAACCGGTGCTCCTCGTCGATGATGACGAGACCCAGGTTCTTGAACTTGACGTCCGCCTGCAGCAGCTTGTGGGTGCCGATCACGAGATCGATGGTGCCGTTGGCGAGCCCTTCGAGGGCCAGCTTGACCTCTTTGGCCGAACGGAATCGGGAGAGCTCGGCGAGCTTCACCGGCAGGTCCGCGAAGCGATCCGAGAACACCTGGAAATGCTGCTCCGCTAGAAGGGTCGTCGGCACCAGGATCGTCACCTGCTTGTCGTCGGCAAGTGCCACGAATGCCGCGCGCAGCGCGACTTCGGTCTTGCCGAATCCGACGTCGCCGCACACGAGCCGATCCATCGGTTGACCCGACGTCAAGTCGTGGATCACGGCCTCGATCGCCGCCGCCTGGTCGGGTGTCTCCTCGAATCCGAACCCTTCCGCAAAGGCTTCGTAATCGTGGGCGTTGAACTTGAAGGCGTGTCCCTTGCGTGCCGCGCGTTGCGCATACAGATTGAGAAGCTCGGCCGCGGTGTCATGCGCCTGTCGCGCCGCGCGCTTCTTGGCCTTCTCCCATTGCCCTCCGCCCAACTCGTGCAAAGGGGCGGCTTCCGGTGCCGCACCGCTGTAGCGACCGATGAGATGGAGGTTCGACACCGGCACGTACAGCTTCGCGTCGTTGGCGTAGACGAGCTGCAGGAACTCGGTCGGTCCCTCACCGAGGTCCATGTTGACGAGGCCCAGATAGCGTCCGATGCCATGCTGCTCGTGCACCACCGGATCGCCGATTCGAACTTCAGAAAGGTCGCGCAGCATCGCATCGACGTTGGTGCGGCGTGCTGCGTCACGTCGGGCGCGGCGCACGACGCCCGCGTAGAGCTCCGCTTCGGTGACGAATGCGATGCGCTGGCTCGCCCATGCGAAGCCGGTATGCAACGGTGATACGGCAAGGCCGGCCGGGCCTGCGGCCTCATCGGCGGCAAACTGCGTCCAGTCCTCGATCAGCGGGAGCTGCAGGCCGTACTCGGCGAAATACTGCTGCATGGTGTCTCGCCGGCCCGCGCTTTCCGCGCAGATCACGGTGCGCGCCGCACCGCTCTCCACGAAGCGCTTCAGGCGGGCGATCGGATCTTCCGCCCTGCGGTCGACCTGCACCGGCGGAAGCGCGGCGGTGCGCGCAGGGACTCCAGTGTCGCTGTCCGCTGACTCGTCCGCCTCGCGCGCCGTGACGGTGAGCTCGACACGCGCGTAGCCCTTCAGCATTCCATTGAACGCATCCGGCGGCTGGAAGATGTCCGTGGGTGGAAGCAGTGGACGCGACTTGTCGCCGCGCATCAGCTTGTAACGCGACTCGGTGTCCTGCCAGAAATGGCGGACGGCTTCCTGCACGTCGCCGTGCAGAGCGATCACGGTGTCGCCCGGCAGATGATCGGCGAAAGTCGACGTCTCGGTGAAGAAGAGCGGAAGGTAGTACTCGATGCCGCCGGGCGTAATGCCGTTGCTCACGTCCTTGTACAGCGTGGACTTGGAAGGATCGCCTTCGAACACCTCGCGAAAGCGTCCACGAAAACGGGTGCGGCCCGCCTCATCCAAAGGAAACTCGCGCGCTGGAAGCAGCCGTACATCGGGCATCGGATAGAGGGTGCGCTGCGTGTCGACATCGAACGTGCGAATCGTCTCGATGTCATCGCCGAAGAGATCGATGCGGTAGGGCAGCACGCTGCCCATCGGAAAAAGATCGATCAGGCCGCCGCGGACGCTGTATTCGCCGGGCGACACGACCTGCGTGACGTGCTGATACCCGGCGAGCGAAAGCTGCGATCGCAGGCGATCGACGTCCAGGCGTTCACCCTGTTTGAGGAAGAACGTGAACGCGGCGAGATAGCTCGGGGGTGCGAGACGGTAGAGCGCCGTCGTCGCAGCCGTGATGACGACGTCGCATTGGCCGCGAGACATGCGATAGAGGGTGGCAAGGCGCTCGGAGACGAGGTCCTGGTGGGGCGAGAAATGATCGTAAGGCAGCGTTTCCCAATCGGGGAAAAGCGCTACGTTGATGTGCGGTGCGAACCACGTGATTTCCTCCATCAGTCGCTGCGTGGTCAGCGCGTCGGCGCAAAGAACCGCAAGCGTGCGCCCCGACGTGCTGCACGTGGTGGCGAGCTGAGCAAGTAGCAGGGCGTCCCCAGACCCGACGACGGGTGCTGTGCGCACCCGCTGCCCGGCGCGCGGAAGTGCCGGGGCGAGCTGCGCCCATGCCGCGAGCGCGGAGGCACTCGTTGCGGAAAGGACAGAGGGGGGGACGGCTGGCGCTTGAGGGGCGGTAGACTCGTCCGCCCCGACGAAAGTAGAGGCCGGATCGATTGCAGGCATGACAGCGCGAGGATTATACAGTCGCGTCGCTCGCATCCCGGCGTCCACTGCGAGCACACCGCCCGGGTCCACGCACTTGCTGCTGAAAGTCGCGTCGTTCAGCGCGTGTGATAATCGTCAAGATGGGCGCGTCGCGGAGATGGACAGTTTCTCCTTACCTTCTGCTGACCTTGACGCCGCTCTTCTGGGCATCCAACTGGATCGTCGGCCGGGGCATGGCGACGGACATCGCGCCGTTCGCGATGACATTTCTGCGCTGGTTCTTCGCGATCCTGATGCTCATGCCCTTTGCATGGCGTCACGTCCGTCGCGAGTGGCCCGTCGTACGGCGCAGCTGGGTGCCGCTGCTCCTGCTCGGGCTCATCGGCGTGGGCACGCACAACGCACTTGCCTACCTGGGGCTCAACTACACTACGGCCACGAACGGAGTCATTCTCAATTCGTTCATCCCGGTGATGATCGTTGCCATCTCGTGGATTTTTCTCGGCGAGCGTTTGTCACGGACGCAACTCGCAGGCGTCGCGTTATCGCTTGCGGGCGTGCTGGCGATCCTGTCGCGAGGGAGCCTGGCCGCTCTTGCTTCGCTGCAGCTCAATGTCGGCGACCTCCTGGTGATCGCTTCCATGTCGATGTGGTCGCTTTACACCGTCGGTCTGCGCTGGCGTCCTGCGGGCCTGCATCTCTTCACGTTCCTGTTCGTGCTCGCCTGCATCGGAGACCTTGCGGTGCTGCCGTTGTTCATCGGCGAAATGATGCTGGGACGTGTGCCCGTAATGAGCGCGACGAACCTGGCCGGTCTTCTCTTCGTGAGCCTCTTTTCGTCCGTGCTTGCCTACATCTTCTGGAACCGCGGTGTGGAGATGGTCGGGGCGAGCGTCGCAGGTCTTTTCGTGCACCTCATGCCCGTGTTCGGGGTGGTGCTGGCGTGGCTGTTCCTGGGTGAGCGGCTCGCCGGCTATCACGTGCTCGGCATTGCGCTCATCCTGACCGGCATTTTCGTGACGAGCCGCATCGGGCGGCCGATACCGCTGGCGCCCGGAATGGATTGAACATTTGTGTCCGTTCGGGAATCGAGAGACGCGTAGCATCAGCGGGCACTCCGCCCGAGCGCCTGACGCGCGAGCGCTTACGCCGACGCCGGGACCCGTCCGTACTTGTCGTCGAAGCGCACGATGTCGTCCTCGCCCAGGTAACCCCCGCATTGCACTTCGATCATCACGAGCGGCGCTGATCCTGGATTCACGAGGCGATGGCGCGTTTCGACAGGAATGTACGTCGACTCGTTGGCCGAGAGGCGATAGACCTCGTCGTCGCGAGTCACCTCGGCGTTTCCGGACACCACCACCCAGTGC